>NZ_JAPEPB010000001.1:5426363-5735681 GCF_026340565.1 Kitasatospora sp. NBC_01287
GGCTCGCCCGAGCAGCAGGCCCGCGCCGCCGAACTGCTGTGCGGCGGCGGCGCGATCGGCTTCGCGCTCTCCGAGGCCGCGCACGGCAGCGACCTGCTGGCCAACGAGGCGCGGCTGACCCCGGACGGGGCGGGCGGCCAGGAGCTGAACGGCACCAAGTGGATGGTCGGCCTCGGACAGCGCTGCGAGGCGCTCTACCTGGTGGCGCGCACCGTCGGCCGGCCTTCGGCCCAGGGCGCGCCGCTGCGCGGGCCCGGCGCCTTCTCGGCCCTGCTGCTCGACCTCACCGCCGCGCGGCCCGGGCGCCTGGAGCGCGGGGCGCCGGTGCGCACCAGCGGCATGCGGGGGATCGACTTCGCCCATCTGACGTTCGATCAGTTCACGACGCTCGAAGGCGAACCGGTCGGACGTCAGGGCGAGGCGCTGGAGGTGGCCGTCAAGGCGCAGCAGGTGGTGCGGCTGATGAGCACCGCCGGCAGCCTGGGCCTGGCCGACACCGGGCTGCGGCTGACCCTCGACTTCGCCGCCGAGCGCCGCACCGGCCGTACCACCCTGCTGGAGACCCCCTACCAGCGCCGCGAGTTGGCGCTGGCCGCCACGGCGCTGCTGGCCGCCGACGCGGTCGCGCTGGCGGCGGCCCGGGGGATCCACGTGGTGCCCGAGCAGTTCAGCGTCTGGGGCTGCGTGGCCAAGCACGTGGTGGCCGAGTCGGTGGAGGAGCTGCTCGCCCGCTGCGGCGCCACCCTGGCCACCCGCTCGGTGCTGCGCGGTGAGGGCCCGGGCGGCGGCCTCTTCCAGAAGCTGCAGCGGGACGCCGCCCTGGTCCGGGTGGTGGACACCAGCACGCTGGCCAACCTGCGCTCCTTCAGCGGCCAGCTGCCCACTCTCACCGGCGCGGGCGCCGATCCGGCGGCCCTGCGCACCGTCTTCGCGCTGGACGCCCCGCTGCCGCCCTACGACCCGACCCGGCTCGAACTGGCAGCCCGCGGCCGGGACCTGGTCACCGCCACGCTGGCCGACGTCGCCGAGCCCGCCGCGGGTGAGCTCGCCGAGGCCGGCGCCCCGGCCGTGGCCGCCCTGGCCGAGCAACTGCTCGCCGCCGTGCGGCAACTGCCCGAGCAGGCGCGGGCGGCCGGGCCCGGGGTCGAACTCGTCGACCTGGCCGAGCGGTTCGCCTGGCTGCACGCCGCCGCCTGCTGTCTGCACCTGTGGTGGGCCAACCGGCACCTGCCGCTGTTCGGCGGCAAGCCGGGCCACCCGGGCTGGCTGGGCGCCGTGCTCGGCTACCTGCTGGCCCGCGCCGAGGGCACCGCGCCGCGCCGCGCGGCAGGGCCGGCGGCGCCCGCCCTCGACCTGGTGCTCGGCCTGCGCGAGGGCCACCGGCTCTTCTCCGCGCTGCCCGTCCCGCTCGCCCACCCCCGCTAGCCCTCAGGAGAGGCTGTGCCGTACCAAGAACTAGCCAAGCTCGCCGCCGAGTTGGAGGCGCACCTGGGCGACCCGCACGATCCCGCGAGCCGCCTGCCGTTCACCCGGATCCTGGATCTGGACGAGCGCGAGGAGTACCCGTACGTCTTCGTCAACCTGCTCCAGCGCTGGGGCGTGCCCGAGTACAACATCCCCGAGGCACAGGGCGGTCGGGCCGGCGACGTGGAGACCGGCTTCAACCTGCTGCGGCTGATCGCCCGCCGCGACCCGACCACCGCCACCGCGCTGATCATCAGCAGCCTGGCCTTCATGCCCGCCTGGATCGCCGGCACGGCCGAGCAGAAGCGGTACCTGGCCGACACGATGCGCCAGGGCAGCCGCTACGCCTGGGGCCTGTCCGAACGCGCCCACGGCAGCGACGTGCTGGCCAACGAGCTGAGCGCGGAGAGGACCGACGGCGGCTGGCTGCTGACCGGCGAGAAGTGGCTGATCGGCAACGCCCGGGTGGCCGACGGCCTGGTGCTCTTCGCCCGCACCCGCCCCGCCGGGGGCCCGGCCGGCTACTCGATCTTCCTGCTGGAGAAGCGCCGCACCCCGGCGGGCAGCGTCGAGGAACTGCCGAACGAGCGGCTGCACGGGCTGCGCGCGCTCGACATGAGCGGGGTGCGGCTGGAGCGGGTGTTCGTCCCCGACAGCGCGCTGATCGGCGCCGAGGGTGCGGGCCTGGAGATCGCGCTGCAGACCTCCCAGGTGGCCCGCACGCTGATCGGCGGCATCGCGCTCTCGGCGGTGGACACCGCGCTGCGGGTCACCCTCGACTTCACCGAGCAGCGCGAGATCTTCGGCCGCAAGGTCAGCGACATCCCGTACTCCCGGCGGCAGTTGGTCGAGAGCTTCGCCGACCTGCTGATCGCCGACGCGGTCAGCCTGGGCGCGGTGCGCAGCCTGCAGCTGCTCCCCGAGCAGGCCAGCGTCTGGTCCTCGGTGGTGAAGTACTTCGTGCCGACCCTGCTGGAGCGCACCATGTCCCAGCTGAACATCGTGCTGGGCGCCCGCTTCTTCCTGCGCGCCACCCCGCACTACGGCATCCATCAGAAGATGCTGCGCGACCTGCCGGTGGCGAACTTCGCCGACGGCAACACCGTGGTCAACCTGAAGAACCTGGCCCTGCAACTGGACGGTCTGCTGGCCGCGCTCGCCGAGCCCGAGGCGGCGCCGGTCGCGGCGGCCGAACGGCGGGCGCCGGTGCTCTACGGGCCCGAGCGGCAACTGCCGCTCTACCGGCCCTGGGACCAGCAGCTCTACAGTCGCGGCCGGGACGACGCGCTGCTCGCCGCCCCCGCGGCGCTGCGCGAACTGCGGTCCAGGGCGGAGGCGGCCGCCGGACCCGAGCGGGAGCGGCTGCGCGGGGCCGCCGCCGTCGCCGGCGAGCTGCTCGACCAGCGCGGTGCGCTGCACGCCCGCTGCACCGCGCTGCGGGCCGAGCTGGGGCGGGAGTACGGGCAGTCGGCCGAGCTCTTCGACCTGGCCAAGGAGTACTGCCTGCTGCACGCGGTCGCCGCCTGCCTGCACGCCTACCTGCACGCCCCCGCCGGGGAGTCGCTGCTCACCCCCGCGCTGCTGCTGCTCCAGTTGGAGCGGCTGCGCCGCCAGTGGCACCCGCACGAGGCGGTCACCGACGGCGCGGTGGTGGACGAGGCGATGGCGGTGCTGCGCCGGCTGCACCAGGAGAACCGGCTCTTCTCGCTCCGGCAGTTCCAACTCGCCGAGCGCACCGGCTCGACCGGCGCCCTCGACTGACCCGCCGCTGCCCCGCCACTGCCCCCGCCACTGACCCGCCGCTGCCCCGCCGCTGCCCCGCCGCTGCCCCCGCCACTGACCCGCCGCTGCCCCGCCACTGCCCCCGCCACTGACCCGCCGCTGCCCCGCGACCGCCGTACGACTGCCCCACCACTGCCCCGCGATCGGCAAGGAGGTCCCCGATGTTCGCCTGCCCCCGCTGCGCCCACCCGATCCCCGCCCGGCACCTCGACCGCGACCTGCCGCTCTGCCCCGCCTGCCGCTCCCGGCTGCGCGAGGAGCTGACCGACTGGCTGCGCCACCTTCTCGGCCTGGGCGCGCTCGCCGAACTCACCGGTGAGCCCCGGTGACCGACGCGCACCTCTACCTGCTGCCCGAGCCCGCCGTCGAGGCCTTCGCCGCCCGGTACGGCGGCCCCGCGCTGCTCACCGCCGACGAGCGCGCCCAACTGGCGCGCCGCCGCACCCCGGGAGCCCGGCGGCGCTACCTGGGCGCCCGGGTGCTCTGCCGCTACGCGCTCAGCGCCCGCTCGCACCGCCCGCCGCACGCCTGGCGGTTCCGCACCGGCCCGCACGGCCGCCCGGAGCCGCAGGCACCGGCCGACGGGCTGCGCTTCAACCTCTCGCACACCGAGGGGATGCTCGCCTGCCTGGTCACCGAGACCGCCTCCTGCGGGGTGGACGTCGAGCGGACCCCGGTCGGCCAGGACGCGCTGCGCCACCTGCCGCGCTACCTGGCCGCCGCCGAGCGCGCCGCGCTGGCGGCCGCCCCGCCCGCCGCCCGACCCGCCGCGCTGGCCGCCTACTGGGTGCTCAAGGAGGCCTATCTCAAGGCGCTCGGCACGGGGCTTCGCCGCGACCTGGCCGGCTTCGCCTTCTCGCCCCCGCAGGCCGGCCCGATCGAGCTGACCGACCCGGCCGGCACCCCGGCCGCCTGGCGCTTCGAACTGCTGCACCCCGCCCCCGGCTTCGTGCTCGCCGCCGCCGTCGAGCACGGCCGCGGCGGCCGCCTGCACCGCACCCTCCTCACCGCCTAGGAAGGCTCCGCCATGACCACCACCCGCAAGCCCCGGATCGCCGTGATCGGCGCCGGCGTGGCCGGCCTGTCCGCCGCCTACCGGCTGCGCGAGCACGCCGAGCTGACCCTCTTCGAGCGCGAGGACCGGATCGGCGGCCACGCCAACACCATCGAGGTCGAGGAGGCCGGCCGGACCCTGGGCATCGACACCGCCTTCGTGGTGATGAACCGCCCCAGCTACCCCAACTTCAGCCGCTTCCTGGACGAGCTGGGTGTGGCCACCAAGGAGCACGCCGGCGGCTTCAACTTCTTCGACCTGGACTCCGGACTTCAGTACGGCAGCGCCGAGTTGGCGCTGCCCCAGGAGGAGGTGGCGCGGCGCTACCCGGCGGAGTTCAACACCCTCTGGCACGAGGCCCGCCGCTTCCACACCGAGGGCCGCCGCGACTTCTTCCGCAAGCGCACCGACCTCCCGCTGGGGGAGTACCTGGACCGCGGCGGCTACAGCCAGGAGTTCCGCCACGGCTACGTGATCCTGCTCTGCACCGCGGTCTGGTCGGTGCCCGCCGAGCTGATCTGGGAGATGCCGGCCACCACCGTGATCGCCTTCTTCCTGGCCCACGACGAGGGCGGCCTGGGCGGGCGGCGGGTCGACTGGCGCACCGTCGAGGGCGGTTCGATCTCCTACGTCCGCAGGGCGATCGCCGCGATCGACCCCAAGCTGCGGCTGGCCGAGCCGGTCACCGGGGTGCGGGAGGAGGCGGCGGGGGTGAGCGTGGCCACCGCCACCGGGGTCGAGCACTTCGACCACGCGGTGCTGGCGGTGCACGGCGACCAGGCCCGCGCGCTGCTCACCGACCCGAACGAGGCGCAGCGCGCGACGCTGGCCCGGATCCGCTACAACGCCTCGACGGCGGTGCTGCACACCGACCCGTCCGTGCTGCCCACCGACCGCTCCCGCTGGGAGAGTTGGAACTACGGCAAGGTCGTCCTGGACGGCGCGGTGCGTCCGTACGTGGCGTACTACATGAACCGGCTGCACGGCTTCGAGGCCGAGCGGGACTACTTCGTCACCCTGGACTACCCGCGCGAGCTGCGCGAGGAGCTGGTGATCCGCGAACTGCGCTACGAGCACCCGGTGATCGACCTGGGCCTGCGCACCCTGCAGCAGACCATCTACCAGGTCAACGAGGGCAGCCGGATCAAGCTCTGCGGCTCGTACTTCCACTCCAAGCAGCTGCACCACGACCAGATCGGCTCGCACGAGGCGGCCTTCTCGGCCGGCCAGGAGGCGGGGTCCCAACTCCTGCGCGAGCTGGGCCGGTAGGCGGCCGGGGCAGTGGTCGGGGCAGCGGTGGAATACCCACTGGCTTCAGGCCGCCGCCATCCGGCATAATGGATAGTGTCAGGTTCCACTATCTGAGGAGAGCTCGACCATGCCCACGCTGCCCTGGACCACTCCGAACCCGCCCCGACCGCAGACCCAGGCCCTGGTCATGGCCTCGCGGCTGGAAGTGACCTCCCTCAAGGACGTGCCCCGCTTCTTCCTGAAGTCCCTCGCCGCCTGGCGCCAGGTGAAGAGCGCGCCCGGCGCGGTCGGCGCCTCCCTGGTGGCCCAGCCGTTCAAGCGCACCTTCTGGACCCTCTCCGCCTGGGAGAGCCGCGAGGCGCTGTACGCCTACGCCAAGGCCGAACCGCACAAGTCCGTGATGACCTCGCTCCGTTCGACCGTGAAGGAGTCCGTCTTCACCTTCTGGGACGTCCCCGTCGAGGAGCTCCCGATCCGCTGGCCCGACGCCCGCGCCAAGCTCGCCGAGCAGCAGCGCGCCGACGCGGCGGCCCAGGGCTGACCCGCCTCCGTCGAACGGCGATCCCCCGTTGAGCAGCCCGCGTTGAGCTGCGACCCCCATTGAGCAGCCCGCGTTGAGCTGCGACCCCCGTTGAGCAGCAACGAAGTTCCCAAGGAGGGGACCGTCATGTCCACCACCCCCGACCGGCCGAAAGTGCCGCTCTGGCTCTCGATCGTCGCCTGCAGCGTCCCGATGTTCATGGTGGCGCTGGACAACCTGGTGGTCTCCACCGCGCTGCGCACCCTGGCCGTCAAGCTGCACGCCGGTACCACCGACCTGCAGTGGTTCGTCAACGCCTACGTGCTCAGCTTCTCCTGCCTGCTGCTGATCGGCGCGGCCCTGGGCGACCGCTTCGGGCGCCGCAAGGTCTTCGCGATCGGCATCGCGATCTTCACCCTGGCCTCGGTCTCCTGCGGGATGGCGAGCACCAGCGGCGAGCTGATCACGGCCCGCGCGGTGCAGGGCTTCGGTGCCGCGGCCGTGATGCCGCTCTCGCTCACCCTGCTCTCGCAGGCCGTGCCCGAGCGGCTGCGCAGCCTGGCGCTGGGCCTGTGGGGCGCGGTCAGCGGCCTGGCCATCGCCTTCGGTCCGGTGGTCGGCGGCGCGGTGGTGGACGGTCTGGCCTGGCAGTGGATCTTCTGGATCAACGTGCCGGTCGGCATCGTCGCCATCCCGCTCGTGCTCAGGGTGCTGCGGGAGAGCAAGGGCGAGCGGGTCAAGCTCGACCTGGCCGGCATGCTGCTGGCCGCCGCCGGCCTGCTGGCCGTGGTCTGGGGCATCGTCAACGGGAGCACCGACGGCTGGACGGCCGGCCGGATCGTCGGCGCCTTCGCGGCCGGCGCCGTGCTGCTCACCGCCTTCGTGCTCTGGGAGCGCCGCGCCCCGCACCCGCTGCTGCCGCTCGGCTTCTACCGCGTCCGCGCCTTCACCCTGACCAACATCGTCTCCGCCGCTATGTACTTCGGGGTCTTCGGCTCGATCTTCTTCTTCGCCCAGTACCTGCAGATCGCCCCGCCGCGCACCCCGCTGCAGGCCGGCGTGCTCACCCTGGCCTGGACGCTGATGCCGATGTTCATCGCCCCGGTGGCCGGCGCGCTCACCGACAAGGTCGGCGGCGGCCGCCTGATGGCGCTCGGCCTCTTCCTCCAGGCCGCCGGCCTGACCTGGATCAACCTGGTGGCCACCACGGACACCCCGTACTCGCACATGGTCGGCGGCATGATCCTGGGCGGCGCCGGGATGGGCTTCGCGATCGCGCCCACCGCCGCCGTGGTGCTGGGCGCGGTCGGCCCCGAGCACCGGGGCAAGGCCTCGGGCGCCAACACCACCGTGCGGGAGATCGGCGGCGCGCTCGGCATCGCGGTGCTCAGCAGCGTCTTCCTGGCCCACGGCAGCACGGCCGACGCCCAGGACTTCGTCCGCGGGCTGCACCCGGCGGTCTGGGTCGGGGTCGTGGTGGTGGTGCTGGGCGGCGTCTGCGCCCTGTTCATCCCGCGCCCGCCGCGCCCGGCGGCGGTGCCCAGCGGCGCCGGAGCCACCGAGGAGGCCGGCGACCGGGAGGTCCCGGCCGCGGTCTGACGGGCACCGGCGCTCCCTCCGATCCGGATCGCGCCCCCGAGTGCCGCCCCGAGTGCCGCCCCGAGCCGGCGGGCCGCGTGGACTACACGCGGCCCGTCGGCTCGAAGACGCGGTGCGAGGCCTCCGACTGGGCCAGCCGCCGCATCGCGCCGAGCAGCGCGTCCCCCAGCACGGTGCCCAGCACCACGCCCTCCACCTTGCTGTCCACGTCCGGCCGGTTGCCGATCATCGCCAGCTCGGCGGCGGAGAGCCGCTCGGCCGCGATCGCGTACTCGTCGAAGACCTCCAGCAGGTCCTCCTGCCCCAGGTCCTGAATGGTCACCACCAGCTGGGCCAGCACCTGGCAGGCCGGGTGCTCCGGCTGCACCTGCCAGCCGTGCCGCTCGACCAGCCCGGCCACCAGCGCCCTGGCCCGGGTCCAGGACTCGCCGTCGCCGGGCGTCACCCGCGGGGTGACCGCCTCCTGCGCGATGCCCAGCACCTGGTGCAGGCCCACGGTCGGCTCGTCGATCGCGGCCAGCACCTCACGGGTGGCGGCCACCGACAGCCGGCCCACCTCGGTCATCGCCCGCACCAGTTTCAGCCGGCGCAGGTGCTCCTCGCCGTACTGGGCCTGGTTGTGGCTGGTCAGCTCGCCGCTGGGGAGCAGACCCTCCCGCAGGTAGTACTTGATCGTGGGAACCGGCACCCCGGTCCGCTTGCTGAGTTCTCCGACGCGCATATGGATAGCCTACCTCTCCATAATCCCTTCGGACGGGTACGCGACAGGCCATCCACTACGGTGGAGCGCGTGCACGTGACCGAGAACGCCCCCCTCGCCCCGCTGACCACGCTGCGCCTCGGCGGCCCCGCCCGCCGCCTGGTGACCGCGCGCACCGACGCCGAGGTGGTCGGCGCCGTCCGGGCCGCCGACGCGGCCGGTGAGCCGCTGCTGGTGCTCGGCGGCGGCAGCAACCTGGTGATCGGCGACGCCGGCTTCCCCGGCACCGTGCTGCGCATCGCCACCAGCGGCTTCACGCTGACCGGCACCGAGCTGGAGCTGGCGGCCGGCGAGGTCTGGGCCGAGGCGGTGGCCCGCACGGTCGAGGCGGGCCTGGCCGGCATCGAGTTCCTGGCCGGCATCCCCGGTTCGGCCGGCGCCACCCCGGTGCAGAACGTCGGCGCCTACGGCCAGGAGGTCGCCCAGAGCATCACCGAGGTGGTCGCCTACGACCGGCTCGGCGGCGAGACGGTCACCCTGCCCGCCGCCGACTGCGCCTTCTCCTACCGCCACAGCCGCTTCAAGGCCGACCCCGACCGCTACGTGGTGCTCCGGGTCCGGTTCGCCCTGGAGGACGCCGCCGGCGCCTCCAGCCCGGTCCAGTACGCCGAGGTGGCCAAGACCCTGGGCACCGGGGCGGGGGAGCGGGTGCCGCTGCGCGCCGCCTACGAGACGGTGCTCGCGCTGCGGGCCGGCAAGGGCATGGTGCTGGACCCGACGGACCACGACACCTGGTCGGCCGGCTCCTTCTTCACCAACCCGATCCTCACCCCCGAGCAGTACCGGGCCTTCCAGGAGCGGCTGACCGCGCACGCGCTGACCGCCCCGGCCTGGGCGGCGCCGGACGGGGGCACCAAGACCTCGGCCGCCTGGCTGATCGACAAGGCCGGCTTCACCAAGGGCTACGGCGGCGGCCCCGCCACCCTCTCCGGCAAGCACACGCTGGCACTCACCAACCGCGGCCGGGCCAGCACCGAGGACCTGCTCGCGCTGGCCCGCGAGATCCGCGACGGCGTGCACGAGGCCTTCGGGGTGCGGCTGGTCAACGAGCCGGTGCTGGTGGGCGTCTCGCTCTGAGTCGGGCCCGCCTCAGGCGCGCCGGCTGCGCACCACCAGCCACACCACCAGCGCCACCAGTATCAGCACCAGCACCAGGGACAGGCCGAGGCCCGATCCGTGGGTACTCCGGTAGTAGTAGCTGTGGTGCACCACGGTGACGTGGTGCACCACGTGATGGGTCGTGGTGTGGGTCGTCGTGGTGTGCGTCGTGTGGCTGCTGCCGTGACTGCTGGAGTGATGCGAGCTCATGGGGCGTCAGCCTTCCACGACCACCCCGGGCTTGGTGAGCCAGGTGTCGATGTCCGCGAGGATCTCCTTGCGCACGCCCTCCGGCGCCCGTGAGCCGCGGATCGACTGACGGGCCAGTTCGGCCAGCTCGGCGTCGGAGAAGCCGTGCACCGAGCGGGCCAGGTCGTACTGGGCGGCCAGCCGGGAGCCGAAGAGCAGCGGGTCGTCGGCGCCGAGCGCGAGCGGCACCCCGGCGTCGAAGAGGGCGCGCAGCGGTACGGCGGCCGCCCGCTCGTAGACGCCGAGCGCGACGTTGGAGGCGGGGCAGACCTCGCAGGTGATCTGGCGGTCGGCCAGCCGCTGGAGCAGCCGCGGGTCCTCGGCGGCCCGCACCCCGTGGCCGATCCGGCCTGCGCCCAGGTCGTCCAGGCAGTCGCGCACCGACCCGGGCCCGGCCAGCTCGCCGCCGTGCGGGGCGGCCAGCAGTTCACCCTTGCGGGCGATCGCGAAGGCCCGGTCGAAGTCCCTGGCCAGCCCGCGCCGCTCGTCGTTGGAGAGCCCGAAGCCGACCACGCCGTCGTCGGCGTAGCGCACCGCGAGCCGGGCCAGCGTGCGGGCGTCCATCGGCGACTTCATCCGGTTCGCCGCGACCAGGACCCGCATCCCCACGCCGGTGGCGGCGGACGCCTCCCGCACCGCGTCCAGGATCAGTTCGAGGGCCGGGATCAGGCCGCCGAGCCGGGGCGCGTAGGAGGTCGGGTCGACCTGGATCTCCAGCCAGCGCGAGCCGTCCGCCACCTCGTCCTCGGCGGCCTCCCGGACCAGCCGGCGGATGTCCTGCTCATCGCGCAGTACCGAGCGGGCGGTGTCGTAGAGCCGCTGGAACCGGAACCAGCCGCGCTCGTCGGTGGCGCGCAGCCTGGGGGGCGTGCCGGAGCTGAGCGCCTCCGGCAGCCGGACCCGGTGCTTGTCGGCCAGCTCCAGCAGCGTGGCGGGGCGCATCGATCCGGTGAAGTGCAGGTGGAGATGGGCCTTCGGCAGCGCCCGGACGTCTCGCTGTTCCACTGCATGCTGTTCCATTGCCGAATCCTGCCGCATCGACCCCCGGAACGGGAACCGCCCCTGTCTCATCCCTCGAAGGAGTGACAGGGGCGGGGTGCCTCCCGCTGATCGCGGGCTCCGGTCAGGCCTGCGCCTCGCCGAGCAGCTTCTGCATCCGGCTCGCGCCCTCGGCCAGGTCCGCGTCGCCCAGCGCGTAGGAGAGCCGCAGGTAGCCGGGGGTGCCGAAGGCCTCGCCCGGGACCACGGCGACCTCGGCCTCGTCCAGGATCAGCGCGGCCAGCTCGGCGGAGGTCTGCGGGCGCCTGCCGCGGATCTCCTTGCCCAGCAGGCCCTTGACCGACGGGTAGACGTAGAAGGCGCCCAGCGGCTCGGGGCAGAACACGCCGTCGATCTCGTTGAGCATCCGCACGATGGTCTGCCGGCGGCGGTCGAAGGCCACCTTCATCTCGTCGACGGCCGACAGGTCACCGCTGACCGCGGCCAGCGCGGCCCGCTGGGCCACGTTGCTCACGTTGGAGGTGGCGTGCGACTGCAGGTTGGCGGCGGCGGCCACCACGTCCTTGGGCCCGATCAGCCAGCCCACCCGCCAGCCGGTCATCGCGTAGGTCTTGGCCACCCCGTTGACCACGATGCACTTGTCGGCCAGCTCCGGCAGCAGCGCGGGCAGCGAGGTGAAGGTGGCGTCGCCGTAGACCAGGTGCTGGTAGATCTCGTCGGTCAGCACCCACAGGCCGTGCTCCAGCGCCCAGCGGCCGATCGCCTCGGCCTCGGGCTCGGTGTAGACCGAGCCGGTCGGGTTGGACGGCGAGACGAAGAGCACCACCTTGGTGTTCGCGGTCCTGGCCGCCTCCAGCTGCTCGACCGAGACCTTGTAGTCGGTGGTCTCGTCGGCCACCACCTCGACCGGCACGCCGCCGGCCAGCTGGATCGACTCGGGGTAGGTGGTCCAGTACGGGGCCGGGACGATGACCTCGTCACCCGGGTCGAGGATGGCGGCGAAGGCCTCGTAGATGGCCTGCTTGCCGCCGTTGGTCACCAGCACCTGCGAGGCGTCGACCTGGTAGCCGGAGTCCCGCAGGGTCTTCGCCGCGATGGCCGCCTTGAGCTCGGGCAGCCCGCCGGCCGGGGTGTACCGGTGGTTCTTCGGGTCCCGGCAGGCCTCGACCGCGGCCTCGACGATGTAGTCCGGGGTGGGGAAGTCGGGCTCACCGGCCCCGAAGCCGATCACCGGGCGGCCGGCCGCCTTGAGGGCCTTGGCCTTGGCATCGACGGCGAGGGTGGCGGACTCGGCGATGGCGCCGATGCGGGCGGACACCCGGCGATCGACGGGGCTGACGTTGGCGGGGGTGGAGTCGCTCATACCTGCATGGTCGCAGAAGCCGCGGACCCGGCGCCCCGGCGTTTCACGATCCGTGCGCGTCACGTCCGCCCGGTGAAGAGGTTCGACCAAACGCCGCTGAACCCGTACACTCACTGATCGACGGCAGCGCCCGCCACCGTGAAGACCCGCAGCGTTCAACATGCGGGCTCGGAGATGGGGTAGGTTAAGCGTCGACTCCGGCACCGCCAGGCGCCGAAGGGCACTAGCTCAATTGGTAGAGCACCGGTCTCCAAAACCGGCGGTTGGGGGTTCAAGTCCCTCGTGCCCTGCTGCTTGATCCTCGTCCAGCCCGTTCGCTCCACAAGAGCGAGCGGGCTTGATGCGGAGCGGGCGCCATGTTTTCTCTGGTTCTTCCAGGTTGTTCCAGCAAGACTTTTTTGCCAGCACTGCGCCGGATCGCCCGTGCTCCCATGGCACGCCAGTGACCTTCGGCAGGACCCGGATTCAGGTGAGGACGAGTGACGGAGACCACGGGCTCCACCGCAACGCCTGAGAGCGGCAATCCCGAGAGCGCCGAGGACGCGGCGCTGATCGAGGACGCTGTCGAGGGCACTGAGGTCGATGAGGGCAAGGTCCTCTCGCGCCGCGAGCGCAAGCGTGCCAACAAGGCAGCCGGCGAGGGTGGCAAGACGTCCGGCAAGCGCGCCAAGCAGGGCCTCTTCGCCCGCACCGCGCTGTACTACCGGCAGATCATCGCCGAGCTCCGCAAGGTCGTCTGGCCGACCAAGAGCGAGCTGATGAACTACACCAGCGTCGTGGTGGTCTTCGTGGTGGTCATGATCGGCCTGGTCGCCACCCTCGACTGGGGCTTCGCCAAGGGCAGTTTCTGGATCTTCGGCTGAGCCGTAGCCGCACAGCTTCACCCCCCGACCCGGGTCGGTCCCCAGACGAGCACCAACGGGGGACCGCCCGGGTCGAGCTGTCGCCGCCGCGCGGACGAGCCCGCTACCGTTGAGTCGGTACTGTTGGGACTTCGGGTCGCAGCCGCCGCGCGTCCGCGCACCGGGCCCGCGGCCTGCGCGACCCGGAGCCGTACCATCTCCACCCCTCCAGGAAAGAAGCAGCCACCGTGTCTGAGTCCCCCCTGTACGACGCCGACGAGCCCATCCGCGAGGCGGATGTCGCCGCCGAGTTGGACGCGGCCGAGGCTGCCGACGTCGAGGCCGCCGACGCGGAGGGCGCAGACTTCTCCGAGGACGCCGAGCAGATCACCGACGCGGTCGACAGCGACGAGGACGAGGTCGAGGAGGCGGACGCCGAGGCCGGCCTGCCCGCCGAGGAAGCCGCGCTGCACGAGGTGGACGACGCCCAGGCCGAGGCCGACGAGGCCTTCGCCGAGGCCCAGGCCGAGATCGCGCAGGCCGCCGACGACGCCGACGACGCTGACGAGGCCGCCGAGGGCGAGGCCGACGCCGACAGCGCCGACGAGGCCACCGATGAGGACGACGCCGAGGCCGCCGAGGAGCCGGCCGAGGAGGTCGACCCGGTCGCCAAGTTCCGCGAGGAGCTGCGCACCCTGCCCGGCGAGTGGTACGTGATCCACACCTACGCGGGCTACGAGAACCGGGTGAAGCAGAACCTGGAGCAGCGCGCCGTCTCGCTGAACGTCGAGGAGTACATCTTCCAGGCCGAGGTGCCGCAGGAGGAGGTCGTCCAGATCAAGAACGGCGACCGCAAGACGATCCGGCAGAACAAGCTCCCCGGCTACGTGCTGGTCCGCCTCGACCTGACCGCCGAGTCCTGGGGCGTGGTGCGCAACACCCCGGGTGTCACCGGCTTCGTCGGCAACGCCTACGACCCGTACCCGCTGACCCTGGACGAGGTCGTCAAGATGCTCGCCCCCGACGTCGAGCGCGCCGCCGCCAAGGAGGCCGGCAAGCCCTCGCCGATCAAGCCGAGCGAGATCCAGGTGCTCGACTTCGAGGTCGGCGACTCGGTCACCGTCACCGACGGCCCCTTCGCGACCCTGCAGGCGACCATCAACGAGATCAACCCCGACTCGAAGAAGGTCAAGGGTCTGGTCGAGATCTTCGGCCGCGAGACCCCGGTCGAGCTGTCGTTCGACCAGATCCAGAAGAACTGATCCCAGTCTTCGGGTTGGGGGTGGGGCCGCGGCCCCACCCCCAACCCGTTTTGGCCAGGCGCCGCATCCGCGTTAGCCTGGTCCGCTGTGTGTACGCGTACCCGGGTGTCGCCCCGGAGTCGTGCGCACGTCCATCGAAGGAAGGACCCGGAGAGACATGCCTCCCAAGAAGAAGAAGGTCACGGGGCTTATCAAGCTCCAGATCAACGCCGGTGCGGCCAACCCGGCCCCGCCGGTCGGCCCCGCGCTGGGTCAGCACGGCGTCAACATCATGGAATTCTGCAAGGCCTACAACGCCGCGACCGAGTCGCAGCGTGGCATGGTCGTGCCGGTGGAGATCACGGTCTACGACGACCGCAGCTTCACCTTCATCACCAAGACCCCGCCGGCCGCGCGCCTCATCCTGAAGGCCGCGGGCGTCGAGAAGGGCTCCGGCGAGCCGCACAAGACCAAGGTCGCCAAGCTGACCTCGGCCCAGGTGCGCGAGATCGCCACGACGAAGCTCCCCGACCTGAACGCCAACGACCTGGACGCCGCGGAGAAGATCATCGCGGGCACCGCCCGGTCCATGGGCATCACGGTCGAGGGCTGAACCCCTTCTTCCGCCTTTCAGTGGTAGGGCCCAGCGCGGCCCGGGACACCACGACTCCAAGAACTCAGGAGCAGCAGTGAAGCGCAGCAAGGCTCTCAAGGCCGCGGACCTCAAGGTCGACCGCGACCGCCTGTACGCCCCGCTCGAGGCCATCCGCCTCGCCCGGGAGACCTCCACCACCAAGTTCGACGCGACCGTCGAGGTTGCCATGCGCCTGGGTGTCGACCCGCGCAAGGCCGACCAGATGGTCCGCAGCACCGTCAACCTGCCGCACGGTACCGGTAAGACCGCCCGGGTCCTGGTCTTCGCGACCGGTGACCGTGCCGCGGCTGCGGAGGCTGCGGGCGCCGACATCGTCGGCTCCGACGAGCTGATCGACGAGGTCGCCAAGGGTCGTCTGGACTTCGACGCCGTCGTCGCCACCCCGGACCTCATGGGCAAGGTCGGCCGCCTGGGCCGCGTGCTCGGTCCCCGTGGTCTGATGCCGAACCCGAAGACCGGCACCGTCACCCCGGACGTGGCGAAGGCTGTCACGGACATCAAGGGCGGCAAGATCGAGTTCCGCGTCGACAAGCACTCGAACCTGCACTTCATCATCGGGAAGACCTCCTTCACCGACGAGCAGCTGGTCGAGAACTACGCCGCGGCGCTGGACGAGGTCCTGCGGGCCAAGCCGTCCGCCGCCAAGGGCCGCTACATCAAGAAGACCGCGGTCTCCACCACCATGGGCCCCGGCATCCTGGTGGACCCGAACCGCACGCGCAACCTCCTCACCGAGGAGGACCCGGCGTCGGTCTGACGTCGAGCGAGCTTGCGAGCGAGTCGTCAGGACCAGCCCGCTAGCACCTCGTCGGTCTGACGTCGAGCGAGCTTGCGAGCGAGTCGTCAGGACCAGCCCGCAAGCACCTCGTCGGTCCGACCTTCACCGGTCCAGCCGTCACGGTCCGACCTTCACCGGTCCAGCCGTCACCGGTCTGACGCACCGTCAGGGCCCGTGCTCCGCAAGGAGCGCGGGCCCTGACCCGTTCCCGGGCGGAACCGAAACCCCTTTTCAGCCTGTCCTCATGGTCGGTTAGAGTCCGCAGGTCATCGGAGAGAAGTACAAAAGGGGGAATCGTGCGAATCGTGCGGATCGCGGCGACGCTGGCCGTGCCGGCCCTGCTGGCGGGTTCGCTGGCAGCCTGCGGCAGCAGCGCCAAGCCGGCCGCCGCCACCGGTACCAAGCCCGGTGGCGCCGCCGCGGGCGTGCCCGCGCTGCCCGACCTCGGCCCGAAGGCCGAGCTGATCGCGGCCGCCGCGGTGATGCAGAAGGCGGCCAGCGCCGACATCACCCTCAGCTCCAACGACGGCAGCGCGGGCAGCGGCAGTGGCGTCTACGGCTGGAGCGGCCTGCAGGCGCTGGACCTCGCCGAGCAGGAGTCCGGCAAGACGATCAAGTTCCGCCTGGTGGACGGCGGCTCCTACCTCGGGGTCGGCGACAGCCAGGCCGCCGAGCTGAGCGGCAAGCACTGGGTGAAGCTGGACAGCGCGGACAGCCAGCTCGCCGACCCGTTCACCGCGCTGGCCGTGCTGATCAACCCGGCCGACGAGCTCACCATCGGCTCGCAGAGCAGCACCCTCACCAAGGTCGGGGCGGAGAAGCTGGGCGGCACCGACACCCAGCACTACCGCAGCTCGGCGCAGGCCGCCGACCTGGTCGCCAAGCTCCCGAACCTCACCGACGCGCAGCGCAAGGCGGCCCTGGCGGTCGCCAGCGACGGCGGCGCCACCGTGATCAGCGACTTCTGGGTGGACGCCAAGCACCAGCTGGTCCAGCTGACCGAGACGAACACCGACGGGGCCTCGCCCAGCAGCAGCGACAGCTCCACCACGGTCAAGTACGCCGACCTCGGGGTGAAGATCACCGTCACCGCCCCGGCCGCGAGCGACCTGGCCGCTCCGGCGGACGCCGCCAAGCTGCTCAGCAGCCTCAACTGAATCCCAGGGAGGGGAATCGCATGACCGGAACCCGTACCCGTACCCGCACCCTCGCGGCCACGGCCGTGGTGATCGCCCTGGCCACCGGCACGGCGGCCTGCGGCGGCGACAAGTCCGCGGCCGGCCACCCGCAGGCCCAGGGCGGCGCGGCGAGCTCGCCCGCCGCCCCCGCGCCGGCCCGGTCGCCGATCAGCGTCACCCCGGCGGGCTTCCTGCAGCAGGTCGCCCAGAAGACCGGCGGGCAGAAGTCCGCGAAGGTCACCGAGGACATCAGGGCCGCGACCGGCGAGTTCTCCGCGCAGGGGCCGATCTCCTGGGGCGGCGGCCTGACCGGGGACCTCACCATGCAGCTGCCGTCCGCGGTGACCGGCAAGCTCGGCACCGACGGTGCGGCCGAGGTGATCTACCAGAGCGACGCGATGTACGTGAACCTGCACGTGCCGCAGGCCACCCTGGACCAGATGGGCGGCAAGCACTGGTTCAAGTACTCCTACGCCGACCTCGCCAAGCTGATGGGGCCGGCCGGTGGCAGCCTCAGCAACAGCCTGAAGAACGCCGACCCGGTGACGGCGGTGCAGACCATGATCGCCTCCGGCCAGGTGACCGAGGTCGGCAAGGACCCGGTCAACGGCACCCCGGCCACCCACTACGCCGCCGACCTGGACCTCGACCAGATGTCCGGCGCGGGCAGCGCGCTCACCCAGGACCAGGTCTCGGCGCTCCGCCAGCAGCTCAAGTCCCAGGGCGTCACCAAGGCGCACTACGACGTCTGGGTCGACGACCAGGGCCTGCTGCTCAAGCAGGAGGCGAAGTCGGACACCGCGAACGGCTCGATCGACATCACCAGCTCCTACGCGGACTACGGCGTCCAGGTCACCGCGACCCCGCCGCCGGCCGCCGACACCCTGGACGCCGCCCAGCTGATGGGCCAGGGGCAGGCGGGCAGCTGACCCCCCGGCGACCGGCCGGGGAACGCATGGCACCCTGAGGTGACGGGACCGGACCGGGAGGCGAGCGTGGCGGGAGTGCGCAGGACAGCGGGCGCGGCGGTGGCCGCCGTCGTGCTGGCCGCCGCCCTGGCGGCCTGCGGCGGGGGCGGCGGCCTGCGGCCCGCCGTCGGCGCCACGCCCTCCCCGTCCGCCGCCTCGCCCTCCCCGTCGGCGTCCAAGCCGGCCGACCGCTCCCCGCAGGGGGTGCTGCTCTCGGCCGAGCAGGTGCTGCAGACCGCCCGCCGGGCCAAGCTCAGCTACCGCTTCGACAATCCCGACGGCACCAGCGACAGCGCGGACGGGGTGCTCTACTGGGCACCGCGGACGATCATGCAGCTCGCCAGGACCAACCCGGGCGCCACCGACCAGCTGATCGTCATGGACACCGTCAGCTACCAGGGCGGCGACGCGGCCACCGCGGCCCGGCTCGGCGGCAAGCACTGGGAGAAGACCGGCGAGGTGACGGGGCCCGACGGCAAGCCGGAGACGCCGTTCGCCCCGCTGGTCGACCAGCTCAACCCGCTGCAGGCGGTCACCGCCGCGGCCGCCGCCGCCGACCTGCAGAAGGTCGGCGAGGAGACGGTGGGGGACGGCACCGCCGAGCACTACACGGCCACCGTCCCGGTGGCCGACTACGTGGCCGCCCAGCAGAACCTGCTCTCCGCCGACCGGCGGAGCCGGCTGGCCGCCGCGCTCGGCCAGGGCGGGGTCGGCACCCTCACCCTGGACCTCTGGCTCAACGACAAGGACCAGCTGGTCCAGCTGCAGCGCTCCGGCACCGGCAGCAAGGGCGATCTGGAGCAGGTGATCCAGTACAGCGAGTTCGGCGGGCAGCTGGCCGTCACCGCCCCGGCCGAGGACGACACCCAGGATCTGAGCGGCTCCTGAGCGGCTCCTGAGCCGTCCGGCAGCCGGCCGCCGCGGCAATTTGCCATGCGCGCGGTCGGGCCCGTACGCTGAACCTTGCCAAAGACCGCTGGTTGTCGTGCCGTGTCCGCGAGGAGACGCTCGGCCGAAGGATCTGCGCTTCGTCGCAGGCAGCCCGCGCAGGAGTGTCTGGAGCTTGGATTTCCGGTCGTACGGGTCTCCCGTTCAACCGTCGAGGTCCGTTCGCGAGCCCCGAGCGCCCTGTGCGCCGGGGCTCTTCTCGTTCTCCGCTGAGAGTCCCTTGCCGGGCTTCCTTCCCCTCCATGGTCCGACGGCACAGTAGGTCGACTTGTCCAGGTCGGCCGACCTCGACATCACGGAAGGAGGCGTAAGCCTATGGCAAGGCCCGACAAGGCTGCTGCCGTCGCGGAGATCGCGGACAAGTTCCGTTCCTCCAACGCGGCCGTGCTGACCGAGTACCGCGGTCTGACGGTGAAGCAGGTCAAGAACCTGCGTCGCTCGCTGGGTGCCAACGCCCAGTACGCCGTGGTGAAGAACACGCTGACCAAGATTGCGGCCAACGAGGCCGGGATCACGGAGCTCGACGACCAGTTCACCGGTCCGACGGCTGTCGCCTTCGTCACCGGTGACCCGGTGGAGTCGGCGAAGGCTCTGCGTGACTTCGCCAAGGAGAACCCGGCGCTGATCATCAAGGGCGGTGTCCTTGACGGTAAGGCGCTGTCTGCCGATGACATCAAGAAGCTCGCGGACCTCGAGTCCCGCGAGGTGCTGCTCGCCAAGCTGGCGGGTGCCCTGAAGGCCAAGCCCTCCCAGGCTGCCGCGGTCTTCCAGGCCCTGCCCTCCAAGCTCGTCCGCACCGTGGACGCGCTGCGCGAGAAGAAGGCCGAGCAGGGCGGTGCCGGTACGCCGGCTCCCGCCGAGGACGCCGCCGCCGAGTAATCGGCGACGGGCTGACGCCCTCGCAGCGGGCCCGCGCCCGCCAATCCCGTACATTCCGGCACCACCTGCCGATTTAGTGGAAGGACGCCATCATGGCGAAGCTGTCCCAGGACGACCTGCTCGCGCAGTTCGAGGAGATGACCCTCATCGAGCTCTCCGAGTTCGTGAAGGCGTTCGAGGAGAAGTTCGACGTCACCGCGGCCGTCGCCGTCGCCGCCGGCCCGGCCGGCCCGGCCGCCGCCGTTGAGGCCGTCGAGGAGCAGGACGAGTTCGACGTCATCCTCGATGGCCCGGGCGACAAGAAGATCCAGGTCATCAAGGAGGTGCGCACCCTGACCTCCCTCGGCCTGAAGGAGGCCAAGGACCTCGTTGACACCGCTGGTGCCAAGGTCCTGGAGAAGGTTGCCAAGGACGTTGCCGAGAAGGCCAAGGCTGCCCTCGAGGCCGCTGGCGCCAAGGTCACCGTCAAGTGACTTCTCGCCTCTGAGCGAGCTCTTCCGGCCGAGCCGGCCACCCCTCGCGGGTGGCCGGCTCGGCCTTTTCTGTCAGCGCCGCCGAGTAAAGTGATCACGTTCCGCCCGCTCGCCGCGGCCGGGTGACCGGCCAGGTTCGCCGCCGGCCGGCTGTAACGCGGCAGGCCCGTGGAGCGATGGAGAGTGCGAGGTCCACGGTTCGGCCGGGCCTTGACGAACGGCACGCGGCGCGCGATTCTCAAGGCGCGCGCCGACACCGCGAGAGCGGTCGGCCGTTAGAAGAGTGGCCTCTGGATGCATAACCAGGGGGCGCTGCGGGAAATGACTCCACGTGAGTCGCGGTGCCGGCCTCAGGCGAGGTTGGGCACCGCTGCGGTGCGCGGCAGCTGTCTCGCGACAGCACAGTGGTAGCAGCAGTGGGCAGTAGTAGTAGGCAGTAGCGGGCAGTGGCAGGACGAGCAGTAGGGAGTGTCCGATTCGGTCTCCGAATCAGGGCTGGACAGCAGTGTCGCCATTGGCTACACTGTCCCTTTGCGCTGCCTGTTAGCTGCTCCGTGACTCGTCGCCCGGAGTCTGCGCTGCCCTGACCTGGGGTTTCCCCCCTCGGCAAGGCCCGGCCGGTACGCGCGTAGTGAGCTCCGAGCCCTCGGAAGGACCCCCCTCTTGGCCGCGCCGCGCAACGCCTCGAACAATTCCGCCGCATCCACCGCCCCGCTCCGCGTCTCGTTCGCGAAGATCAAGGAGCCCCTCGAGGTCCCGAACCTCCTGGCCCTGCAGACCGAGAGCTTTGACTGGCTGCTCGGAAACGCGGCCTGGAAGTCCCGGGTCGAGGCGGCCCTGGAGAGTGGTCAGGACGTCCCCACGAAGTCCGGTCTGGAGGAGATCTTCGAAGAGATCTCCCCGATCGAGGACTTCAGCGGGTCGATGTCGCTGACCTTCCGCGACCACCGTTTCGAGCCGCCGAAGAACTCCATTGACGAGTGCAAGGACCGCGACTTCACCTTCGCGGCCCCGCTCTTCGTCACCGCCGAGTTCACCAACAACGAGACTGGTGAGATCAAGTCTCAGACGGTCTTCATGGGCGACTTCCCGCTCATGACCCACAAGGGCACGTTCGTGATCAACGGCACCGAGCGTGTCGTGGTCTCGCAGCTGGTCCGCTCCCCGGGTGTCTACTTCGACTCCACCCTGGACAAGGTGTCCGACAAGGACATCTACTCCTGCAAGGTCATCCCCTCGCGTGGTGCCTGGCTGGAGATGGAGATCGACAAGCGCGACATGGTCGGTGTCCGCATCGACCGCAAGCGCAAGCAGTCGGTCACCGTGCTGCTCAAGGCCCTCGGCTGGACCAACGAGATGATTCTCGAGGAGTTCGGCGAGTACGAGTCGATGCGCGCCACCCTGGAGAAGGACCACACCCAGGGCCAGGACGACGCGCTGCTGGACATCTACCGCAAGCTGCGTCCCGGCGAGCCGCCGACCCGTGAGGCCGCGCAGACCCTGCTCGAGAACCTCTACTTCAACCCCAAGCGCTACGACCTCGCGAAGGTCGGCCGCTACAAGGTCAACCGCAAGCTGGGCAACGCCGAGTCGCTGGACTCCGGCGTGCTCACCGAGCCCGACATCATCGGTGCGATCAAGTACCTGGTGAAGCTGCACGCGGGCGAGACCGAGTGGCGTGACGACGCCGGCCGCGACATCGTGGTCGAGGTCGACGACATCGACCACTTCGGCAACCGCCGCCTGCGCAACGTCGGCGAGCTCATCCAGAACCAGGTCCGTACCGGCCTGGCCCGGATGGAGCGCGTCGTGCGCGAGCGCATGACCACCCAGGACGTCGAGGCGATCACGCCGCAGACCCTGATCAACATCCGGCCGGTCGTCGCCTCCATCAAGGAGTTCTTCGGCACCAGCCAGCTGTCGCAGTTCATGGACCAGACGAACCCGCTGTCGGGCCTGACCCACAAGCGCCGTCTGTCCGCGCTGGGCCCCGGTGGTCTGTCCCGCGAGCGGGCCGGCTTCGAGGTCCGTGACGTGCACCCCTCGCACTACGGGCGCATGTGTCCGATCGAGACCCCCGAAGGCCCGAACATCGGTCTGATCGGGTCGCTGGCCTCGTACGGCCGGGTGAACGCCTTCGGCTTCATCGAGACCCCGTACCGCAAGGTCGTCGAGGGCATCGTCACCGAGCAGGTGGACTACCTGACCGCTGACGAGGAGGACCGCTTCGTCATCGCGCAGGCCAACGCCCCGCTGACCGAGGACCTCCACTTCGCCGAGCCGCGCGTCCTGGTCCGTCGCCGTGGCGGGGAGATCGACTACATCCCCGGCACCGAGATCGACTACATGGACGTCTCGCCGCGCCAGATGGTGTCGGTCGCGACCGCCATGATCCCCTTCCTCGAGCACGACGACGCCAACCGCGCACTCATGGGCTCGAACATGATGCGCCAGGCCGTCCCGCTGCTGCGCAGCGAGGCGCCGGTGGTCGGTACCGGCATGGAGTACCGCTGCGCCGTCGACGCCGCCGACGTCATCACCGCCGAGAAGGCCGGTGTCGTCCAGGAGGTCTCGGCCGACTACGTCACCGTGGCCAACGACGACGGCACGTACAACACGTACCGTGCCGCCAAGTTCACCCGCTCCAACCAGGGCACCGCCTTCAACCAGAAGGTGCTCGCGGAGGAGGGTGCCCGGGTCGAGGCCGGCCAGGTGCTGGCCGACGGCCCCTGCACCGACGAGGGCGAGATGGCGCTGGGCAAGAACCTGCTCGTCGCCTTCATGTCCTGGGAGGGTCACAACTACGAGGACGCGATCATCCTGTCGCAGCGCCTCGTGCAGGACGACGTCCTCTCCTCGATCCACATCGAGGAGCACGAGGTCGACGCCCGTGACACCAAGCTGGGCCCCGAGGAGATCACCCGGGACATCCCGAACGTCTCCGAGGAGGTCCTCGCCGACCTCGACGAGCGCGGCATCATCCGGATCGGCGCGGACGTCGTCACCGGCGACATCCTGGTCGGCAAGGTCACGCCCAAGGGTGAGACCGAGCTGACCCCGGAGGAGCGCCTGCTCCGCGCGATCTTCGGTGAGAAGGCCCGCGAGGTCCGCGACACCTCGCTGAAGGTGCCGCACGGTGAGTCCGGCAAGGTCATCGGCGTGCGCGTCTTCGACCGCGAAGAGGGCGACGAGCTGCCCCCGGGCGTCAACCAGCTGGTCCGCGTCTACGTGGCCCAGAAGCGCAAGATCACCAACGGTGACAAGCTGGCCGGCCGTCACGGCAACAAGGGTGTCATCTCCAAGATCCTGCCGGTCGAGGACATGCCGTTCCTGGAGGACGGCACCCCGGTCGACATCATCCTCAACCCGCTGGGTGTCCCGTCCCGAATGAACCCGGGGCAGGTCCTGGAGATCCACCTCGGCTGGCTCGCCAAGCAGGGTTGGGACGTCTCCGGTCTGAGCGAGGAGTGGGCCCGCCGCCTGCAGGCGATCGGCGCGGACAAGGTCGAGGGCGGCACCAACCTGGCCACCCCGGTCTTCGACGGCGCCCGCGAGGACGAGATCACCGGTCTGCTGGACCACACCACCCTCACCCGTGACGGTGAGCGCCTGGTGAACTCCACCGGTAAGGCGCGGCTCTTCGACGGCCGCTCCGGCGAGCCGTTCCCGCAGCCGGTCTCGGTCGGCTACATGTACATCCTCAAGCTGCACCACCTGGTCGACGACAAGCTGCACGCGCGTTCGACCGGCCCGTACTCGATGATCACCCAGCAGCCGCTCGGTGGTAAGGCGCAGTTCGGTGGCCAGCGATTCGGTGAGATGGAGGTGTGGGCCCTTGAAGCTTATGGAGCGGCGTACGCCCTCCAGGAGCTCCTCACCATCAAGTCCGACGACGTCCTGGGCCGCGTGAAGGTCTACGAGGCGATCGTCAAGGGCGAGAACATCCCCGAGCCCGGCATTCCCGAGTCCTTCAAGGTTCTCATCAAGGAAATGCAGTCGCTCTGCCTCAACGTGGAGGTGCTGTCCTCGGACGGCTCCAACATCGAGCTGCGGGACTCCGACGAGGATGTCTTCCGCGCAGCCGAGGAGCTCGGTATTGACCTGTCCCGGCGCGAGCCGAGCAGCGTCGAAGAGGTCTGACGGAGGCCGGGCCGGCCGCTGAGTTCAGCGGCCGGCCCGCCCCCAGGCCCCCCTCAGACCAGATGAACGACTTTCGACTTACGAAAGAGGGCTTGACGACCAGTGCTTGACGTCAACTTCTTCGACGAGCTCCGCATCGGCCTCGCGACCGCCGACGACATCCGCCAGTGGTCGCACGGCGAGGTCAAGAAGCCGGAGACCATCAACTACCGCACGCTGAAGCCGGAAAAGGACGGCCTTTTCTGCGAGAAGATCTTCGGTCCCACCCGGGACTGGGAGTGCTACTGCGGTAAGTACAAGCGTGTCCGCTTCAAGGGCATCATCTGCGAGCGCTGCGGCGTCGAGGTCACCCGTGCCAAGGTGCGCCGCGAGCGGATGGGCCACATCGAGCTGGCTGCCCCGGTCACCCACATCTGGTACTTCAAGGGTGTGCCGTCCCGCCTCGGTTACCTGCTCGACCTGGCGCCGAAGGACCTTGAGAAGGTCATCTACTTCGCCGCCTACATGATCACCTGGGTGGACGACGAGCGTCGCCAGCGCGACCTGCCGTCCCTGGAGGCGCACGTCTCCGTCGAGCGCCAGCAGATCGAGAACCGCCGCGACGCGGACCTCGAGGCGCGGGCCAAGAAGGCCGAGACCGACCTGGCCGAGCTGGAGGCCGAGGGCGCCAAGGCCGACGTGCGCCGCAAGGTGCGCGAGGGTGCCGAGCGCGAGATGAAGCAGCTGCGCGACCGCGCGCAGCGCGAGATCGACCGCCTCGACGAGGTGTGGGCCCGCTTCAAGAACCTCAAGGTCCAGGACCTCGAGGGCGACGAGCTGCTCTACCGCGAGCTGCGCGACCGCTTCGGCACCTACTTCTCCGGCTCGATGGGCGCGGCGGCCCTCAAGGACCGCCTGGAGACCTTCGACCTGGCGGAGGAGTCCGAGCGCCTGCGCGAGATCATCCGCACCGGCAAGGGCCAGAAGAAGACCCGGGCGCTCAAGCGCCTCAAGGTCGTCTCCGCCTTCCTGCAGACCACCAACAAGCCCAACGGCATGGTGCTGGACTGCGTCCCGGTGATCCCGCCGGACCTGCGTCCGATGGTGCAGCTGGACGGTGGCCGCTTCGCGACCTCCGACCTGAACGACCTGTACCGCCGCGTGATCAACCGCAACAACCGCCTGAAGCGCCTGCTCGACCTCGGGGCTCCCGAGATCATCGTGAACAACGAGAAGCGGATGCTCCAGGAGGCGGTCGACGCCCTCTTCGACAACGGCCGTCGCGGCCGCCCGGTCACGGGCCCCGGCAACCGTCCGCTGAAGTCGCTGTCCGACATGCTCAAGGGCAAGCAGGGTCGTTTCCGTCAGAACCTGCTCGGCAAGCGCGTCGACTACTCGGCCCGTTCGGTCATCGTCGTCGGCCCGCAGCTCAAGCTGCACCAGTGCGGTCTGCCCAAGGCCATGGCGCTGGAGCTCTTCAAGCCGTTCGTGATGAAGCGCCTGGTGGACCTGAACCACGCGCAGAACATCAAGTCGGCCAAGCGCATGGTCGAGCGCGCGCGCCCGGTGGTGTGGGACGTCCTCGAAGAGGTCATCGCCGAGCACCCGGTGCTGCTGAACCGTGCGCCCACCCTGCACCGCCTCGGCATCCAGGCCTTCGAGCCCCAGCTGGTCGAGGGCAAGGCCATCCAGATCCACCCGCTCGTCTGCACCGCGTTCAACGCGGACTTCGACGGTGACCAGATGGCCGTCCACCTGCCGCTCTCCGCGGAGGCGCAGGCCGAGGCCCGCATCCTGATGCTGTCCTCGAACAACATCCTGAAGCCGGCCGACGGTCGCCCCGTCACCATGCCGACCCAGGACATGGTGCTCGGCCTCTTCTTCCTCACCTCGGACCGCGAGGAGGTGAAGGGCGGTGGCCGCTCCTTCTCCTCGACCGCCGAGGCGATCATGGCCTTCGACGCCCGCGAGCTGGACGTCCAGGCCCCGATCGAGCTGCGCCTGCCGATCGGGACCGTGCCGCCCCGCGGCTGGACCCCGCCGGCGGTGGACCCGGAGTGGGCCGACAGCCAGCCGTCCTGGACCGAGGGCGAGCCGTTCCGCCTGACCACCACCCTGGGCCGCGCGCTCTTCAACGAGCTGCTGCCCGAGGACTACCCGTTCGTCGACTACGAGGTGGGCAAGAAGCAGCTCTCCGCGATCGTCAACGACCTGGCGGAGCGCTACCCCAAGGTCATCGTCGCGGCGACGCTGGACAACCTGAAGGCGGCCGGCTTCCACTGGTCGACCCGCTCGGGCGTCACCGTCTCGATCTCGGACGTCGTCGTGCCGCCGAGCAAGCCGCAGATTCTCGAGGGCTACGAGGCGCAGGCCGAGAAGGTCCAGAAGAACTACGAGCGCGGTCTGATGACCAACGACGAGCGCAAGCAGGAAATGGTCAACATCTGGACCAAGGCGACCAACGAGGTTGCCGAGGCCATGAACGCGAACTTCCCGAAGACCAACCCCATCTTCATGATGGTCGACTCGGGTGCTCGCGGAAACATGATGCAGATGCGTCAGATCGCCGGTATGCGTGGTCTGGTGTCGAACGCGAAGAACGAGACCATCCCGCGTCCGATCAAGGCCTCGTTCCGTGAGGGCCTGTCCGTGCTGGAGTACTTCATCTCCACCCACGGTGCCCGTAAGGGTCTGGCCGACACCGCGCTGCGCACCGCCGACTCGGGTTACCTGACCCGTCGTCTGGTGGACGTCTCGCAGGACGTGATCATCCGCGAGGAGGACTGCGGCACCGAGCGCGGCCTCAAGCTGGCGATCGGCACCGTCGGCGAGGACGGCGTGCTGCGCAAGACGGACGACGTCGAGACCAGCGTCTACGCCCGGATGCTGGCCGAGGACATCACCGTCGACGGCAAGCTCGTCGCGACCGCCAACACCGACCTCGGTGACGTGCTGATCGACGAGCTGATCCGGCACGGCATCGGTGAGGTCAAGACCCGCTCGATCCTGACCTGTGAGTCGGCCGTTGGCACCTGTGCCTTCTGCTACGGCCGTTCGCTGGCCACCGGCAAGCTGGTCGACATCGGTGAGGCGGTCGGCATCATCGCCGCCCAGTCCATCGGTGAGCCCGGTACCCAGCTGACCATGCGTACCTTCCACACCGGTGGTGTGGCCGGTGACGACATCACGCAGGGTCTGCCCCGTGTCGTCGAGCTCTTCGAGGCCCGTACCCCCAAGGGTGTGGCCCCGATCTCGGAGGCGCAGGGCCGGGTCCGCATCGAGGACACCGAGAAGACCCGCAAGGTCGTGGTGACCCCGGACGACGGCACCGACGAGATCGCCTACCCGGTCTCCAAGCGTGTCAAGCTCCTGGTGAGCGAGGGCGAGGCGGTCGAGGTCGGCCAGAAGCTGACCATGGGTGCCACCAACCCGCACGACGTGCTGCGGATCATGGGCCAGCGTGCCGTCCAGATCCACCTGGTCGCCGAGGTCCAGAAGGTCTACAACTCGCAGGGTGTGTCGATCCACGACAAGCACATCGAGATCATCATCCGGCAGATGCTCCGCCGCGTGACGATCATCGAGTCGGGCGACGCCGAGCTGCTGCCGGGCGAGCTGGTCGAGCGCGGCCGGTTCGAGACCGAGAACCGTCGCGTGGTCTCCGAGGGCGGCCACCCCGCCTCCGGCCGTCCGCAGCTGATGGGTATCACCAAGGCCTCGCTGGCCACCGAGTCCTGGCTGTCGGCCGCCTCCTTCCAGGAGACGACCCGGGTGCTCACCGACGCGGCGATCCACGCCAAGTCGGACCCGCTGCTGGGCCTCAAGGAGAACGTCATCCTCGGTAAGCTCATCCCGGCCGGTACGGGTCTGCCCCGCTACCGCAACATCCGGGTCGAGCCGACCGAGGAGGCCAAGGCCGCGATGTACTCGGCCGTCGGCTACGACGACTACGACCTGTCGCCCTTCGGCGCCGGCTCCGGCCAGGCGGTCCCGCTGGACGACTACGACTACGGGCCGTACACCGGCTGAGTGGTCGAACGCTCCGAACGCCGCTGGGCGGCCGACCCTCTCGGGTTGGCCGCCCAGCGGCGTTTCCAGTGCGCGGAACTAGTCGGAGTCCAGCAGCGCGGTGAAGCGGGTCAGCGGGTCGCCGGTGACCGGGCGCAGCAGCGGGGTCAGGTAGCGGGCGCCGGGGAAGCGGAAGCCGCCGAGGAAGGCGAAGCGGGTGGTGCCGTCCGGCTCGGGGCGGGCGGCCATGCCGCCGAGCAGCAGGCGGCTGCGCATCAGGCACCAGCCGGGGGCGAGGTCGATGGTGAAGGTGGCGCGCAGCCGGGTGTGGCCGTGGACCCGGGCCGTGCGGTAGCCCTCGGGGGTGCGGGCGGCGGCCAGCCGCACGGTGCGCACGTCCGGGATCCAGAGCGGCATGGTGCGCTCCAGGTCCTGGGCCGCGGCCCAGACCCGCTCGAACGGCGCGGCGATCACGGTCTCGCGGACCCGGGCGCCCGGCGCGGTCGCGGCGATCACCCGCAGGCGGCGGACCGGGTCGAAGTCGGCCACCGGCCAGGAGCCGGGGTGGGGCTGCTCGGTCATTGCTGCCACGCCTTTCGGAAGCTGAGTCGGGCCCGGGAGAGCCGGGACTTCACCGTGCCGGGGGCCACCGCGAGCAGCGCCGCGGTCTGCCGTTCGTCCAGGCCCTCCAGGTCGCGCAGGAGCAGTACGGCGCGGTGCTCGGGGGAGAGCCGGGAGAGCACGTCGCGGATGTCCGCGCCGAGCTGCGGATCGCCCGGGGCCGGCAGCTCGGTCAGCTCCGCGGGCCGCGCCCGGGCGGCGCGGGCGGCGTGCCGCACCGCCTCGCGCACCGCGATCACCCGGACCCAGCCGAAGAGCGCGGCCGGCTCGTCGAGTTGGCGCAGCTTGCGGAAGACCGCGAGGAGCGCCTCCTGGGTCGCGTCGGCGCCGTCGGCCAGCGCGATCGGGCCGCAGAGCCGGCGCACGTACGGGGTGATCAGGTCGAGCAGCCGGGCGACCGCCAGCTGGTCGCCGCCCTGGGCGGCCCGGACCAGGGCGGCGAGGTCGGGACCGGCGGGGTCGGGACCGGCGGGGTCGGGACCGGCGAGACCCGGGCCGGCGGGGTCCGGGCCGCGCGGTGGCTCCTGCATGGCGCTGTCTCCGTCGTGTCGACGACTCGGGGGCTTCAGGGAGAGGGAGCAAGACGGGCAAAGGTTCCCAGCGGTTCGGGCCGCGGCGCTGTGGCCCTGGTCACAGGAACGCCGCGGCCGTCGGCGCACTCCTCAGGGCAGCCAACAGTCCTGACTACCCGTGAGGTGACCGGATGCCGCAAGGAAGAGACACCCGCCGCTGGGCCGAGGCGGTGGCCGCCGTCCTGCTGGTGGACGGCGCCGTCCACCTCTACTGGGCGACCGGGCGGACCTGGCCGGTGCGCGACCGGGCCCGGCTCTCCCAGCTGGTGCTGAACACCCAGCTGCCCTTCACCCCGCCGGTGCTGCTCCCGCTGGTCGGGATGCTCGGCGGGGCCGCCGTGCTGGTGCTGGTCCGCGGCGGGCTGCTGCCGGGGCCGGCCAGGCTGCTGCCGGCCCGGCTGCCGTACTGGGGCAGCCTGGCGGTGACCGGTGGGCTGCTGCTGCGCGGAGCGGCCGGGCTCGTCTGGGTCACGGGGCTGGGTGCCGACCCGGGCGACACCTTCTACTGGCTGAACCTGCTGCTCTACACCCCGCTCTGCTGGGTGCTGGCGGCCGGTGCCTGGCGGGTGGCGGCCGTGCCGGGGGGCCTGGCCGGGCTCGGCTCCCTCCTGCGGGGGAGGCGGGTGAACCGCTCGCCGGAGTGATCCGCGACCAGGGGGCGGCCGGGCAGTCTTGGGGTGTCGGTTCGGGACGGTCCGGGCCAGCGAACGAGGGGGACCCCAGATGCGCAACCGCCTGGCCCGGGTGCTCGGCTACACCGCGATCACCGGCTTCGTCGCCGTCGGGATGGCCGGCTGCTTCTGGAGCGGCGCGCAGCAGCACAAGGACGTCGGCTACGCGATCGACCAGCCGGTCCGCACCCTGGTGATCCAGGGCCGGACGGGGAACATCCGGGTGGTCGGGGCGGGCAGCGCGGTGCGGGTGTCGGAGCACCAGGACTACCAGCACCAGCAGCCCGTCAGCACCCACACGGTGGCCGACGGAACCCTGACCCTGACCTACTCCTGCCCCGACGACTGCGGCATCGACTACCAGGTCGACGTGCCGGCCGGCACCGCGGTGCGGATCAGCGCCGGCACCGGAGACGTGCACCTGTCCGGGCTGAGCGCCGAGGTGCGGGCCGCCACCGGCACCGGCCAGGTCGAGGCGCTCGGGCTGACCTCCGGCACCGCCACGCTGACCTCGGACACCGGTGACGTCTCGGCGACCTTCACCACCGCGCCCGGCTCGCTGACGGCGACGACCGCCACCGGCAATGTCAAGGTGGTGCTGCCGAACGGCGGTTACGCGGTGACGGCCGAGGCCGACACCGGCAGCGTCAAGGTGACGGTCCCGCAGGACGCCGCCTCGGGGCACGCGATCGACGCGCGGTCGAGCACCGGCGACGTCACCGTCACGCATGCCTGAGCTCAACCGCCCTCGGCCCGCCTATGACCTGCTGGCCTCGGGCGATAGGCTCCCCGCGAACGGGGGAGGGGCGGACGTGGAGACGATGACGCGCGCTCAGGCGTGGCTGGCCGAACGGGGGCGGTGGGCGCGCGGGCGGCTCGCCGGGATCAACCCGTACGTGACGGACACGCTGATCGCCCTGGGCGCGGCCGCGGTCTCGCTCTGGGCGGTCTACAACGACGACCGGAGCTGGCCGCTCTGGACCTACCTGGTGGCCGCCGCCTGCTGCGCCCCGATCCCCTGGCGCCGCAGGGCGCCGTTCACGGCCCTGGTGGTCTCGGCCGTCTTCTCGGCCTGGCTCGGCCTGTTCGCCCACTCCGCGCAGCCGCAGATCGCGGTCTACGGGATCGTGGCCGTCTACACCGTGGCCGACCTGGGCCGGAACTGGCAGCGCTGGCTGATGCTGGTGGTCCTGGTGGCCTCCGCCTTCCTGGGCACCCGCTCACTGAACGGGATGATCTTCAGCGAGATCACCACGATCGGCTCCTTCGCGCTGGGCACCGCGGTGCGCGAGCTGCGGCGGCTGGCCCACGTGGAGGCCGAGCGGGCCAGGGAGACCGGGCTGCGCGCGGCCAGCGACGCGGCCCGCGCGGTGGCCGAGGAGCGCGGCCGGATCGCCCGCGAGATGCACGACATCCTGGCGCACGCCGTCTCGCTCATGGTGATCCAGGCCGAGGCGGGCCCGGTGGTGGTGCGCAGCGACCCGGACCGGGCGATCAAGGCCTTCGACGCCATCGCCGACTCCGGGCGCGACGCCATGGTGCAGCTGCGCCGGGTGCTGGGCGTGCTGAAGGAGGACGGTGCCACGCCGGTGCTGGCCCCGCAGCCCAAGCTGCTGGAGCTGTCGGCGGTGGCCGCCCGGGTGCGCGAGGCGGGCGTCGCGGTCGAGCTGAGGCTGCCCGAGCCGGCCGCGGTGCTGCCGGCCGACGTGGAGACCGCGGCCTACCGGATCGTCCAGGAGGCGCTGACCAACATCGTCAAGCACTCCGGCGCGGACGCGGCCCAGGTGCGGGTGAGCGAGGTGCGGGTGGCCGAGCTGGGCCAGGTGCTGGAGCTGGCGGTCAGCGACAACGGGCGCGGCCTGGCCGAGCCGGGCGAGCGGGTCTCGGGCCGCTCCGGCGGGCGGGGCCTGGTGGGCATCCGCGAGCGGGCCGCTGCCTGCGGCGGCAAGGCCTCGGCCGGGCCCGGCCCGGACGGTCGCGGCTTCGTGGTGACGGCCCGGCTGCCGATCGGTGCCGGGTCGCTGTGAACAACGGTTGGTGAGCGAGGGGAGCGGGATGTCCGCGATACGCGTGGTGGTGGCCGATGACCAGGAGCTGGTGCGGGCCGGGTTCGGCATGATCCTGGACGCCCAACCGGACATCGAGGTGGTGGCCGAGGCCTGCGACGGCGCCGAGGCCCTCGCCGCGGTGGCCGAGCACCGGCCTGACGTCCTGCTGCTGGACGTCCGGATGCCGGTGATGGACGGCCTCGAAGCGGCCCGCCGGGTCTGCGCCGAGCACCCCGACACCAAGGTGATCATGCTGACCACCTTCGACATCGACGACTACGTCTACGACGCGCTCTACGCGGGCGCCAGCGGCTTCCTGCTCAAGGACGTGCGCCGCGACGACCTCGCGCACGGCGTGCGGCTGGTGGCCTCCGGCGAGGCGCTGCTCGCGCCCTCCGTCACCAAGCGCCTGATCAGCGAGTTCTCCGCGCGCCGGCCGACCGGCCCGGGAGCCGCGTTGCGCGCGCCGTCCAAACTGCTGGAGCAGCTGACGGTGCGCGAGCAGGAGACGCTGCGGCTGATCGCCCGCGGCTGCTCCAACGCCGAGATCGCCGCCGAGCTGGTGGTCAGCGAACACACCGTCAAGACCCACGTCAGCAACGTGCTGAGCAAGCTCCAACTGCGCGACCGGGTGCACGCGGTGGTCTTCGCCTACGAGGCGGGCGCGGTGGTGGCGGGGGAGGTCTGAGGCGCCACGCGGGTCAGCTCACCTGGAACACCGGCCCGCGCGCGGTGAACGGCAGCGAGCCGCCCGGCGGGAGCAGGTACGCGTGCTCGCGGCGCACCCGCAGCACGTCGCACTCGCCGTCGGTGATCAGCAGGACCGGCGCGCCGGGCGGGAAGTCCTCGGCGCGCTCCAGCAGGTCCACCCCGGGCTGCAGCACCGTGCCGCCCCGGCCGCGCACCCGCGTCCGCCCGGCGATCAGCTCCGGCGGCAGGTAGCCGGCGTCGTAGGCCGCCGCGTCGCAGTACACCACGCGCGCCGCCGGTACGTCCCGGGCGGCCGCGTAGGAGGCGATCGCGCCCAGTGCCTTGCCGAGCAGGCGGCGGTCCATCGAGCCCGAGGTGTCCAGCACCACGCCGAAGGTGCAGCGGGCCACCTCCTCGGGCGGGAAGTACCGCCCGGCGCGCGGGATGCCGGGGGAGGAGGCCTGCCGCCGGGAGGGGCGCGCGTAGCTGCGCACCGGCTGCGGAGAGGGGACGAACTCGTCGAACCAGCGGGCCAGGCGGGCGTCCCAGGGCAGCGGCGGGTGGGCCAGCGCCCGGATCTCCTCCTCCAGCCCGGCCGGCAGCAGGCCGCGCTCGCGCCGGTGCAGTTCGAAGCCCTGCTGCAGGCCGCGGCGGTAGAAGTCGTCCAGGTCGACGTAGTCGCGCGGCGGGCCGAGCGGCTCGCCCAGCAGGTCCGGGCGCCCCTTGCCGGCCAGGGTGGCCAGCCGCCGGATCCGGCGCTGGTCGCGGGCGATCCGGTCGTACACCTCCTCGGCCGACAGTCCCTTCAACTCCGGGTCGTGCAGCAGCCCTTCGGGCATCTCGCCGACGCCCATCTCAAGCAGCCAGCCGTTGATCACGTAGTCGGCCGCGACATTGAACAGGTACGGGTCGCGGGCTCCGCGCCGCTCGCCGTGCCGCAGCGCGGCGTGCAGCATCTCGTGGCCCAGGATGAAGCGCCACTCCTCGTCGCTGTAGTGGCGCAGCGGGTTCAGGTAGATCTCGCCGGCCTCGGCGTTGACGGCGGCGATCGCGATGCCCTGGGCCCGGGCCAGCTCGGCGTCGGCGACCAGGGTGAGGCCGGCCGCGATCCCGCCGAGCAGCGGGTAGGAGGAGATGAACCAGTTGAGCGCGCGGGTCCACGGCCGCTCCGGCAGCCGCGCCCCGGTCAGCTCCTCGCGCCGGCCGCCGGCCAGGTCCATCGCGGCCGACACGGTGCGGGTCAGCGCGGCGGCGAAGGCCACCGTCCAGTCCTCGGGGGTCTTCTGGTACTTGCCGGACCGCCGCAGGTCCGATGCCGTCCCGGCGGTCCCCAGCACCTCGGGCAGCCCGTCCCGGCGCCAGCGGGCGGCCAGCTCCTGCTCGTCGCCGCCGGCGTACGCGGTGGGCAGCTCGAAGGGGCTGCGGCCGGTGCCGAAGGTGGCCAGGAACCGGTTGACCACGTGGCAGCGGGCCGCGCGCAGGCAGGCGTCGGGCTCCTCGCGCGGGCCGTCCAGGTGCCCGAAGCCCAGGTGCAGCAGGCAGTGCGCGAGCACCCAGGCCCACTCGGCCGGCTCGGCGCGCCGCGTGCCGTCCACGTGCAGCACGCCGTTGGAGTCGACCACCGCCCAGGCGTCGGGCGGCAGGCAGTCGGCGTTGCGGCACAGGCTCACGTCCAGCGCGGCGAAGGCGGTGTTGCGGCGCAGCAGCGCCAGCCCCTCGGCCAGCGCCAGGGCGGCCGGATCCTTGGCCGCGGGCGGCGGCGGGCGTCTCACCGCCGCGCCTCGACCAGCCGGGGCATGTCGCGGGCCGCCTCGATCAGGAACCAGCCCGGCAGCACCGGGTTGCCGTCCGAGCCGTCCGCGATCACCGTCTGGGCCACCTCCACCGAGATCTCGGCCAGTTGCACCAGCAGCGACTTGGCCCGGTAGGCGGTCTGCCGCAGCGCGTCGGAGGCGTACTCCTTGCGGGCCGGCAACTCCTTGACCAGCCGGCCGCGGAAGGCGTCGGCCAGGTAGTAGAGCAGGTCGCGGTCCTCCGGCCGGTGCGGCCAGCGGGCGTCGCCCTTGAGGATCGCGTCCAGGCCGAAGGAGTGCCGCACGATCTTGGCGTAGCCGCAGAACGCCACCGCGTGCTGCGGCGTCAGCAGCCCGTTGGCCACCACCTTCAGCGTCTCCTCGGAGAGCGCGGTGCCGAAGGAGTGCAGCGCGTCGGAGAGCATGTGCCAGGCGCGCGGGGTGGAGAACGGTTCCTCGGACTTCGGCGGCGCCGACCAGAGGTGGTCCGGACGGTCCGTCAGGTGGTCGACCACCCAGGGGTGGATCCCGCTGCCGTGCGCCCACTTCAGCCAGTCGCCGGCGCTGGCCCGCAGATGGACGTGGACCAGCCGGTTGACCAGCGCCGAGGCCATCGGCCGGGCCAGCGCGCCGTCGGTGGCCCGGTTGCCCGCGCCGATCACGATGCTGCCCGGCGGCAGTTCGTAGGAGCCGATCCGGCGGTCCAGGATCAGCGAGTAGAAGGCCTTCTGCACATCGGGGGTGGCCGCGTTCAGCTCGTCCAGGAAGAGGCAGTACGGCTCGTCGCGGGCGATCGACTCCGGCGGGCAGAACCGCGAGCGGCCCTGCGGGGTGATCTGCGGGACCCCGATCAGGTCCTCCGGCGCCAGCTGGGTGCCGATCAGGCTCACGCACTCCAGCCCGAGCGAGTCGGCGAACTCCCGCACCAGCGAGGACTTGCCGATCCCCGGCGCGCCCCACAGGAAGACCGGCCGCACGGTGGCCAGCCCGAGCAGCAACTCGGGTACCTGGGAAGGTGAGACGGTGACGGCACCCTGCACGGGGAATCCTCTGCTTCGGGGGGAGAACCCGACCAGTGTCCGGGCCACCGGCCGCCCGCGCACCCGGTTTTCGGATGCCGAAACCAGGGTGCGTCCCACCCGGTCCGGCCCTTACCGTCACTCCCATGACCCGCACGCTCGTCGCCGTCCTCACCGGAGCCGGCATCTCCACCGACTCCGGCATCCCCGACTACCGCGGCCCCAACGGCCTGTGGCAGCGCGATCCGCAGGCCCAGCAGCTGGTGACCATCGGCCCCTACCTCGCCGACCCCGAGGTCCGCCGCCGCTCCTGGCGGATGCGGCTGGAGACCGGGGCGCTGGGGGCCGAGCCGAACGCCGGGCACCGCGCGCTGGTCGACCTGGCCGCGAAGCTGCCCGTGCGGGTGCTGACCCAGAACGTGGACGGCCTGCACCAGCGGGCCGGGCTGGCCGAGCGCAAGGTGCTCGAACTGCACGGCACCGCCCTGCGCACCCGGTGCACGGCCTGCGGTCGCGGTGGCGAGATGGCCCAGGCGCTGGCCCGGGTGGAGGCGGGCGAGCCGGACCCGGCCTGCCCGCACTGCGGCGGGGTGCTCAAGCCGGCCACCGTGATGTTCGGCGAGACGCTGGACCCGGAGGTGCTGACGCGGGCCGACGCGATCGCCAAGGCCTGCGACGTCTTCCTCGCGGTCGGCAGCTCGCTGCAGGTCCACCCGGCGGCGGTGTGCCGCGGATCGCGTTGGAGCACGGCGCCCGGCTGATCGTGGTCAACGGCGAGCCCACCCCCTACGACGAGCTCGCGGCGGAGGTGATCCGGGAGCCGATCTCCACCGCCCTGCCGGCGCTGGTCGATAGGCTGTCCGGGTGACGCACTTCGACCCCTGGTCAGCGGAGTTCATCGCGCACCCGTACGACGCGTACGCGGAGCTGCGCGAGCGGACCCCGGTGCTCTTCCACGAGCCGACCGGGCAGTGGCTCGTCTCCCGCCACCGGGACGTCAGCGCGCTGCTCCGCGACCGCCGGCTCGGTCGCACCTACACCCACCGCTACAGCCACGAGGAGTTCGGGCAGCGGCCGCCCGACCCGGCGCACGAGCCCTTCCACACCCTCAACGACAACGGGCTGCTCGACCTGGAGGCGCCGGACCACACCCGGATCCGGCGCCTGGTGGCGAAGGCGTTCACCCCGCGGATGGTCCAGGCGCTGCGGCCGACGGTGGCCGCGCTGGCCGACGAGCTGGTCACCGGGCTGCTCGCGGACGGCGGCGGCGACCTGATCGCCGCCGTCGCCGAGCCGCTGCCGGTCGCGGTGATCGCCGAGATGCTCGGCGTGCCGGCGGCCGACCGCGGCCTGCTGCGGCCCTGGTCGGCCGCCATCACCGGGATGTTCGAACTCGACCCGGGCCCCGAGGTCGCGCGGCGGGCGGTGGCCGCCAGCACCGAGTTCTCCGACTACCTGCGCGCGCTGATCCGCGAGCGCCGCGCCGACCCGGGCCAGGACCTGATCTCCGCGCTGATCGCGGCCCAGGAGGACGGCGACCGGCTCAGCGAGCAGGAGATGGTCTCCACCTGCGTGCTGCTGCTCAACGCCGGCCACGAGGCGACCGTCAACACCACCGGCAACGGCTGGTGGGCGCTCTTCCGCAACCCCGACCAGCTGGCCCTGCTGCGCTCCGACGTCGACGCCCATCTCCCGACCACGGTCGAGGAGTTGATGCGCTACGACACCCCGCTGCAGATGTTCGAGCGGTGGGTGCTGGAGGACGTCGAGCTGCACGGCACCACCATCCCGCGCGGGGCCGAACTGGCCCTGCTCCTCGGCTCCGCCAACCACGACCCCGAGCGCTTCACCGAGCCCGAGCGGCTGGACGTGACCCGCGCCGACAACCCGCACCTCACCTTCGGCGCCGGCATCCACTTCTGCCTCGGCGCCCCCCTGGCCCGCCTGGAGCTCACCGAGTCCTACGGCGCCCTGCTGCGCCGCGCACCGGGCCTGGCGCTGGTCACCGAGCCCACCTGGCAGCCCGGATTCGTGATCCGCGGCCTGAACGAACTGTTGGTGAACACATGAGGCGAGCCACCGGAGCACTGCTCGGCCTGGCGATCGGCGACGCGCTGGGCTACCGCACCGAGTTCGACAGCGTCGAGCAGATCGCCCGGCGCCACCCCGACTGGCGGCAACTCCCGCTGCCCGTACCGGCGCTGATCACCGACGACACCCAGATGACGCTGGCCGTGGCCCGCGCGATCCGGTTGACCGGCGAGCTGACCCCGCAGCCCTTCGCCGAGCGGCTGGCGGACGAGTTCGTCTCCTGGTGCAACGCCCCTGACAACAACCGCGCGCCCGGCATGACCTGTATGCGTGCCTGCCGCGAGCTGGAGCGCCACCCCGGCCGCCCCTGGCAGCAGTCCAGCCAGATGGGCTCCAAGGGCTGCGGCGCCAACATGCGGGTCGCCCCGATCGGCCTGATCCGCTCGCTGACGTACGGCCAACTCGCGGGCGCCGCCCAGTTGCAGGCCGGCCTGACCCACGGCCACCCGACCGGCCTGGCCGCCAGCCAGCTGACCGCCTACGCGATCCGCCTGCTGGTCGAGGGCTGGGCGCCCGTGAACCTCCCCGCCGAGCTGCGCCGCTACGCGCTCGCCTACCGCACCCACTACGACGCGCACTGGCTCGGCGACCTCGCCGCGCACAGCCGCGAGCGTTCCGCCGAGGACTACATCGCGCTCGGCTGGGACGAGTGCCTGGCCGCCCTCGACCGGCTGGACGCCGCCCTCGCCGCCCCCGCCCGCGAGGTCGACCCCTGCCTGGCCACCGGCGCGGGCTGGGTCGCCGAGGAGGCCTTCGCCACCGGCCTGCTCTGCTTCCTGCTCTTCCCCGACGACCCGGTCGCCGCCGTGCGCCGCGGCGCCTACTCCTCCGGCGACTCCGACTCGATCGCCTGCCTGGCCGGCGCCTTCGCGGGCGCGCACGCCGGCGCGGCCGCCTGGCCCGCCGAGTGGGTGGAGCGGATCGAGCACCGCGACGAGCTGCTCGCCCTCGGCGCGTTCTGGGACTGACCCGGGTGCCGGCGCCCGCCGCGAGCGGGCGCCGGATCAGCGCCTCCGGCAGGCGCGGCACGCCCCGGATCAGGGCCGGTGGGGCGGGCACGGGGGAGCCGTCCGAGGACCCGGCCACCCCGACCGCGGCGCTCCGTCCAGGCGAAAGTCGGCTGGTAGGGTGCCGCCATGCGAATCTTGGTCACAGGTGGCAGCGGCTACATCGGATCCCACACCACGCTCCAGTTGATCGCTGCGGGCCACGAGGTCGTGATCGCGGACAACTTCAGCAGGAGCAAGCTTTCGGTCCTGGGCCGTCTTGAGTCGCTGTCCGGTGCTTCGATCAAGCACCACGTCATCGACCTGACCGACCAGGAGGCGACCGACCGCCTCTTCGCCCAGGGGGCGTTCGAGGCCGTCATCCACTTCGCCGGGCTGAAGGCGGTCGGTGAGTCCGTCGCGATGCCGCTCGAGTACTACTCGAACAACCTCGGCCTGACCCTCTCCGTGCTGACCGCGATGCGCACGCACGGCGTCAAGAAGCTGGTGTTCTCCTCCTCCGCCACGGTCTACGGCGAGCACGCGCAGGTCCCGATGCAGGAGCCCTTCCCCACCTCGGCGAACAACCCCTACGGGTGGACCAAGGTGATGCAGGAGCAGATGCTGCGCGACGTCGGCGTGGCCGACCCGTCGATGCGGATCGCGCTGCTGCGCTACTTCAACCCGGTCGGTGCCCACAAGTCCGGCATGATCGGCGAGGACCCGCAGGGCGTGCCCAACAACCTGATGCCGCTGCTCGCCCAGATCGCCGTCGGGCGACGGGAGTTCCTGAGCGTCTACGGCAAGGACTACCCCACTCCCGACGGCACCGCGCGACGCGACTACCTGCACGTCGAGGACCTGGCCGCCGGCCACGTCGCCGCCCTGAACAGGCTCGGCGAGACGCAGGAGCCGGTCTCGACCTGGAACCTGGGCACCGGTACGCCGACCTCGGTCCTGGAGATGGTGTCGGCGTTCGCCGCGGCCAGTGGCCGGGAGATCCCGACCGTCGACGCGCCCCGCCGCCCCGGTGACATCGCCGACTCCTTCGCCGACCCGGCCAAGGCCCAGGCCGAGCTGGGCTGGGTGGCCGCCCGCACCATCGACGACATGTGCGCGGACACCTGGCGCTGGCAGTCGCAGAACCCGGACGGCTTCCCGGAGGCCTGACCCTCCCGCCGCAGAGACCCGACGGGGCTCCCGCGGATCCCCTTGCCCGACGCGATTCGACGCAACTCGACGCGATTCGACGCAAGGCGGTCCCCAGGAGCCCCGTTCCGCTGTCACCACGCCGTTTCTCAGACGCGGCTTCTCAGCGCTTGCCGCGCCCGCGCCCCACCCGGGCCCGCTCGTGCAGCGCGGCCCGGTCGGCGGCGGCCCGGCCGGCCGCCCAGCCCTCGCCGTCGCTCACCCGCACCCGCTGCGAGGTGAGCTTGGGGAACATCCGGTCGGTGGCCGAGCCGACCGCCTGCTCGCGCGCGGCCAGCGCCGGCAGCAGCCGTTCGTCCGGCACCAGTTGCTCCGCGCTGCCGTCCTCGCGCAGGTGCCGCCCGGCCGCCGCCTCCCGGGTGGTCCGCTCGGTCGCCGCGGTGAGCCGCTCGCGGATCCGCGCCGCGTAGGAGACCAGGAACGACTGCCGGAACGCCCGGGTGCGCGAGGCCCCGTCCACGTGCTGCTTGCTGCCGCTGCGGTTCATCGCGGCGGTCGCCTGGACCAGCAGCGAGGTGTAGAGCAGTTCCACGGCGTCCAGGTCGGGGTCGAAGCCGACCACCGTGCAGAAGCCGAACTCCTTGGCCCAGACCACCCGGCAGCGGTTGGCCGCCGCCACCGCGTCCAGCAGCATCGCCTTCGGACCCTCGTACGGGTTCTCCACCCCGATCCGCACCGCGCCCGGGCGGGAGTCGTCCGCCTGCCCGGCGGCCAGCAGCGCCTCGTCGATGCTGTGCTGCGCCATCAGCTGCTGGGCCTTCCCGGTCAGCGCCTCGGCCTCCTGCGGGAACTCGGTGGACTCCGCCTTGGCCAGCAGCGCCCGGATCCGGCCCAGCATCCGCGGCTCACCCGGCACCGGGACGGCCGCCCGGTGCTCCACCGGGCGGGCCCCCGGCGCCGGTCCGACCGGTGCGAGCGCCGGCAGCCGGCCGAGCATCCGCAGCAGTTCGAGCAGCGCGCTGGCCAGCGCGAACCGGTCCAGCCGGTGCGTCTGCGCGAAGCCGGGCAGGAACTCCTCGTCGGCCACCCACCAGACGGCGGCCGCCAGCTCGCGCAGCTGCTCCTGCCATCGCCGGTCCAGCGCGGCCGGGGCGTAGCGGCGCGCCTCGGCGGCCACCAGGTCCACCAGCAGGGCCTGGTGGACCGGGCTCAGGTCCCGGCGCACCAGCCTGGCCAGGTCGGCCGGCCGCCAGCCGCGCGCCCACAGCCCGCCCAGCGAGCGGTCCGCCAGGGCCAGCGCACCGCGGCTCACCGCGGGCCAGCACTGGTCGGAGGCGGCCAGCAGCGAGGCCGCGCCGTCCACCGCCTCGTCCACCCGCCGGTCCGGCGCGCCCAGCACCGCGCCGAGCGCCCGCTCCAGCAACTCGTCGATGCTCTTCCGCTCTTCGTCCACCGAGCCCATGATGCCGCAGTGCGCCCCGGTGCCGGGCGCCGCGGGCCCGGAGCGGACGGTGCCCGGCCCGTCGTCTGGCGGTCGGCGGTGACAACCCGGGATGATGGTGGAACCCGGGGCGGGCGCCACTCGTCCTCTGTGGGGGAGAGGCCCAGCGCGGGAGGGAGAGCCGGATGGGTGACGTGCAGCCGTGGCCGCCTGCGGGGGGCCGTCCCGACTACCCGGGTCGGCCGCAGGCCGGGTGGCCGCAGGTGCCGCAGGCCACCGGGTACGCCGCGATGCGCGCCGCCCACACCGACCGCGACCGCACGGTGGACGTGCTGAAGGCCGCGTACGCCGAGGGCCGGCTGAACGCCGACGAGTACTCCGCGCGCTTCGACCTGGCCCACCAGGCCCAGACCTACGGGCAGCTGGCGCAGCTGGTCGGCGATCTGCCCAGCGGCCCGATGCCGGGTCCGATGCCCGGCCCGGCGGCCCCGATCGGCCCGCCGATCCCGACCACCTTCCTGCCGGCGCCGGTCCCGGCGCCCAGCAACAACGGCATGGCCGTCGCCTCGCTGGTCCTCGGCCTGCTCTGCGCGCCCTCGCTCGGCGTCCTGGGGATCCCGGCGCTGGTCACCGGCCACCTGGCCCGCCAGCAGATCCGCCGCACCCGGGAGGCCGGTGACGGGTTGGCGACGTTCGGCTTGGTGATGGGCTACCTCTCGGTGGCCGGGTGGAGCATGGTGCTGCTCCTGTCGATGGTGTTCGCGATGGGCAACGGCTGACCGGCCCGCCGGACTCCCCGGTCGCCGCCCGCGAGCGGCTGTGATATGGGCCCCGCGCCCCGCCGGACGTGCCCGGCGCGGGCCGCCGATACCGCCACGACCAGCCAAGTCCCATTTGTTTTGACCGCGCCCGATGCGCTAGGTACGCTCTGACCTTGTGCCTGGGGTGTCCCCGGGTCCTTGTGCGTGCAAGCACACCGGCCGCCGCGCGTCTCGCGCACCGGCGCCGCCGCTGCACAGAGCACCATGGATTCCGCGATCTTCCTCAACTCGCCGAGCGAGTCGGAAGTGGCCCAACACACCCGACCTCGCGGGTCGGCGTGAGCTGGGAACACCACAGGTTAGTTTCACCCAGCCTTGGCACACAGAAAACGGAGAAACGGTGCCTACGATCCAGCAGCTGGTCCGAAAGGGCCGGCAGGACAAGGTCGAGAAGAACAAGACGCCCGCGCTGAAGGGCTCCCCCCAGCGCCGTGGCGTCTGCACGCGTGTGTACACGACCACCCCGAAGAAGCCGAACTCGGCGCTTCGTAAGGTCGCCCGTGTGCGCCTCACCAGCGGGATCGAGGTCACCGCTTACATCCCCGGCGAGGGCCACAACCTGCAGGAGCACTCCATCGTGCTCGTGCGCGGCGGTCGTGTGAAGGACCTTCCTGGTGTCCGCTACAAGATCATCCGCGGCTCGCTCGACACCCAGGGTGTCAAGAACCGCAAGCAGGCCCGCAGCCGCTACGGCGCCAAGAAGGAGAAGTAAGAATGCCTCGTAAGGGCCCCGCCCCGAAGCGCCCGGTCATCATCGACCCGGTTTACGGCTCCCCGCTGGTGACCTCGCTGGTCAACAAGATCCTGCTGCACGGCAAGCGCTCCACCGCCGAGCGGATCGTGTACGGCGCCCTGGAGGGCGTCCGTGAGAAGACCGGCTCCGACCCCGTCGTGACGCTGAAGCGCGCGCTGGAGAACGTCAAGCCGGCCCTCGAGGTCAAGTCCCGCCGCGTCGGTGGCGCCACCTACCAGGTGCCGGTCGAGGTCCGCCCCGGCCGCGCCAGCACCCTGGCGCTGCGCTGGATGGTCGGCTACTCCCGCGCCCGTCGCGAGAAGACCATGACCGAGCGTCTGATGAACGAGATCCTCGACGCCTCCAACGGCCTGGGCGCCTCCGTGAAGCGTCGCGAGGACACCCACAAGATGGCCGAGTCCAACAAGGCCTTCGCGCACTACCGCTGGTAGTCCCTACCCCGTCACTAGACAGAGAGAGAACGAGCCACCATGGCTGCAACCTCCCTTGACCTCGCCAAGGTCCGCAACATCGGGATCATGGCGCACATCGACGCGGGCAAGACCACCACCACCGAGCGGATCCTGTTCTACACCGGTGTCTCGTACAAGATCGGTGAGGTCCACGATGGCGCTGCCACCATGGACTGGATGGAGCAGGAGCAGGAGCGCGGCATCACGATCACGTCGGCCGCGACGACCTGTCACTGGACGCTCGATGACAGCGACCACACGATCAACATCATCGACACCCCGGGCCACGTCGACTTCACCGTCGAGGTGGAGCGTTCGCTCCGCGTGCTCGACGGTGGCGTGACGGTGTTCGACGGCGTCGCCGGTGTCGAGCCCCAGTCCGAGACCGTGTGGCGGCAGGCTGACCGCTACGGCGTCCCGCGCATCTGCTTCATCAACAAGCTGGACCGCACGGGCGCCAACTTCTTCTTCTGCGTGCAGACGATCAAGGACCGCCTCGGTGCGACCGCGCTCGTCATGCAGCTGCCGATCGGCGCCGAGGGTGACTTCATCGGTGTCGTCGACCTGGTGAAGATGAAGGCCCTGGTCTGGTCGCCCGAGGCGACCAAGGGCGAGATGTACGACACCGTCGACATCCCGGCCGACCTGGCCGAGCAGGCCGCGGAGTACCGCGAGCAGCTGATCGACATCGTGTCGAGCACCAGCGACGAGGTGATGGAGCTCGCCCTCGAGGGCGAGGACATCCCCGAGGAGGTGCTGATCGCGGCGATTCGCAAGGGCACCCTGGCCTCGGACTTCACGCCGATCTTCTGCGGCTCCGCGTTCAAGAACAAGGGCGTCCAGCCCCTGCTCGACGCGGTCGTGAAGTACCTGCCGTCGCCCCTCGACATCGAGGGCATCGAGGGCACCAAGCCGGGCAACGCCGAGGAGAAGATCGTCCGTCAGGCTTCTGACGACGAGCCCCTCGCCGCCCTCGCGTTCAAGATCATGTCTGACCCGCACCTGGGCAAGCTGACCTTCGTCCGCGTGTACTCCGGCCGCCTGGAGTCCGGCACCTCGGTGCTGAACTCGGTCAAGGGCAAGAAGGAGCGCATCGGCAAGATCTACCGCATGCACGCGAACAAGCGTGAGGAGATCGACTCGGTGGGCGCCGGCGACATCATCGCCGTGATGGGTCTCAAGCAGACCACCACCGGTGAGACGCTGAGCGACGAGAAGCACCCGGTCGTCCTGGAGTCCATGGACTTCCCGGCCCCGGTCATCCGCGTCGCCATCGAGCCCAAGTCCAAGGGCGACCAGGAGAAGCTGGGTGTCGCCATCCAGCGTCTCGCGGAGGAGGACCCCTCCTTCCAGGTCAACACGGACGAGGAGACCGGCCAGACCATCATCGCGGGTATGGGCGAGCTGCACCTCGAGGTGCTGGTCGACCGTATGCGCCGTGAGTTCAAGGTCGAGGCCAACGTCGGCAAGCCGCAGGTCGCGTACCGCGAGACGATCCGCAAGGCCGTCGAGCGGATCGACTACACGCACAAGAAGCAGACCGGTGGCTCCGGCCAGTTCGCGAAGATCCAGATCGCGATCGAGCCGATCGAGTCCGGCGAGGGCTACGAGTTCGTCAACAAGGTCACCGGTGGCCGTGTGCCGAGGGAGTACATCCCCTCGGTCGACGCCGGCTGCCAGGAGGCCATGGAGTTCGGCGTGCTCGCCGGTTACCCGCTCCAGGGTGTCCGCGTGACGCTGCTCGACGGTGCCTCGCACGACGTCGACTCCTCCGAGCTCGCGTTCAAGATCGCCGGCTCGATGGCCTTCAAGGAAGGCGCCCGCAAGGCCTCCCCGGCCCTGCTGGAGCCGATGATGGCCGTCGAGGTCACCACGCCCGAGGACTACATGGGCGAGGTCATCGGCGACATCAACTCTCGTCGTGGCCAGATCCGGTCCATGGACGAGCGTCACGGTGCCCGCGTGGTCAACGCGCTGGTGCCGCTCTCCGAGATGTTCGGCTACGTCGGTGACCTGCGCAGCAAGACCTCTGGTCGCGCGAGCTACTCGATGCAGTTCGACTCGTACGCCGAGGTTCCGCGGAACGTGGCGGACGACATCATCGCGAAGTCCAAGGGCGAGTGACGTCCCGCAATCGGGATGAATCACAACCCTTAGGCTTACTGGAGGCAAACCCGGCGGGGTCGCACCGACCCCGCCGGCGCCTCCGGCCCCCATCCGCGGGACGGTACGGAGCTGCAACCAGCACTCCGCACCACAACCCGATCAAAGACCAACTGACGTCGTACGGCGTACAGAACTGTCCTCAGGAGGACTGCAGTGGCGAAGGCGAAGTTCGAGCGGACGAAGCCCCACGTCAACATCGGCACCATCGGTCACATTGACCACGGTAAGACGACCCTTACCGCGGCCATCACCAAGGTGCTGCACGACGCGTACCCGGACATCAACCCCTTCACGCCGTTCGACCAGATCGACAAGGCGCCGGAGGAGCGGCAGCGCGGTATCACCATCTCGATCGCGCACGTCGAGTACCAGACCGAGGCGCGTCACTACGCCCACGTCGACTGCCCCGGTCACGCGGACTACATCAAGAACATGATCACCGGTGCGGCCCAGATGGACGGTGCGATCCTCGTCGTCGCCGCCACCGACGGCCCGATGCCGCAGACCAAGGAGCACGTCCTCCTGGCCCGCCAGGTCGGCGTTCCCTACATCGTGGTCGCCCTGAACAAGGCCGACATGGTGGACGACGAGGAGATCCTGGAGCTCGTCGAGCTCGAGGTCCGTGAGCTCCTCTCCGAGTACGAGTTCCCGGGCGACGACCTGCCGGTCGTCCGCGTCTCCGCGCTGAAGGCGCTGGAGGGCGACAAGGAGTGGGGCGAGAAGCTCCTCGGCCTGATGGCCGCGGTCGACGAGTCGATCCCGACCCCGGCCCGTGCCGTGGACCAGCCGTTCCTGATGCCGATCGAGGACGTCTTCACGATCACCGGTCGTGGCACCGTCGTCACCGGTCGTATCGAGCGTGGCATCCTCAAGGTCAACGAGACTGTCGACATCATCGGCATCAAGGAGACCAAGACCACCACCACGGTCACCGGCATCGAGATGTTCCGCAAGCTGCTCGACGAGGGCCAGGCCGGTGAGAACGTCGGTCTGCTCCTCCGTGGCATCAAGCGCGAGGACGTCGAGCGCGGCCAGGTCATCATCAAGCCGGGTTCGGTCACGCCGCACACCGACTTCGAGGCCCAGTCCTACATCCTGTCGAAGGACGAGGGTGGCCGTCACACCCCCTTCTTCAACAACTACCGCCCGCAGTTCTACTTCCGTACCACGGACGTGACCGGCGTCGTGACCCTCCCCGAGGGCACCGAGATGGTCATGCCGGGCGACAACACCGCCATGACGGTCGCGCTGATCCAGCCGATCGCCATGGAGGAGGGCCTCAAGTTCGCCATCCGTGAGGGTGGCCGGACCGTCGGCGCCGGCCAGGTCACCAAGATCATCAAGTAGTTCGATGCTCTGACCACCGGTCGCTGAGGACCTGGTGGATCCCCTCGGGGATCCACCAGGTCCTCAGGCATTTCCACACCTGTGCCGCGATACGATCCGACGGTGCACCAGGCTCCCTGCGTACGCGGCGGCGTGGCGGCGAACCGCTCCCGGCCGGAGCACGCGCGAGCAGGACTCGCCTGAAGGGGCACTCCGCTGTGTCGGTGATGCCTTCCACGCCCGAAACGGCGATCCGGGACGGCCTGGTGGCCGACAGCGTCACTGCGTCGCGCGCGCGTCGGCCTGGGCGGCGCAGCCGGCCGGTCCTGCTCGGCTGCCTCGCGGCACCCTGGCCGCTGCCGACGGGGCTGATCGTCCTGCACACCGGCAGGTGCTGGCGCCGATCCTGGTGCTCGCGGTTGCCGCCGGCGGTGCCCTCGCCTTCGGCCTGGGGTTCTCGTTCTTCTCCGCGATCCAGCACGTCGGCGGCTGCGCGTTCCTGCACCAGGAGGCGGCCAGGTCCTACCTGATCCCGCCTTCGGAGGTGACCACCCACAGGGCTCGCGCTTCCCGCCGGCCTGGATCGACGCGCCGGCCCACTCCTCGGCGGACCCGGGCCCGGGCATCGGCACGATGAACCGCTACCTCCTCGCGGCCTGTGCCCTGCTGTGTGGCGCGTCGGTCCGGGCGGCCCGCGTCTGCGCGGCTGGCGCAGTACAGCGGCCTGCTCCGTCGTCGCCGCGCTGACGCCGTCCGGCAACTACCAGGTGGTGAGCGATCCGCAGAACCTGTGGACCCAGTCCTACGGTCGGACCTTCTCCGGCTGTTGAGCCTGTTTACCGGGCGCGCACTGGCGCCCGCTACTATTCATTCAATCGCACGAAGGAGCCGGCCTCGTGCGGAGACTGTTGCCGCGGTCGGCCCCTTGAATGCGATGGTCCTGTGATGAAGAACGCGATCGCAAGGCTGCTGGGTGTGCTGCCTCCAGGGGCCCGCCTCGTGGTCGGCGGTACGGTGACGCTGGGGGCGTCGGCCTACGTCTACATGGCGCTGGTGGGTTACAGCCTGGGCACTTCGAACGCGGCCCGGGTCACCTTGCTCTGGACGATCGTGATGTCGGTGGGGTGGGGACTCTTCCAGCCGGTGGAGCTCGAGTTGACCCGGCTGGTCGCCGCTCGCAAGGTGGCCGGGGAGGGTTCGCTGCCGACCGTGCGGCGGATGCTGTTCTTCGCTCTGGCCGTCCTCGGGTTGTCGTTCGTCGTGCTGGCCGCCGCTGCCCGACCGATCGCCGACCTGGTCTTCGGCGGTGACCGCAGTCTGGTCCTCGCGCTGGCCGGTGGCCTCGTCGGCATGGCCCTCAGCTCGGTCTCCCGCGGCGCACTCGCCGGGCTCGGTCTGTTCCGCCAGTACGGGAGTCAGCTCGCCCTGGACGGCGGACTGCGGATCGGCCTGGCCATCTTGGTCGCGATGGTCGGCATCCACTCCGCGCTGGTCTTCGGCCTCATCCTGCTGGTGGCCCCGGTCACCGCCTCGGTCGTCGGCCTGCGTTCGATCCTCGCGGACAAGGCCGCCGGCTCGGCCGTCCGCTGGCGTGAACTGATCAGTGGCATGGGCTTCTTGATCGCCTCCGTGATGCTCTCCCAACTGGTCATCAACGCCTGCGTGGTCTGCGTGCGGTTGCTGGCCCCGCGATCCTCGGAAGCCTCGGACGCACTGGTGTTCGCACTCGGCCAGGCGATCGTGATGGCTCGAGTGCCGCTGTTCGCCTACAGCGCCCTGCAGGCGTCCATGGTCTCGGCCCTCTCCGGAGCCGCGGCCGCCGGCGATCACGGGGAGTTCCGCAAGGTGCTGACCAGGACCACCGCCGTGGTAGCCGCGATGTGTATCGGCTGCGGACTGCCGGTGGTTCTGCTGGGCGCCTGGCTCAACCCGTTGCTGTTCAACGCCAAGCACCTGCTCGGCCCGCTGGACTTCGCCTGGCTGGTCCTGGGCACCCTGTTCTACCTGCTGGCCACCGTCTTCGGGCAGGCCCTGATGTCGAGCTCCCAGCACCGTCGGCAGCTGCTGGGATGGGCGGCGGGTTCCGTAGCATTGGTGTGCGTCGCACTTGCGCCGGGCAATGTCGGTCTCCGGGCCGAACTCGCCTACCTGGCAGGTGCGACGGTAAGTGCGGTGTTGATGCTGTGGTCGCTCTACCGGGCGCTTCCCGGCTCACGCTCGCCCGCGGAGCCCTCCGGGCAGTTGGCGGAGGAGGACTCCACCGCTTTGATCCGCAGCGTCTGAGAGCGCGGAGAAGATCCGTGATCGGCCGATGACTTGAGCCTCAGCGAGAGACCGACCCAGGCACGCCGCAGCGTGCCCTACCCAGAGCATGGAGTCCCCGTGTCCGAGTACGACAATGTCTGGCTGGTGATTCCGGCCTACAACGAGGGCCAAGTGATCGCCGGCGTGGTGGAAGAGGCTCGCAAGATCTTCCCCAATATCGTCGTGGTCGACGACGGCTGCACCGACGACACCGCGGTGCACGTCATGACCACAGGTGCGCACCTCGTGCGGCACCCGGTCAACCTCGGCCAGGGCGCCAGTCTCCAGACCGGCCTCGCCTACGCGCTGGCCCAGCCTGGTGCGGACTACTTCGCGACCTTCGACGCGGACGGCCAGCACCAGACGGCCGACGTCGAGAAGATGGTGGCGTTGCTGCGCGAGGGCAATGTCGACGTCGTTCTCGGCTCGCGGTTCATCGAGCAGAACGGCCAGGTGCCGTGGATCAAGCGCGTGGTGCTGCGGACGGCCGCGACCGTCAGCCCCACCGCCCGCAAGCTCAAGCTCACCGATGCGCACAACGGCCTGCGGGTGCTCAACCGTGAAGCGGCATCACGAGTCCGCATCACGATGAACGGCATGGCTCACGCCTCGGAAATCGTCTCGTTCCTGGCCGGTTCCGACCTTCGGGTTGCCGAACTGCCGGTAGACATCCTGTACACCGATTACTCGCGCGCCAAGGGTCAGTCCTTGATCAACGGCGTCAACATACTCTTCGACATCTCGCTGCGGGAGCAAAGCCGCCGATGAATCATCTCTGGATACAGCTGATCCTCGTCCTGGGCGCGGTTGTCGCCGCCTTCCAGTTCATACGCCGCTGGGACCGCGCGAACACCCGTGCCTGGAAGCGCATAGCCTTCTCGCTCTTCGTGGTGGCGAACATCATCGCGGTGCTCTGGCCGACCGGCGTGACCAAGGTCGCCAGTCTGGTAGGAGTCGGCCGCGGCACCGACCTGGTGCTCTACCTGATGGTGATCGCCATGGCCTTCCTCGCGCTCAACACCTACCTGCGGTTCCGCTCGCTGGAGAAGAAGCTCACCGACCTGGCCCGCACCGTGGCGATCAACGAGGGCGTCCGCCTGAACAACGATCGCCTGGACGTCTCCGTACCGACTGAGCGGGTCTCCACGCCGGCCGAGCGCTGAGTTCGACCGCTTCGTCGCGGACACACACGAAAGAGGGCCGGCACTGGGTGCCGGCCCTCTTTCGTCGTGGACTCGACTGCGCCGCTCCGGCGCTCAGTGGGGTCAGGGACCGGCGCGGTGGCCGAAGCAGGTCTTTCGCTGTCGACGCCGGTGTCCAGGGGCCGTGCCCGGCCCCCTCGACGCACGGTCGCGACTCTCCTCACACGCCTCAGGGCCTGGTCCGCACTACGTGGACCAGGCCCTGAGGCGTGTGAGGAGAGTCGGTCAGTTGCCCAGGAGGGCGACCAGTCGGCCCAGCGGGGCCTGGCCGCGGGCCGGGTAGGGGTTGCTCTGCGAGCAGTTGAGCGTGGTCTTCGGCGGCGCGGGAGTGGTCGGCGGCTGCAGCTTCTGCGACGGATGGCACTTGCCGCCCGGGGCGAACGTCGGGCAGCCGCCGTCCAGCTTGCCCTGGGTCTGGGCGATCCAGGCCAGCGAGCCATCGCTGGAGTGCTCGGGGTTGTCCGGCATGTACTTGCTGGCGGTCGCTGAGCCCGCCATCCCGAACAGCAGTCCGAGCGAGCACAGGGCCGCGACGGCCACCCTGATCGAGGTGTGACCCGCGCTCAGGCCACGCGTGTCGGAAGACTCTGCCGCTTCCCGCCGCCAGGCCTGAAAGCGCTGGGCACCCAGGTACACGGCGAAGCCGACCAACACCAGGAAGCAGTAGAGGAGTTGGGCGCTGGTACGCGGATACAGCATCACGGCGTCGTTCTTGAACATCTGCGAGGCGTACCAGTAGCGCATCACGAACGCGCTGAGAGCGGCGGCGGCGGCCGTCAGGACCGCTGGGTTGCGCGGCGCGAGCACCACCGCCAGGCCGGCTCCGACCAGCAGTAGCAGCACGAAGAGGCCGACGCCGCCGAGCTCGCCGGGCAGCGGCCAGGTGCTCATCGTCGCGCTGCCCGGCAGGTCGCCCTGCCACATCGCGAAGTAGCTGGGCTCGGTGTAGACGTCGAAGTAGCAGTAGCGGTCGACCGCCCCGGCCGAGGACGCCAGGAACCCGGTCAGATACGTGCCGGCCGTCAGCAGGAACACCACCACCGTCGAGCCCAGTACCACCAGGCCGGTCAGCAGTGCGCGCCCGCCGCCTTCGCGACCCAACCGGTAGAGGAGGACGACGGTCAGTAGGGTGAGCCCGGCGGCCGACCAGACGAACCAGCCCGAGTACAGCAGGAACATCACCCCGACCACCAGGCCGATGGCCCCGCCGCGGATCATCGCCTCGCGCCGTCCCAGCTCGGCCGCGCGCTGCACGGTGTGCAGCAGCTTCGCCAGTACGGGAAGCAGTCCGACGAGGACGAAGGCGGTGTAGGGCTTGTAAGGGTCCATCAGGGGCAGTGCTGCGACCACGCCCAGGCCCAGGGACCACAGCGGAGGCAGCAGCAGCCGCCAGGTCAGGTAGGCGACCGGACCGAGCAGCGCGGTGAAGCCGAGGTCGACCATCTTCAGCGCGAAGCCCACATCGCCACCCGCGAAGGCCTGTGCGTACCAGGAGACGATGTGCGGGAACAGCGGCGGGTAGGTGCCGTCCATCGGCTTGCCCTGCATCAGCTGCTGCGCCCAGATCTGCAGTTGCCCCGAGTCACCGGTCTGGGCGTTGAGCGGCCACGGCGTGCCCCGCAGCGCCACCGCGACACCCGCGGCCGTGACGCCAGTGGCCAGTCCCGCGAACGCGGCGGCGGCGAAGCGGACCGAGAGCACCCGGCCGCGGCGCATGGCCGGGACGAGAGCCAACACCACGATCAGCATGAGCAGCAGCAGTTGGAGCTGGAGCGCGGCCAGACCGCTGACCTGCCCGATCCGGGACATCGGATTGGTGTCGACGAACCGTGCGAGCCAGGTGGTCAGCAGCGCGGCCGCGATGCTGACCGCGGCCTCCAGGAGCAACCACCACCGGGAGACCGATCGGTGCGCCGCCGCGTGCCCGGACCCCGAAGATCTTGGGCGGCGTCTTGATGGCCGAGGCCATAGGTCACCGCTGGGCGCATCGGGTGTGCTGATCGTCACGGACGGGATCCTTTGGCAAGGGCAACGAGAGGTTGGTTGGCGGTACACGGGTGCGGATGCTTATAGTAACCGGGCCGACCGATGCCCTCCGCCAGCAGGCGTTGCCGAATACGGCATAACGGACAGTTACGACCTCGCCGCTTAGTCGCGCTGTTTTCCGCGTTGTCCATAAGAAATCCGATCAGGAATTGCGAGGTACAGCCGCCGATGAGTGGCGTCGAGGTCGTGAAGGGCGGGATCGACGGCTCCGAGAGCGGTCCCGCGGAGCCTGAAACCGTCCTGAGCAGCCGGTTCGCCGAACTTGCCGGACGATCGTGGTTCTGGCCGGTCATCCTGGTGGGTGGGTATTTCGCCCAGTTGCTGTTCCGGATTTCTCTGGTAATCCACCGTGCTTATCCGTCGGTCCAGGCCGATGAGTCGTCGTATCTCGTGCTGGCCCGTGTTCTCGCGGGCCGGTCCGGTACCGAGATGCCCAATGACACGGTGATTCCGGGCGGTTACTCACTGCTGATATCGCCGGCGCTGCGGTTGGCCGACAACCCGGTCACCGCCTACCACCTCGTGCTCGACATCAACGCGGTCGTCAACGCGCTGATGTTCCCGCTGCTCTTCGTGGCGCTGCGCCGGCTCGCCCTGCCGCGGCCGCTGGCCGCGCTGACGGCCTTCGCCGCCGCGCTGCTTCCGCCGGTGATCTTCTACTCCGAGTTCGCCATGGCGGACGCCATCTTCCAGACCGTGGTGCTCTGTTGGGTGATCACCATGCACGGGTGGCTGTCCGAGGGCCCGCTGCGGCGCCGGTACTGGTTCGCGGGGGCTTTCGGCCTGGCGACCGGTTACGCCATGGCCGTGCACGACCGCGGCACCGTGATGGCCGTGTTCTCCGCAGTACTACTGGTGCTCGCGCTGGTCTTCAACTGGGCCCCGCGCCGCACTACGCTCACTGCTTTCGCCGTCCTCGCGGTGGGCGTGGCGGGGGCCGAGGCCCTGTCCTCCTTCCTGACCAGTCAGTTCACGGCCAAGGGCGCCGGCAATGCCAACGCGGTACTCGACGGCCTGGAGAACGGCGCGATTCTCGGCCGCACGATCGTCCGCACCTTCGGGCAGTTCTGGTACCTGATGATCTCCTCCTGGGGCATCGGCGCTATCGGTCTGGCCCTGTGCATCTTCGCGGCCTTCAGCTCGCGAATCGACCGTGCCGGCCGGATCGTCTCGGTCTGCCTGGTGCTCCTGATGGGCGGCATCGCGCTCGCCTCGGCCGCGTCGCTCGGCGACGACCCACGGATCGACAACTGGGTCTACGCCCGCTACCTCTCGCCACTGGTCCCGATCTTCTTCCTGATCGGCGCGGCCGTGCTCTACCACGTGCGTCGCCGCCACGTGCTCTTCCTGACCGTCGCCGGCCTGGGCCTGATGGTCCTGTGCGCGGAGATCGTCATCCTGTACGCGGGCAAGAACCTCTACCGCCAGGCGATCATCGCCTGGGCGATGCCCGACGCGCTGTTCATGGCCGCGGACTGGACGGCCCTGCACATCTGGCAGACCATGGCCGGCGTCACCGTCGTGGTCGCCGGCTGCGTCCTGATGCGCATGACCGGCGGCCGCCAGGTCCTCGCCGGCGTCATGGCCACCCTGGTGCTGCTGGCGACCTTCGCTACCAGCACGATCACCACCGGCGTCGCGGACACCTACGCGAAGTGGCGCAAGGTCTACGCCACCGACTTCACCAAGTCGGCCGGTGTTCAGCGGACGGACCAGGTGGCCATGGACTGGAACGTCAACTGGAACCTGCGGATGACGCAGAACTACGAGATCTACTGGGGCCGCATGTGGACCATCGACATGCTGCACGACGAGCAGCCGCCGGCCACGGCGACTCTCGCGGTGCTGCCCTACCCGCAGGACGGCGAGCCGCTGACCGCCAGCTGGCCGCATCCGCCGGCGGGTTGGCACGTCGACCGGTCGAACAAGGACACGGGCTGGGTCACCTGGCGACGGAACGGCTGACCGGATTCGGCCGATCGGCAAGCAGCTGATTGACTGGGCGCCACTCGGCCGCAGCCGGGTGGCGCCCCCGCGTACGCGCAAGGACCAGGAGGTACAGCACCCGCCATGAGTGTCGATTTCGTCATCCCCTACTACGGGGACCCGGAGTACCTGTTCGCCACCATCGACAGCGTCCGGGCCCAGCACCGGCAGGACTGGCGGCTGACCATCGTGGACGACGGGTACCCGGGGAACCGAGCGTTCGAGTACATCCAGACCCTGGGCGACGACCGGATCCGTTACCAGCGCAACGATGAGCGCCTGGGTCCCAACGGCAACACCTACAAGGCGTCCCAGCTGGCCGAGCGGGAGTTCGTCTGCATGATGGGCGCCGACGACCTGCTGGAGCCGGACTACCTCGATGTCGTGCTGGAGCGGCTGGAGGCGGATCCGCAGGCCATCATGGTCCAGCCCGGCGTGCGCCTCATGGACAGTGACGGCAACCTGCTGCCCTCGGCGGGTCTGGGGGACAAGGTCAAGCACGCCATCAGCTCCTCGGCGCGCAAGGCCGGCCGGATCAGCGGCGAGGCCGCGGTCAAGGGCCTGCTGGCCGGTAACTGGCTGTACACGCCCTCGCTGACCTACCGCCAGTCGGCGCTGTCGAAGATCCCCTACCGCCCGGACATCGACGCCTGCCACGACCTGGCGTTCGTGGTCGACATGCTGATGGACGGCGGCACCCTGCTGGTCGACCCGCGGGAGGTGTTCCGCTACCGCCGGCACCAGGCCAGCGACTCCTCGCAGCGCGCCAAGGACGGCAAGCGGTTCGACGAGGAGGCCCGCTACTACGCGCTGATCGCCGACGAGTTGCGCGGCCGTGGCTGGAACGGTGCGGCTCGGGCGGCCGACCTGCACCTGACCTCCCGGCTGCACGCCCTGATGCTGGCGGTCGGCCGGCTCGGTGCGGGCGACTTCGCGCACGCTGGGACGATGGCCGGCAAGGCGCTGCGCGGCAAGTGAGCGCCACGACCATCAGCGGTGACCCGGCCGGCCGCGGGGCCACACCCGCGGCGTCGACCCCGCGCCGGCGCGCGCGCGGGACCGCGCGGCCGGCCGGGGCCCGGCGGGACCCTCGCCTCCTGACGACCCTGGCGCTGGCCGTCGGCTACGTCCTCCAGGTCGGCTTCCGGCTGTGGTTGGTCCGCAACCGGGACTGCCCGGCCGTACTGCCGGACGAGACGTACTACCTGGTCCAGGCGCGCATCCTCGCGGGCCTGCCCACCACCTCGATCCCCGGTGACCAGGTCGTGCCGAGCGGCTACTCGCTGCTGATCTCGCCGGCCCTGCGGATCAGCCACAACCCTGTCACCGCCTACCACCTGATCATGGGTATCAACGCCCTGATGAGCTGCCTGGTGCTGCCGCTGGCCTACCTGGCACTGCGCCGGCTGGCGCTCTCGCGTCCGGTGGCCCTCATCTTCGCCACCGCGGCCGTCATGCTGCCGCCGGTGGTGTTCTACTCGCAGTACGCGATGGCGGACACGGCCCTGCCGGCCCTGTTGTTCGCTTGGCTGCTCGGCATCCACGGCCTGCTGTCGCCGGGCACGGTCCGCCGCCGGGTCGGCTACGGCCTGCTGGCCGCACTGGCGGCCGGCTACTCCCAGCTGACCCACGACCGCGGCGGCGTGGTGGTCGCGTTGACCGTCCTGGTGCTGCTGGCGGCGTTGGTCCGCGGCTGGGCGCCGCGGGTCGCCACGGCGTCCGCGCTGGGCGTGATCGCGGTCCTGTTCGCGGTGAAGCAACTGATGACCTCGTGGCTGACGTCCGTCATCGACGGCGCCAAGCCCACGGCTGTGGGCAATGCGGTGCTGGACTCGCTGACCGACACCCATCTGCTGCACCGCACGGTGATGCGCACCGTCGGGCACCTGTGGTATTTCGTCGTCCAGTCCTGGGGCCTGGGCGCGCTGGCGGCCGTTGTGTGCGTGGCGTGTGTCTTCCACCGCCGCTTGCCGCGGGCCGACCGGGTGGTCGCGTTCCTCCTGGTGGGGCTGCTGGTGGGAGTTGCGGTGGCGGCCGCGGCCGCGCTGGAGGAGGACTACCGCTACGACACCGTCACCTACGCCCGCTACCTGTCGCCCCTGGTCCCGGTCTTCTTCGTGGTCGCCGCGGCGGTGCTCTGCCGGCTGTCCGGCCGCCTGCTGCTCTGGCTGACCCTGGGCACGGTGGCTCTGGCCCTGGCACAGACCGAGCTGCTGCTCAAGCTCGCCGAGAAGACCTTCCCCAAGGACCACTACGTCCGGTGGGGGCTGCCCGACGCCTCCTTCCTGCAGAGCCGCTGGACCGGCCGGTGGAACGAGTACCACGTGGTGATCACCATCGTGGTCGCGCTGGTCGTCTTCGCCGCCGTGATGCTGATCCGGTTCGCCGGCGGGCGTCGTCGTGCCGTTGTGGCCACCGCTGTGGCCGGCCTGGCGCTGGCGGCGCTGGCCGGGTACGCGACGGCGACCATCACCGACTACGTGACCAAGCCCACGCAGAACGCGGCCCACGAGAGCTCGATCGACTTCACCCGGCAGGCGGGGATCACCCCTGACGACCGGGTCGTCATGGACGGTCACTTCGATTGGACATCACGGACGGTGATGCCCTATCTACAGCTGCGCGGTCGGACCTGGGTCTGGCAGCTGCTGGACGACCCGCACCCGCCGGCCGATGCCAACGTCGCGGTACTCGGTATCTGGGGTGGCGGCAAGCCCGCGACGGCGAGTTGGCCGAACGCCCCCGCGGGCTGGCACGTCGCGGTGGCCAGGCCCGATCTGAACTGGGTCGTCTGGCGCCGTGACTGATCTCGGTCGGCGATAGTCGGGGCCGGCGTGGCACATACCACGCCGGCCCCGATTGGCTTTCCCACCTCGTGCTATGGCAGGATGTCCAAGTTGCTCGGTTGAGTGCCGATGCTGCGCGCCTCCCGCCGGGAGGACCGGAAGCGAGTCCCATGTACTCGTCGTTCCCGTGATGGCCGTTCATGTGGCCGCGTTGTACCCCAGGGTGCCGCGTGTGGCCGCAGTGGTGTGTAAGCGACACCGCGGCAGCTGCGGGGCGGACGTACGGGAATCTTCCGGGAAGCGTGGGCAGGGCCTCGACCCGGCGTTCTGTGGGTGCAAGGCAATCCGGATCCTCGGGAAGAGGATTTCTGCTCTTTTTTAAGCGCGGGCGCGACACGCCCGAGCGCGGGGGCCGGAGGGCAACCACCCAGGATCACCACCGAACGAGTCCGCCGGACGAGTTCGGCCGTAGTAGCAGCAGACGACACAAAGGACTACTGAGTAGCCATGGCGGGACAGAAGATCCGCATCCGGCTCAAGGCCTACGACCACGAGGTGATTGACTCCTCGGCGAAGAAGATCGTCGAGACCGTCATTCGCACTGGTGCGCAGGTCGCGGGCCCGGTGCCGCTGCCCACTGAGAAGAACGTGTACTGCGTCATCCGCTCGCCGCACAAGTACAAGGACTCGCGCGAGCACTTCGAGATGCGCACTCACAAGCGTCTGATCGACATCCTCGACCCGACCCCGAAGACCGTTGACTCGCTGATGCGCCTCGACCTTCCGGCCGGCGTCGACATCGAGATCAAGCTCTGAGAGGCGCGACGAAGATGGCAAAGCAGATTAAGGGCATCCTGGGCGAGAAGCTCGGCATGACCCAGGTCTGGGACGAGAACAACCGGATCGTTCCGGTGACCGTCGTCAAGGCCGGGCCCAATGTCGTGACCCAGGTCCACACCGCCGACAGCGCGAGCGGCTACGACGCCGTGCAGATCGGCTTCGGCGAGATCGACCCCCGCAAGGTGAACAAGCCCCTCGCGGGTCACTTCGCCAAGGCCGGTGTCACCCCGCGCCGCCACCTGGTCGAGCTGCGTACCTCGGACGCGTCCGAGTACACGCTGGGCCAGGAGATCACCGCCGAGCTGTTCGAGGCGGGTGTCAAGGTCGACGTGACCGGCACCTCCAAGGGCAAGGGCTTCGCCGGTGTCATGAAGCGTCACAACTTCAAGGGCCTCGGCGCCGGGCACGGCGTGCAGCGCAAGCACCGTTCGCCCGGCTCGATCGGTGGCTGCGCCACCCCGGGTCGCGTGTTCAAGGGCATGAAGATGGCCGGCCGGATGGGCCACGAGCGCGTGACCACCCAGAACCTGACCATCCACGCCGTTGACGCGGAGAAGGGGCTGCTCCTGATCAAGGGAGCGATCCCCGGTCCGAACGGCGGCCTCATCCTCGTCCGCACCGCGGCGAAGGGGCTGTGAGGATATGAGCACCATTGACATCCTGTCGCCCTCGGGTGACAAGACCGGCAGCCTCGAGCTGCCCGCCGAGATCTTCGACGCCAAGGTCAGCGTTCCGCTGATGCACCAGGTCGTCGTGGCGCAGCTCGCTGCGGCCCGTCAGGGCACCCACAAGGTCAAGACTCGCGGCGAGGTCCGAGGCGGCGGCCGCAAGCCGTACCGCCAGAAGGGCACCGGCCGCGCCCGCCAGGGCTCGACCCGTGCGCCGCAGTTCGCCGGCGGTGGCGTCGTGCACGGTCCCGTGCCGCGCGACTACTCGCAGCGGACCCCGAAGAAGATGATCGCCGCCGCCCTGCGCGGTGCGCTCACCGACCGGGCCCGCCACAACCGCATCCACGTCATCACCGGCGTGACCGCGACCGAGGCGCCGTCGACCAAGGCCGCCAAGGGCCTGTTCGGCAAGATCACCGAGCGCAAGAACGTCCTCCTGGTCGTCGAGCGCGCGGACGAGCTGGGCCTGAAGTCCGCTCGCAACCTGCCGCACGTGCACATCCTGGACGCGGGTCAGCTGAACACCTACGACGTGCTCGTCTCCGACGATGTGGTCTTCACCCAGGCCGCCTTCGAGCGTTTCGTGGCCGGTCCGGCCGCGTCCGCGAAGGCCGTTGCCGCTGAGGGCGAGCTCGAAGGGAGCGCCGCCTGATGAGCGACGTTACGAGCAAGACGTTCACGGACCCCCGTGACGTCCTGGTGAAGCCGGTCATCTCCGAGAAGAGCTACGCGCTCCTCGACGAGAACAAGTACACGTTCGTCGTGTCGCCCGGTGCCAACAAGACCCAGATCAAGCAGGCCGTCGAGGCGGTCTTCTCGGTCAAGGTCGAGTCCGTCAACACGCTCAACCGTCAGGGCAAGCGCAAGCGCTCCAAGACGGGCTTTGGCAAGCGCAAGGACACCAAGCGCGCCATCGTGACGCTGGCTGAGGGCAACCGCATCGACATCTTCGGTGGTCCGGTCTCCTAACGGAGGTCCGGATCGTCGTTAAGGACGAGGACGAGAGAGCCAAATGGGCATCCGCAAGTACAAGCCGACTACGCCGGGCCGTCGTGGCTCCAGCGTGGCCGACTTCGTAGAGATCACGCGGTCCACGCCGGAGAAGTCGCTGGTTCGCCCCCTGCACAGCAAGGGCGGCCGTAACAACGCCGGTCGTATCACCGCTCGCCACCAGGGTGGCGGACACAAGCGCGCCTACCGCGTGATCGACTTCCGTCGTCACGACAAGGACGGCGTGCCGGCCAAGGTCGCGCACATCGAGTACGACCCGAACCGCACCGCGCGCATCGCGCTCCTGCACTACGCGGACGGCGAGAAGCGCTACATCATCGCCCCCCGCGGCATCACGCAGGGTGACCGGATTGAGAACGGCCCGACGGCCGACATCAAGCCCGGCAACAACCTGCCGCTGCGCAACATCCCGGTCGGTACCACCATCCACGCGGTGGAGCTGCGTCCCGGCGGCGGTGCCAAGATGGCCCGCTCCGCCGGCTCCGGCATCCAGCTGCTCGCCCGTGAGGGTCGCATGGCGCACCTGCGCATGCCCTCCGGTGAGATCCGCCTGGTCGACGTGCGCTGCCGCGCCACCGTCGGCGAGGTCGGCAACGCCGAGCAGTCGAACATCAACTGGGGCAAGGCCGGCCGTATGCGCTGGAAGGGCGTTCGCCCGACCGTGCGTGGTGTGGCCATGAACCCGATCGACCACCCGCACGGTGGTGGTGAGGGCAAGACCTCCGGTGGTCGCCACCCGGTTTCGCCGTGGGGCAAGAAGGAGGGTCGCACCCGCAAGCCCGGTAAGGCTTCGGACGCTCTCATCGTGCGCCGCCGCAAGACCAACAAGAAGCGCTAGGAGCAGGTCAGATGCCGCGCAGTCTCAAGAAGGGCCCCTTCATCGACGGCCACCTCATCAAGAAGGTGGACGTACAGAACGAGGCGGGTACCCAGAACGTCATCAAGACCTGGTCCCGTCGCTCCGTGATCAGCCCGAGCATGCTCGGTCACACGATCGCGGTCCACGATGGCCGCAAGCACGTCCCGGTGTTCGTCACCGAGTCGATGGTCGGCCACAAGCTCGGCGAGTTCGCGCCGACGCGTACGTTCCGCGGTCACGTCAAGGACGACCGCAAGTCGAAGCGTCGCTAGTCGCCGGCTGAAAGCAACGACTATGACTGACACCAGCAAGGGGACAACCATGGAAGCCAGGGCCCAGGCGCGGTACATCCGCGTCACGCCCATGAAGGCCCGCCGCGTGGTGGACCTCATCCGTGGCATGAGCGCCACGGAGGCCCAGGCGGTCCTGCGTTTCGCTCCGCAGGCCGCGACCGTGCCGGTCGGCAAGGTGCTGAACAGCGCCATCGCCAACGCCGCGCACAACTACAACCACAACAACGTGGACGACCTCGTCATCAGCGAGGCGTACGTTGACGAGGGCCCGACCCTGAAGCGGTTCCGTCCGCGTGCCCAGGGCCGTGCCTACCGGATCCGCAAGCGGACCAGCCACATCACCGTGGTCGTCAGCAGCAAGGAAGGGACCCGGTAATGGGCCAGAAGGTTAACCCGCACGGGTTCCGCCTCGGCATCAGCACGGACTTCAAGTCCCGCTGGTACGCCGACAAGCTGTACAAGGACTACGTCAAGGAAGACGTCGCCATTCGTCGCATGATGACGAAGGGCATGGAGCGCGCCGGCATCTCGAAGGTTGAGATCGAGCGCACCCGCGACCGCGTCCGCGTCGACATCCACACCGCTCGCCCCGGCATCGTCATCGGCCGGCGCGGCACCGAGGCCGACCGCATCCGCGGCGACCTCGAGAAGCTGACCGGCAAGCAGGTCCAGCTGAACATCCTCGAGGTCAAGAACCCCGAGCTGGACGCCCAGCTCGTGGCTCAGGGCGTCGCGGAGCAGCTGTCCTCCCGCGTCTCCTTCCGCCGTGCCATGCGCAAGTCGATGCAGGGCACCATGAAGTCCGGCGCCAAGGGCATCAAGGTCCAGTGCTCCGGTCGTCTCGGCGGCGCCGAGATGAGCCGTTCGGAGTTCTACCGCGAGGGTCGTGTGCCGCTGCACACGCTGCGCGCGAACGTCGACTACGGCTTCTTCGAGGCCAAGACGACCTTCGGCCGCATCGGCGTGAAGGTCTGGATCTACAAGGGCGACGTCAAGAACATCGCCGAGGTCCGCGCTGAGAACGCCGCTGCCCGCTCGGGCAACCGTCCGGCCCGCAACGACGCCCGCCCCGCGCGTGGCGGCGAGCGCGGTGGCCGTGGCGGCGAGCGCGGTGGCGCCCGTGGCGGCCGTCGTCCCGCGAGCACCGAGGCCCCCGCGGCCGCGGTGAACGAGGCGCCGGCTGCTGAGAGCACCGGAACGGAGGCCTGACCGACATGCTGATCCCCCGTCGGGTCAAGCACCGCAAGCAGCACCACCCGAAGCGCCGTGGCGCTGCCAAGGGTGGCACCGAACTCGCCTTCGGCGAGTACGGCATCCAGGCCGTCACCCCGGCCTACGTGACGAACCGGCAGATCGAGTCCGCTCGTATCGCCATCACCCGTCACATCAAGCGTGGTGGCAAGGTCTGGATCAACATCTACCCGGACCGCCCCCTCACGAAGAAGCCGGCCGAGACCCGCATGGGTTCCGGCAAGGGTTCGCCGGAGTGGTGGATCGCCAACGTTCACCCGGGACGGGTCATGTTCGAGCTGTCCTACCCCAACGAGAAGGTTGCTCGTGAGGCGCTGACCCGCGCTGCTCACAAGCTCCCGATGAAGTGCCGGATTGTCCGGCGCGAGGCAGGTGAGAGCTGATGTCGGCCGGCACCAAGGCTGCTGAGCTGCGCGAGCTGGACAACGAGGGTCTCGTTGCCAAGCTCCGCGAGGCCAAGGAGGAGCTGTTCAACCTCCGCTTCCAGGCGGCGACCGGACAGCTCGACAACCACGGACGGCTCCGGCTGGTCCGTAAGGACATCGCGCGGATCTACACCCTGATGCGCGAGCGCGAGCTGGGCATCGAGACGGTGGAGAGCGCCTGATGACTGAGAACACCACCAACGAGACTGAGACGCGCGGTTTCCGCAAGACCCGTGAGGGTCTCGTCGTCAGCGACAAGATGGACAAGACCGTCGTCGTCGCCGTCGAGGACCGCGTCAAGCACGCTCTGTACGGCAAGGTCATCCGCCGTACGAACAAGCTGAAGGCGCACGACGAGGCGAACGCCTGTGGCATCGGTGACCGGGTCCTCCTCGCGGAGACCCGCCCGCTGTCCGCGACGAAGCGCTGGCGCGTCGTCGAGATCCTCGAGAAGGCCAAGTAACGAAGCCGATGTGGTACGGCCGTATGTGCACCAGGTCCTCGCGCGGTTCCGCGCGGGACGCTGGTGTGAGCAGCGGCCGGCCCGTCGTCTCTCGTTGACGATCAGGAGAAAGCTGTGATCCAGCAGGAGTCGCGACTGCGCGTCGCCGACAACACGGGTGCCAAGGAGATTCTCTGCATCCGCGTTCTCGGTGGCTCCGGTCGCCGCTACGCCGGTATCGGGGACGTCATCGTCGCAACCGTCAAGGACGCGATCCCCGGTGGCTCGGTGAAGAAGGGCGATGTCGTCAAGTGCGTCATCGTCCGCACCGTGAAGGAGCGCCGTCGCCCCGACGGTTCCTACATCCGGTTCGACGAGAACGCCGCTGTCGTTCTCAAGAACACCGATGGTGACCCCCGTGGTACCCGCATCTTCGGCCCGGTGGGCCGCGAGCTGCGTGACAAGAAGTTCATGAAGATCATCTCGCTGGCGCCGGAGGTGCTCTAACCCATGGCGAACAGCATGAAGATCAAGAAGGGTGACCTGGTCCAGGTCATCACCGGCAAGGACAAGGGCAAGCAGGGCAAGGTCATCCAGGCCCTGCCCACCGAGAACAAGGTCCTCGTCGAGGGTGTGAACCGGGTCAAGAAGCACACCAAGCCCGGCCAGGGCACCGCCGGTGGCATCATCACCGTCGAGGCCCCGGTGCACGTCTCCAACGTGCAGCTGGTCGTGGAGAAGGACGGCAAGAAGGTCGTCACCCGCGTTGGCTACCGCTTCGACGACGAGGGCAACAAGATCCGCGTTGCCAAGCGGACCGGTGAGGACATCTGATGTCTGAGACGACTGTTGAGAAGGTGGCCCCCCGCCTCAAGGAGCGTTACAACTCCGAGATCAAGGGCCAGCTGCAGGAGGAGTTCTCGTACGAGAACGTCATGCTGATCCCCGGCCTGGTCAAGGTCGTGGTCAACATGGGTGTCGGCGAGGCTGCTCGTGACAGCAAGCTGATCGAGGGCGCGATCAAGGATCTGACCGCGATCACCGGTCAGAAGCCGGCCGTGACCAAGGCTCGTAAGTCCATCGCGCAGTTCAAGCTGCGCGAGGGCCAGCCGATCGGCACCCACGTCACCCTTCGTGGTGACCGCATGTGGGAGTTCCTGGACCGTCTGGTGTCGCTGGCTCTGCCGCGTATCCGTGACTTCCGTGGTCTCTCCCCCAAGCAGTTCGACGGCCGTGGCAACTACACCTTCGGTCTGACCGAGCAGGTTATGTTCCACGAGATCGACCAGGACAAGGTCGACCGTCAGCGCGGTATGGACATCACCGTCGTGACCACCGCTCAGACCGACGACGAGGGCCGGGCGCTCCTGCGCGCTCTGGGCTTCCCGTTCAAGGAGGCGTGAGCCAATGGCGAAGAAGTCCCTCATCGCGAAGGCCGAGCGTAAGCCGAAGTTCGGCGTTCGGGCCTACACCCGGTGCCAGCGCTGCGGCCGTCCGCACTCGGTGTACCGCAAGTTCGGCCTGTGCCGTGTGTGCCTCCGTGAGATGGCGCACCGCGGCGAGCTGCCGGGCGTGACCAAGAGCTCCTGGTAGTCCTTACCCAAGGCGCCCGAGCTCCAGGTAGCACAGCGAAGCAGAGGTGCCCGACCCGCTCCTTTTGGGTTCCAGTTCCGGATCCCGTAAGGTAGTGGGGTCGGGCCCCCTGCCGTGGCATTCCCTATGGATGTCCGCGGCCCTCTACCGAGGGCTCGCACCCAGTCTTACTAACGCCGCAGGTCCCCTGCGTCTGTGCCCCTGCCGAACTCCTCGCGGAGTGCGGCGGGGGGACCTGGCGCGGAGAAACCACGGCGAGAGAGGCCTGAGGCCATCATGACCATGACCGACCCCATCGCAGACATGCTCACGCGTCTGCGTAACGCGAACTCGGCGTACCACGACTCCGTGGCGATGCCGGCTAGCAAGATCAAGTCGCACGTCGCGCAGATCCTGCAGCAGGAGGGTTACATCTCCAGCTGGAAGGTCGAGGAGCCGCAGGAGGGCGAGGTCGGCAAGAAGCTGACCATCGAGCTCAAGTTCGGCCCCAACCGCGAGCGCTCGATCGCTGGTATCAAGCGCATCAGCAAGCCGGGCCTGCGGGTCTACGCAAAGTCCACCAACCTGCCGAAGGTGCTCGGCGGCCTGGGCGTGGCGATCATCTCCACGTCCTCCGGCCTCCTCACCGACAAGCAGGCCGCCAAGAAGGGCGTAGGCGGAGAAGTTCTCGCCTACGTCTGGTAATTCGGGAAACGGAGGTACAGCAATGTCGCGTATTGGACGGCTGCCCATCCCGGTTCCCGCCGGCGTGGACGTCACCATCGATGGCCAGACGGTCGGCGTGAAGGGCCCCAAGGGTTCCCTCGCGCACGTCGTCGCCGAGCCGATCGAGATCAGCAAGGACGAGACCGGCACCCTGGTCGTCTCGCGCCCGAACGACGAGCGTCAGTCGAAGGCCCTGCACGGCCTGACGCGCACGCTGGTGGCGAACATGATCACCGGCGTGACCGCGGGCTACCGCAAGTCGCTGGAGATCAGCGGTGTTGGTTACCGTGTCGCAGCGAAGGGCTCCTCGATGGAGTTCCAGCTCGGCTACAGCCACCCGATCCTGATCGAGGCCCCGGAGGGCATCTCCTTCGTGGTCGAGTCGCCCACCAAGTTCCACGTGGACGGGATCGACAAGCAGCTGGTCGGCGAGGTTTCGGCCAAGATCCGCAAGCTGCGCAAGCCCGACCCGTACAAGGCCAAGGGCGTCAAGTACGCGGGCGAGGTCATCCGCCGCAAGGTCGGAAAGAGTGGTAAGTAAGCGATGAGCGTCTCTGTCAAGATCGGCAAGGGCAACGCCTACAAGCCCTCTGCCCGCAAGCGTCGCGCGATCCGTGTGCGCAAGCGCGTCACCGGCACCGAGGTTCGTCCTCGCATGGTCGTGACCCGCTCGAACCGCCACATCTTCGCCCAGGTCATCGACGACGCCAAGGGTCACACCCTCGCGTCGGCGTCCACCCTCGACGTGTCCGTCAAGGGCAACGAGGGCGACAAGACCGAGCTGGCCAAGAAGGTCGGAGCCCTGGTCGCCGAGCGCGCCAAGGCCGCCGGCATCGAGACGGTCGTCTTCGACCGCGCGGGCAACCGTTACGCGGGGCGCATCGCCGCCCTGGCGGACGCCGCCCGTGAGGCTGGGCTCGACTTCTAAGCCGCTCGTCGGCTCAGTCGACGGACGTAATCGAGAGAGGTAATTCCAATGGCTGGACCCCAGCGCCGCGGTAGCGGCGCCGGCGGCGGCACCGGTGGCGAGCGGCGCGACCGTAAGCGTGATGGCCAGGGCAACGCCCCGGTCGTCGAGAAGACTGCTTACGTCGAGCGCGTTGTCGCGATCAACCGTGTCGCCAAGGTTGTCAAGGGTGGTCGTCGTTTCAGCTTCACCGCGCTGGTCGTGGTGGGCGACGGTGACGGCACCGTGGGTGTCGGTTACGGGAAGGCGAAGGAGGTTCCGGCCGCCATCGCCAAGGGTGTTGAGGAGGCCAAGAAGAACTTCTTCAAGGTCCCCCGTATCCAGGGCACCATCCCGCACCCGATCCAGGGCGAGAAGGCCGCTGGCGTCGTGCTCCTGAAGCCGGCTTCCCCCGGTACCGGCGTTATCGCCGGTGGCCCGGTGCGTGCCGTCCTGGAGTGCGCCGGCGTCCACGACATCCTGTCGAAGTCGCTCGGCTCGGACAACGCGATCAACATCGTGCACGCCACGGTTGCCGCGCTGAAGGGCCTCGTGCGCCCCGAGGAGATCGCGGCCCGCCGCGGTCTGCCGCTCGAGGACGTGGCCCCGGCCGCCCTGCTGCGCGCTCGCGCCGCGGGCACCGCCGCCGCGACCGCTGGGGCGGGTGTCTGATGGCTCGCCTGAAGATCACGCAGACCAAGTCCTACATCGGCAGCAAGCAGAACCACCGCGAGACGCTGCGCTCGCTGGGTCTGAAGCGCATGCACGATGTGGTCGTCAAGGAGGACCGTCCCGAGATCCGCGGGATGGCCCAGACCGTGCGTCACCTCGTCACGGTCGAGGAGGTGGACTGAGATGGCTGACTCGCCGATCAAGATCCACAACCTGCGTCCCGCCCCGGGCGCCAAGACCGACAAGATCCGTGTCGGTCGTGGTGAGGCGTCCAAGGGTAAGACCGCCGGTCGTGGTACCAAGGGCACCAAGGCCCGCTACCAGGTTCCGCAGCGCTTCGAGGGTGGCCAGATGCCCCTCCACATGCGCCTGCCGAAGCTGAAGGGCTTCAAGAACCCCTTCAAGATCACCTTCCAGGTGGTCAACCTCGACAAGCTGGCCGAGCTCTACCCGCAGGGTGGCGAGGTCACGGTCGAAGGTCTCGTCGAGAAGGGCGCGGTTCGCAAGAACTCGCTCGTCAAGGTGCTCGGCACCGGCGAGATCTCCGTCGCGCTGCAGGTCTCGGTGGACGCCGTCTCCGGCTCCGCCGCCGAGAAGATCAAGGCCGCCGGCGGCACCGTCATCGAGCTCATCTGAGCTCGCTGACAAACCGCTGAGATCGTGCTGATCCCGCGCTGACGTCAGGTCAGAACCAGAGCCCCGTCCCTCTTTCGAGGGGCGGGGCTCTGGTCATTCGTGTGTTCATCAGCATGACTTTGGCGTTCAACCCAGGCCAAAACCGGGCATCTGGGCGTGCCATGGGCAACCCCGCGCTTCGCGCGCTTCTTCTTCGTTGCCGCGCACTGTTAGAGTCCGTGGAGTTCCCTTGTAGCCTCCCCCGGGCTGCCGTGGAGCAGGACCGACCCCAACTCCCCATTCAGGACCGACCCTCCCGCCGACGACGTGCGGGAGGCGCAGGAGGCACCGTGCTCAGTGCGTTCGCGCGGGCGTTCAAGACGCCCGACCTGCGCAAGAAGCTGCTGTTCACGCTGGGCATCATGGTGCTGTTCCGGATGGGTGCGCACATCCCCGTCCCCGGCGTCAACTTCAAAGCCGTGAACGAGTGCGTGAAGCAGAGCAGCAACGGCCTCTTCGGCCTCGTCAACCTGTTCAGCGGCGGTGCGCTGCTGCAGTTGACGATCTTCGCGCTCGGCATCATGCCGTACATCACCGCCAGCATCATCCTCCAGCTGCTCACCGTCGTGATCCCGCGACTGGAAGCGCTGAAGAAGGAGGGGCAGGCCGGCACCGCCAAGATCACCCAGTACACCCGCTACCTGACCATCGCCCTGGCCATCCTGCAGGGCACCGGCATCGTGGCGACCGCCTCCAACGGCGCGCTCTTCTCCACCTGCCCGGTCGGCAACGAGGTCGTACCGGACACCTCGGTCTTCCGCATCGCCACCATGGTCATCTGCATGACCGCGGGCACCACGATGATCATGTGGCTCGGCGAGCTGATCACCGACCGCGGCATCGGCAACGGCATGTCGATCCTGATCTTCACCTCGATCGCCTCCGGTTTCCCCGGCAACCTCTGGACGATCAAGAAGCTCGGCAAGATCGGCGGCGGCTGGGTCGACTTCTTCGCGGTGATCGCGGTCGGCATCGTGGTGGTGGTCCTGGTCATCTTCGTGGAGCAGGCGCAACGCCGGATTCCGGTGCAGTACGCCAAGCGCATGATCGGTCGGCGGGCCTTCGGCGGGACCTCGACCTACATCCCGCTCAAGGTGAACCAGGCCGGTGTCATCCCGGTCATCTTCGCCTCCTCGCTGCTGTACATCCCGGCGCTGGTCGCGCAGCTGACGAACAGCAAGGCCGGCTGGGCGACCTGGATCCAGAACAACTTCACCAAGGGCGACCACCCCGCCTACATGGTCACGTACTTCGTGCTGATCGTGTTCTTCGCCTTCTTCTACGTCGCGATCTCCTTCAACCCCGAAGAAGTTGCCGACAATATGAAGAAGTATGGTGGCTTCATCCCCGGCATCCGGGCCGGTCGGCCGACCGCCGAATACCTGAACTACGTGCTGACCCGCATCACCTGGCCGGGTTCGCTCTACCTGGGCCTCATCGCGTTGATCCCGATGATCGGCCTGGTCGCCCTCAACGCGAGCACCACGATCCCGTTCGGTGGCACCAGCATCCTCATCATCGTCGGTGTCGGACTCGAAACTGTGAAGCAGATCGAGAGCCAGCTCCAGCAGCGTAATTACGAAGGGTTCCTCCGCTGATGCGTATCGTCCTCGTCGGACCTCCCGGGGCCGGGAAGGGTACTCAGGCGCACGTGCTCGCCAAGACCCTGTCCATTCCCCACATCTCGACCGGTGACCTCTTCCGGGCCAACATCAGCCAGGGCACCCCGCTGGGTGTCGAGGCGAAGAGCTACATGGACCAGGGTCGGCTGGTACCGGACGAGGTCACCATCGGGATGGCCAAGGACCGGCTCCAGCACCAGGACACCGCCCAGGGCTTCCTGCTGGACGGCTTCCCGCGCAACCTGGAGCAGGCCAAGGCCCTGGACGAGTTCCTCACCGAGCAGGGCATCGCCCTGGACGGGGTGCTCGACCTGGAGGTCCCCGAGGACGAGGTGGTCAAGCGCATCGCCGGCCGCCGCCTGTGCCGCAACAACGGAGCCCACGTCTTCCACGTGGTCTACAACCCGCCGGTCGCCGAGGGCGTCTGCGACGAGTGCGGTGGCGAGCTCTACCAGCGCTCGGACGACACCGAGGAGTCGGTGCGGGTCCGCCTGGAGGAGTACCACTCCAAGACCGAGCCGATCATCGACTACTACCGCCAGCAGGGCCTGGTCACCACGATCTCGGCGCTCGGCAAGGTGGACGAGGTCACCCAGCGCGCGGTGGACGCGCTGGAGGCCGGCAAGCAGGGCTGAGCAAGCCCCTCGCACATCCCGCGGCCGCGGCACCCCCTTCCCGGGGTGCCGCGGCCGTCCGGCGTCGTACGGTGGGGGAGAGGAGCGGCCGTCCGGCGAGCGCCCGGGCCGGCCCGCGGCAGCCGAAGCCCCCAGTACCGCAGCAGCACCGAGTACCGCAGGCCCGCGGCACCGCAGAGATACCGACGAAAGGCACTGGCCAAGATGGTGGAGATCAAGACCCCCGAGCAGATCGCGAAGATGCGAGCGGCCGGGCTGGTCGTCGCGGAGGCGCTCAAGGCCTGCCGCGAGGCGGTCGCCCCCGGGGTGAGCACCCAGGAGCTCAACGACATCGCGGCCAAGGTGATCGCCGACCACGGAGCCACCTCCAACTTCCGCGCGCACCACGGCAGCCTCTGGTTCCCCGGGGTGATCTGCGCCTCGGTGAACAACGAGGTGGTGCACGGCATCCCCGGTGAGCGGGTGCTGGCCGAGGGCGACCTGATCTCCATCGACTGCGGCGCCATCGTGGACGGCTGGCACGGCGACGCCGCCATCACCGTGGCGGTCGGCGAGGTCAGGCCCGAGGTCGAGATGCTCAGCCGGGTGACCGAGGGCTCGATGTGGGCCGGCATCGCGCAGATGAAGAAGAGCAACCGCCTGGTCGACGTCTCCAAGGCGATCGAGGGCTTCATCCGCCGCCAGCCGCTGCCGCCCAAGGGCAAGTGGGGCATCACCGAGGGCTACGGCGGCCACGGCATCGGCACCGCGATGCACATGGAGCCGCACGTGCTGAACTACGTCGAGCGCGGCCGCGGCAAGGGCCCCAAGCTGGTCCCCGGCACCGTGCTGGCGATCGAGCCGATGGTCTCGCTCGGCACGCCGCACACCTCGGTGCTGGAGGACGACTGGACGGTCGTCACCAACGACGGCACCTGGGCCTCGCACTGGGAGCACTCGGTGGCCATCACCGAGCAGGGCCCCCTGGTGCTCACCGCCTTCGACGGTGGAAAGGCCCAGCTCGCGGCCCTCGGGGTGACCGCGGCTCCCGATCCGCTGGCCTGAGCCGGTATCGTCTGGGATCGATCCGCCAGGCGAAACCGGACATAAGGGGAACAAGACAGTGCTCAAGGGCTTCCGCGACTTCATGATGCGCGGCAACGTCGTCGACATGGGCGTCGGTATCGTGATCGGCTCCGCCTTCACCGCGGTGGTCGGCGGCTTCGTGAAGGCCTTCCTCACCCCGCTGGTGGGTGTGGTGGTCGGCGCGACCGGTGACTTCAGCTCGTACACCTTCAAGGTGCTGAACGTCGAGTTCCCCTACGGGCAGTTCCTCAACGTGCTGATCACGTTCGTGCTGACCGCCGCGGTGCTCTACTTCTTCGTGGTGCTGCCGGTGGCCAGGGCCTCCGCCCGCTACCTGCCGAAGAAGCCGAAGGCCGCCAAGCGCCCGTGCCCCGAGTGCCTGACCGAGATACCTGAGGCGGCCAGCCGCTGCTCGGCCTGCACCGCGCCGGTCCAGCCGCTGGTCGCGGCCGGTATCGGCCCGCAGCGCTGAGGTCCGGGGTCACCTGTCAGGTACTGTAGGATGGATCGTCGGCTCACTCGTAGCGTGCTTCAGCACGCCCTCTTCCCTCACAGGGGCGGGGTGAACCCAGGTTCGCACGAGCGTGCCGCATACGGTAGCCGGTCCCGGAAGGTGGATCTCGTAGTTCATGGCAAAGAAGCAAGGCGCCATTGAGATCGAGGGCACCGTGATCGAGTCTCTCCCGAACGCGATGTTCAAGGTAGAGCTGCAGAACGGTCACAAGGTCCTCGCGCACATCAGCGGCAAGATGCGGATGCACTACATCCGAATCCTGCCGGATGACCGCGTCGTCGTGGAGCTGAGCCCCTACGACCTGACTCGCGGACGCATCGTCTACCGCTACAAGTAAACAGCTCCCCGCAAGATCTAGACCCGGAGAACCTGAATCATGAAGGTCAAGCCGAGCGTCAAGAAGATCTGCGACAAGTGCAAGGTGATCCGCCGCCACGGCCGGGTCATGGTGATCTGCGACAACCTGCGCCACAAGCAGCGCCAGGGCTGATCCTTCCGCATTTCTCGTAGTACCTTCGCGCGACGCGCACAACGTCATACACGGGCCGCCCGATCCGCCCCCAGTCAGTGGGGACGGACTGCCACCCCCGGTCAGAGGCCGGGGCTCTCTCTGTGCGAACAGACGGAGTGGCGGCGCGTAAGACCTCTGAAGAACCACAGGAGCCATGAATGGCACGCCTCGCCGGCGTTGATCTCCCCCGCGAGAAGCGGATCGAGATCGCCCTCACGTACGTCTACGGCATCGGCCGTACCCGCGCCCAGCAGACGCTGGCCGAGACTGGCGTGAACCCCGACATCCGCGTCCGCGACATCACCGAGGACGACCTCGTCAAGCTCGGCAAGTGGATCGAGGCCAACTACCGCGTCGAGGGTGACCTCCGTCGCGAGGTGGCCGCCGACATCCGCCGCAAGGTCGAGATCGGCTGCTACGAGGGTCTGCGTCACCGTCGCGGCCTGCCCGTCCGCGGTCAGCGCACCCACACCAACGCGCGTACCCGCAAGGGCCCGCGTCGCGCGATTGCCGGCAAGAAGAAGCCGGGCAAGAAGTAGTCCGCCCGTTAACCGGACATCCCTCCGGCCCGCGGGTTAGCGGACCGACCACCTCAGTAGGAGAAACAGACTTATGCCCCCCAAGGGTCGTCAGGCTGCCGGCGCGAAGAAGATCCGCCGCAAGGAAAAGAAGAACGTCGCTCACGGCCACGCGCACATCAAGAGCACGTTCAACAACACGATCGTCTCGATCACGGACCCCGCGGGCAACGTGATCTCGTGGGCGTCCGCGGGCCACGTGGGCTTCAAGGGCTCGCGCAAGTCCACCCCGTTCGCCGCGCAGATGGCCGCCGAGGCCGCCGCGCGCCGCGCGCAGGAGCACGGCATGCGCAAGGTCGACGTCTTCGTCAAGGGTCCGGGCTCGGGCCGCGAGACCGCGATCCGCTCGCTCCAGGCCACCGGCCTGGAGGTGGGTTCGATCCAGGACGTCACCCCCACCCCGCACAACGGCTGCCGTCCGCCGAAGCGCCGCCGCGTCTGACGCAGCGCCTTCGGGCACGCCTGCTCTGCACCACGTACGGGGTCCTTTCCAGGAGGGACCCCGTACGCTGGTTCTTGTTCGGCATCAAATAGTGGGTGCCGAGTACAACTGGAGGATCTGAAAACATGCTGATCGCTCAGCGTCCCTCGCTGACCGAAGAGGTTGTCGACGAGTACCGCTCGCGGTTCGTCATCGAGCCGCTGGAGCCGGGCTTCGGCTACACCCTCGGCAACTCGCTTCGCCGCACGCTCCTCTCCTCGATCCCCGGTGCCGCTGTCACCAGCATCCGGGTCGACGGTGTCCTGCACGAGTTCACCACCGTGCCGGGCGTCAAGGAGGACGTCACCGACCTCATCCTGAACATCAAGCAGCTGGTCGTCTCCTCGGAGCACGACGAGCCGGTCGTGATGTACCTGCGCAAGCAGGGCCCGGGTGTGGTCACCGCCGCCGACATCGCGCCCCCGGCCGGTGTCGAGGTGCACAACCCCGAGCTGGTCCTCGCCACGCTGAACGGCAAGGGCAAGCTGGAGATGGAGCTGACCGTCGAGCGCGGTCGCGGCTACGTCTCCGCCGTGCAGAACAAGGCGTCCGGCCAGGAGATCGGCCGGATCCCGGTCGACTCGATCTACAGCCCCGTGCTGAAGGTCACCTACAAGGTCGAGGCCACCCGTGTCGAGCAGCGGACCGACTTCGACAAGCTGATCGTCGACGTCGAGACCAAGCCCGCGATGCGCCCGCGTGACGCCATGGCCTCGGCCGGCAAGACCCTGGTGGAGCTGTTCGGTCTCGCCCGCGAGCTGAACATCGACGCCGAGGGCATCGACATGGGCCCGTCCCCGACGGACGCCGCCCTGGCCGCCGACCTGGCGCTGCCGATCGAGGAGCTGGAGCTCACCGTTCGGTCGTACAACTGCCTCAAGCGCGAGGGCATCCACACCGTGGGTGAGCTCGTCGCGCGCTCCGAGGCCGACCTGCTCGACATCCGCAACTTCGGTGCGAAGTCGATCGACGAGGTCAAGGCGAAGCTGGCCGGCATGGGCCTGGCCCTCAAGGACAGCCCGCCCGGATTCGACCCGACCGCCGCCGCCGACGCCTTCGGCGCCGACGACCTGGACGACGCGGGTTACGCGGAGACCGAGCAGTACTGAGTGTGTGCGGTGGGGGCGACTCCCAGCGGGTCGCCCCCACCGGCAATGCAATGAGCTAAGTCGTCCGGGCAACTGTGCCCGGCCGCCCGTTCCGGTACCTGATCCGGCCGGAGTCGGAGATTCAAGGAGCTACCATGCCCCGTCCCGCGAAGGGTGCCCGCCTCGGTGGCGGCCCGCACCACGAGCCGCTGCTGCTCGCCGGCCTGTGCCGTGAGCTGTTCCAGTACGGCCGCATCACCACGACCGAGGCCAAGGCCCGTCGGATGCGCCCGCTGGCCGAGCGCCTGATCACCAAGGCGAAGGTCGGTGACATCCACAACCGTCGCATCGTCCGCAAGACGATCACCGACATCGCGGTGCTGCACACCCTCTTCACCGAGATCGCGCCGCGCTACGAGAACCGCCCCGGTGGTTACACCCGCATCACCAAGATCGGTCCCCGTCGTGGCGACAACGCCCCGATGGCCGTGATCGAGCTGGTCGAGGCGCTGACCGTCGCGCAGACCGCGGTCGGCGAGGCCGAGGCCGCCACCAAGCGCTCCGTCAAGGAGACCGAGGCCGCCGCTGCCGCCCCGGTCGCCGACGAGGCCCCCGCTGACGCCGCCCCGGCGGACGAGCAGGCCTGACGCTCGCTAGGCACCCTGACGGGCCCGTTCCCCCGCTTCGGCGGGGGAACGGGCCCGTTCCCTTGTCGACGGAGGTACGGAGGTATGTGGTGAACGACTGCGCTGAGCAGGCGCCGGTGAAGGACGGACCGGCCGAGGGGCACGTCCGGGTCCGGCTCGATCTGGCGTACCACGGCGCCGAGTTCTCCGGGTGGGCGCGCCAGCGGGGGCGGCGCACGGTGCAGGAGGAGATCGAGAGCGCCCTGCAGGTCGTCACCCGCAGCCCCGAGCTCTTCCCGCTCACGGTGGCCGGGCGGACCGACGCCGGGGTGCACGCGCGCGGGCAGGTCGCGCACGTCGACCTGCCGCACGAGGTGTGGGCCGCGCACGCCGAGAAGCTGCTGCGGCGCCTGGCCGGGCGGCTGCCCGCGGATGTGCGGATCTACCGGGTGGGCCGCGCACCGGCCGGCTTCGACGCGCGCTTCGCGGCGATCTGGCGGCGGTACGCCTACCGGGTGGCCGACCACCCGGGCGGGGTGGACCCGCTGCTGCGCGGCCACGTGCTCTGGCACGACCGGCCGCTGGACATCGAGAAGATGAACGAGGCGGCGCGGCTGCTGCTCGGCGAGCACGACTTCGCGGCGTACTGCAAGAAGCGCGAGGGCGCGACCACCATCCGCACGCTGCTGGAACTGCGCTGGGACCGGGTGCCGATGGACCCGTACGCGGCCCAGGAGGGCTCGCTCGCGGTGGCCACCGTGCGCGCCGACGCTTTCTGCCACAACATGGTCCGGGCCCTGGTCGGCGCGATGCTGCTGGTCGGCGACGGGCACCGGCCGGCGGAGTTCCCCGGCGAGGTGCTGCGCGGCGGGGTGCGCAACAGCGCGGTCAATGTGATCCGGCCCTACGGGCTGACGTTGGAGGAGGTCGGCTACCCGGCCGACGACCAGCTCGCCGAGCGGAACAGGCTGGCCCGGCGGATGCGGACGCTGCCGGGCCAGGGGTAATCCGTTTGGTCCTGACCGGTGGTCGGTAGCACAATTCGGGCCCATGGGACACGTCGAGATTTCACATCTGGAGTACTACCTGCCGGACGGGCGGGTGCTGTTCGACGACGCGTCCTTCCGGGTCGGAGAGGGCTCCGCGGTCGCCCTGGTGGGTGCCAACGGCGCCGGAAAGACCACGCTGCTCCGGATGATCGCCGGGGACACCCAGCCGCACGGCGGGACGGTGACGGTGACCGGCGGGCTCGGCGTGATGCGCCAGTTCGTCGGCACCACCGGGCGTGAGGACCCGCGGGACGCCGAGGAGCGTTCCGGGCCGGGGGCGCTGCCGCCGGACGCCTCGGTGCGGGACCTGTTGGTCTCGGTCGCCCCGCAGCGGATCGCGGTGGCCGCCAAGGCGGTGGACGCGGCCGAACTGGCGATGATGGCGCAGGACGACGAGAAGTCGCAGATGGGCTACGCCCAGGCGCTCTCCGACTGGGCCGATGCCGGCGGTTACGACTACGAGACCGACTGGGACGTCTGCACCATGGCGGCCCTGGGGATGCCCTTCGACCGGGCCCAGTTCCGCGGCCTGAACACCCTCTCCGGCGGTGAGCAGAAGCGGCTGGTGCTGGAGTGCCTGCTGCGCGGCCCCGAGGAGGTGCTGCTGCTCGACGAGCCGGACAACTACCTCGACGTGCCGGGCAAGCGCTGGCTGGAGGAGGCCATCAAGGCCAGCCCCAAGACGGTGCTCTACATCTCGCACGACCGCGAGCTGCTCTCCCGGACCGCGGACAAGATCATCAGTGTCGAGTCGGGCTTCGGCGGTGGTGGCAGCAGCGTGTGGGTGCACGGCGGCGGCTTCGACTCCTTCCACGAGGCCCGCAAGGAGCGCTTCGCCCGCTTCGAGGAGCTCGGCCGCCGCTGGGACGAGGAGCACGCCAAGCTGAAGAAGCTGGTGGTCAACCTGCGCCAGGCGGCTTCGGTCAGCCACGCGCTGGCCACCCGCTACGCGGCCGCGCAGACCCGGCTGAAGAAGTTCGAGGAGGCCGGCCGGCCTGAGGAGCCGCCGCGCGAGCAGAACATCACCATGCGGCTCAAGGGCGGCCGCACCGGCGTGCGGGCGCTCACCATCGAGGGCCTGGAACTGACCGGCCTGATGCGGCCCTTCGACCTGGAGGTCTACTACGGCCAGCGGGTCGCGGTGCTCGGCTCCAACGGGTCCGGCAAGTCGCACTTCCTGCGGCTGCTGGCCGGCGACGCGACGGTGCGGCACACCGGGGGCTTCAAGCTCGGTGCCCGGGTGGTGCCGGGCCACTTCCGCCAGACCCACGCCCACCCCGAACTGCTCGGCCGCACGGTGCGCTCGATCATCGAGCAGGAGCACGCGCTCAGCCGGGGCGCCGCGATGGGGGCGCTGCGCCGCTACGAGCTGGACAAGCAGGAGGAGCAGAAGTTCGAGTCGCTCTCCGGCGGCCAGCAGGCCCGGTTGATGATCCTCAAGCTGGAGCTCTCCGGCGTCACCGCGCTGCTGCTCGACGAGCCGACCGACAACCTCGACCTCGACAGCGCCGAGGCGCTGCAGGAGGGGCTGGAGGCCTTCGACGGCACGGTGCTCTGCGTCACGCACGACCGCTGGTTCGCCAAGACCTTCGACCGCTTCCTGGTCTTCGGCGCCGACGGGCGGGTCTACGAGGCGCCGGAGCCGGTCTGGGACGAGGCCCGGGTGCGCCGCGAGCGCTGACGGACCCTCCACGGGTTTGGAGCTCGCACCCGGTAGCGGGTACTGTGGGCCCTTGTTGTGCGTATTGGCTCGCTCCATCTCACGTGAGAGGTCGGTACGCCGGAGATGCCAGGCCGATGACCAGCGGCTCCCCTTGAATTGCGTCCAAGTGGAGCCAGGCTGATCTCCTCGTCCAGGTGCTCCTGTCAGGACTCACTCACTGAAAAGCGAAGGCTACGACCGTGCGTACGTACAGCCCCAAGCCCGGCGACGTCCAGCGTCAGTGGCACGTCATCGACGCCAACGACGTCGTGCTCGGCCGCCTGGCCTCCCAGGCCGCCAACCTCCTCCGGGGTAAGCACAAGGCGATCTACGCGCCGCACGTTGACACTGGTGACTTCGTCATCATCATCAACGCCGACAAGGTGCACCTGTCCGGTAACAAGAAGTCCCAGAAGCTGGCCTACCGCCACTCTGGCTTCCCGGGCGGTCTGCGTTCGGTGCGCTACGACGACCTGCTGGACAAGAACCCGGAGAAGGCCGTCGAGAAGGCCATCAAGGGCATGATCCCCAAGAACAGCCTGGGCCGCCAGATGCTCTCCAAGCTGAAGGTCTACTCGGGCGACCAGCACCCGCACGCTGCCCAGCAGCCGGTGCCGTTCGAGATCACCCAGGTCGCGCAGTAATTCCGGCCACCAAGCCCCTTAACTAAGAAAAGCTGAGGAACATCGTGGCCGAGAACGCTGCCATCGAGACCCCCCTGGACATCGAGGTCGACGAGGAGTACACCGAGTACACCTCCGAGGACACCGAGTCCTACTCCACCGAGTCGCTGGCCGGCCGCTTCAGCGAGGCCGTCCCCGGCGCCGGCCTCGGCCGTCGCAAGGAGGCGATCGCCCGCGTGCGCATCGTCCCCGGTACCGGCCAGTGGAAGATCAACGGTCGCACCCTGGAGAACTACTTCCCCAACAAGGTGCACCAGCAGACCGTGAACGAGCCCTTCAAGCTCCTTGAGCTGGACGGCCGTTACGACGTCATCGCGCGCATCGCGGGCGGCGGCGTCTCCGGTCAGGCCTACGCGCTGCGCCTCGGCGTGGCCCGCGCCCTGAACGAGGCGGACGTGGACAACAACCGCGCCGCCCTCAAGAAGGCCGGCTTCCTGATGCGTGACGCCCGTGCCGTCGAGCGCAAGAAGGCCGGTCTCAAGAAGGCCCGCAAGGCCCCGCAGTACAGCAAGCGCTAGTCACCCCCCGGGGTGCGTACCGCCCTTGGTGCGCACCCCGCAGGTGGGATCGACGCCCCGGAGCACTTCATGTGCCCCGGGGCGTTGTGCTCCCTGGACCGGTCAGGCGGCCAGGGACTCCTCCCCCACCGGTCGGCCCTGCCTCAGGCCGCGCCGGTGCCGGCAATGAAGGACGGGACTGTGGCACGACTCTTCGGTACGGATGGCGTACGCGGTGTGGCGAACATCGGTCTGACCGCCGAACTGGCGATCGGGCTGTCGATGGCCGCCGCGCACGTGCTCGGCGACGCGGGCGGCTTCGGCGGCCGGCGTCCGGTGGCGGTGGTCGGCCGTGACCCGCGCGCCTCGGGTGAGTTCCTGGAGGCGGCCGTGATCGCCGGGCTGGCGGGCTCCGGCGTCGACGTGCTGCGGGTCGGCGTGCTGCCCACACCCGCCGTGGCGTACCTGACCGGCGTGCTCGGCGCCGACTTCGGCGTGATGCTCTCGGCCAGTCACAACGCGATGCCCGACAACGGCATCAAGTTCCTGGCCCGCGGCGGCCACAAGCTGGACGACGCGATCGAGGACGCGATCGAGGCGGACTACCGGCACTACCTCTCGGGTGCCGAACCGGTGCGGGCGCGCCCCACCGGCAGCGCGGTCGGCCGGGTGCACGAGTACACCGAGGGCTTCGACAAGTACGTGGCCCACCTGGTGGCCGTGCTGCCCAACCGGCTGGACGGCATCAAGGTGGTCATCGACGGCGCGCACGGCGCGGCCGCCCGGGTGGCCCCCGAGGCCTTCGCCCGGGCCGGCGCCGAGGTGGTCTACACGCTGGGTGCCGAGCCGACCGGGCTGAACATCAACGACGGCGTCGGCTCCACCCACCTGGCCGGGCTGCGCGAGGCGATGCGCGAGCACCAGGCGGACCTGGGCATCGCGCTGGACGGCGACGCCGACCGCTGCCTGGCCGCCGACGCCGAGGGCGACGAGGTGGACGGCGACCAGATCATGGCGATCCTGGCGGTGGCCATGCGCGAGGCCGGCACCCTGCGCGGCAACACCGCGGTCGGCACCGTGATGGCCAACCTGGGCTTCAAGCTCGCCATGCAGCGCGAGGGGATCGAGCTGGTCGAGACGGGGGTGGGGGACCGCTACGTGCTGGAGGCGATGAAGGAGCACGGCTACGCGCTCGGCGGTGAGCAGTCGGGCCACGTGATCCTGCTGGACCACGCGACCACCGGCGACGGCACGCTGACCGGCCTGATGCTGGGTGCCCGGCTGGCCGCCACCAAGCAGCCGCTGGCCGACCTGGCCGCCGTGATGACCCGGCTGCCGCAGGTGCTGATCAACGTCAAGGGCGTGGACCGCGGCGCGGTGGCCGGCTGCGCCGAGCTGGCCGCGGCCGTCGCGCAGGCCGAGGCCGAACTCGGCAGCACCGGGCGGGTGCTGCTGCGCCCCTCGGGGACCGAGCCGGTGGTGCGGGTGATGGTCGAGGCGGCCGACCACGACCGGGCCGAGGCGGTGGCCGCGCGACTGGCGGCCGTGGTCAGCGAGCAGCTGGCGATCTGAGTCGGCCGCTCCGGGCCCGGCCGCTCCGGGCCCGGTCGCTGACCACGCGTCAGGGCCGGCTCAGAGCTTGCGCAGGAGGGCGCGGCGGACCTTGTGGTCGGCGCCCTTCTGCAGCACCAGGGTGGCCCGGCCCCGGGTCGGCAGCACGTTCTCCAGCAGGTTGGGCTTGTTGATGGTGCGCCAGACCTGGCGGCCGTACTCCATCGCCTCCTCCTGCGGCACCTCGGTGAACCGGCGGAAGTAGGAGCTGGGGTCCAGGAAGGCGGTGTCCCGCAGCTTCTTGAAGCGGGACAGGTACCAGTTCTCGATGTCGTCGGTGCGGGCGTCGACGTAGATCGAGAAGTCGAAGTAGTCGGCCACCGCGAGCCGGGTGCGGCCGTCGTTGCCCGGTAGCGCCGGCTGCAGCACGTTCAGACCCTCGACGATCAGGATGTCCGGGCGCTGCACCACCAGGCGCTCGTCCGGCACGATGTCGTAGACCAGGTGCGAGTAGACCGGGGCCGAGACCTGCTCCTTGCCCGCCTTCACGTCCGCCACGAAGCGCATCAGCGCCCGGCGGTCGTAGGACTCGGGGAAGCCCTTGCGGGCCATCAGGCCGCGCCGGCGCAGCTCCGCGTTGGGCAGCAGGAACCCGTCGGTGGTGACCAGTTCGACCCGCGGGTGCTCGGGCCAGCGGGCCAGCAGCGCCTGCAGCAGGCGGGCGGTGGTGGACTTGCCGACCGCCACCGAGCCGGCCACCCCGATGATGAACGGGGTGCGGGTGCGCTCGGTGTCCGCGACGTCCAGGAAGGTGCCCAGCGCCCCGCGCAGCTCGTGGGTGGCGTGGATGTAGAGGTTGAGCAGCCGGGAGAGCGGCAGGTAGACGTCGCGGACCTCGTCCAGGTCCAGCGCTGTGCCCAGGCCGCGCAGCTGTTCCACCTCGGCCGCGCTGAGCGGCAAGGGGGTGCGGTCGCGCAGGGCGCTCCACTCGGCCCGGGAGAGGTCGACGTACGGCGACGGCGACGGGCTGGGCGTCGAGGGTGCGCCCTGGCTACAGAGTTCGGTCAGCACATGGTCCATTGTGGGCCGTCCGGGGGCACCCGGGCGCTGTGGTGTCGGTCACGAGCTGTTGCCCCAAGGGTGGCCCCAGTGAAACTCAAGCGCCGCTTCTGATCAGGAAGCGCCCTTATGCTGACATTTATGTGCGGAATTATTGGATACGTGGGCTCTCAGCCCGCACTCGACGTAGTGATCGCAGGGCTGCAGCGCCTGGAGTACCGAGGGTACGACTCGGCCGGTGTGGCCATTCTGACGGCGGACCCCACCGGGCAGTGGGCTCTCGCCACCGACAAGCGGGCCGGCAAGCTCGTGAACCTCGAGAAGGCCCTCGCCGAGACCCCTCTTCCCGGCGGCACCGCCGGCATCGGCCACACCCGCTGGGCCACCCACGGCGGACCCACCGACGCCAACGCCCACCCTCATCTGGACGACCACCGCAAGGTCGCGGTGGTCCACAACGGCATCATCGAGAACTTCGCCCAGCTCCGCGCCGAGCTGGCCGACCGCGGCCACACGCTGCGCTCGGAGACCGACACCGAGGTGGTGGCGCACCTGCTGGCCGAGGCCTACGACGGCGACCTGGCCGAGGCGATGCGGACCGTGTGCCGCCGGCTGGACGGCGCGTTCACCCTGGTCGCGGTGCACGCGGACGCGCCCGGCACGGTGGTCGGCGCCCGGCGCAACTCGCCGCTGGTGGTCGGGCGCGGGGTGGGCGAGAACTTCCTCGCCTCCGACGTGTCCGCCTTCATCGCGCACACCCGCGAGGCGATCGAGCTGGGCCAGGACCAGGTGGTCGAACTGCACGCCGACGCGGTCACCGTGACGGACTTTCACGGCACCCCGGTCGAGGTCCGCGAGTACCACGTGGACTGGGACGCCTCGGCCGCCGAGAAGGACGGCTACGACTACTTCATGCTCAAGGAGATCGCCGAGCAGCCGAAGGCGGTCGCCGACACCCTGCTCGGCCGGATCGGCACCGACGGGCGGCTGACCCTGGACGAGGTGCGGATCCCCGACTCGGTGCTGCGCGAGGTCGACAAGGTCGTCATCGTGGCCTGCGGCACCGCCTTCCACGCCGGGATGATCGCCAAGTACGCGATCGAGCACTGGACCCGGATCCCGTGCGAGGTCGAGGTCGCCTCGGAGTTCCGCTACCGGGACCCGATCCTGGACGACCGCACCCTGGTGATCGCCATCTCCCAGTCCGGCGAGACGATGGACACCCTGATGGCGCTGCGGCACGCCCGCGAGCAGGGCGCGCGGGTGCTGGCGATCTGCAACACCAACGGCTCGACCATCCCGCGCGAGTCGGACGCGGTGCTCTACACCCACGCGGGACCCGAGGTGGCGGTCGCCTCCACCAAGGCCTTCCTCACCCAGCTGGTCGCCTGCTACCTGGTGGCGCTCTACCTGGGCCAGGTGCGCGGCACCAAGTGGGGCGACGAGATCTCGGCCGTCATCAAGGAGCTCTCCGACGCGCCGAAGCAGGTCGAGCAGGTGCTGCTGACCATGGAGCCGGTGCGCGAGCTGGCCCGCTCGCTCGCCGACGCCAAGTCGGTGCTCTTCCTGGGCCGGCACGTCGGGTTCCCGGTGGCGCTGGAGGGTGCGCTCAAGCTCAAGGAGCTGGCGTACATGCACGCCGAGGGCTTCGCGGCGGGCGAGCTCAAGCACGGTCCGATCGCGCTGATCGAGGAGGGCCTGCCGGTCGTGGTGGTGGTGCCCTCGCCGCGCGGGCGGTCGATCCTGCACGACAAGATCGTCTCCAACATCCAGGAGATCCGCGCCCGCGGTGCCCGCACCATCGTGATCGCGGAGGAGGGGGACGAAACGGTGGTGCCCTACGCCGACCACCTGATCCGGATCCCGGTCACCCCGACGCTGCTCCAGCCGCTGGTCTCCACCGTGCCGCTGCAGGTCTTCGCCTGCGAGCTGGCCACCGCCAAGGGCCACGAGGTGGACCAGCCGCGGAACCTGGCGAAGTCGGTCACGGTCGAGTAGCCAGCCGTTATCGTCGGTCGGGTGATCATCGGAGTGGGTATCGACGTCGCCTCGATCGACCGGTTCACCGAGGCACTGGCGCGCACGCCGGCCCTCGGTGACCGGCTCTTCACCGCGGCCGAGCGGCTGCTGCCCTCGGGCCAGCAGCGCTCGGCCGCCTCCTTGGCCGCCCGCTTCGCGGCCAAGGAGGCACTGGCCAAGGCACTGGGGGCGCCGGCCGGGCTGGACTGGCACGACGCCGAGGTGCGCAGCGAGCCCTCGGGCCGGCCGACCCTGCACGTGCGCGGCACGGTGGCGGCCCGCGCGGCCGAACTCGGGGTGCGCTCCTGGCACCTGTCGCTGAGCCATGACGCGGGCGTGGCCTCGGCGGTGGTCATCGCCGAGGGGTAGCTTCGAGGGTATGCGCCTAGCTCACACCGTCGCACAGGTCAGGGCCGCCGAGGCCGAACTCGCCGGGCAACCGCTGATGGACCGGGCGGTGGCCGGCCTCGCCGCCACCTGCGCCCGGCTGCTGACCCGCGGCAGCGGCCGGGTCTACGGCAGCCGGGTCCTGGTGCTCGCGGGCAGCGGCGACAACGGCGGTGACGCGCTCTTCGCCGGCGCCCGGCTGGCCCGGCGCGGGGCCGCGGTGACCGCCGTGCTGCTCAGCCCCGAGCGGGCGCACCCCGCGGCGCTGGCCGCGCTGCGGGCGGCGGGCGGCCGGGTGACGGCCGATCAGGACGCCGGCCTGGCCGCCTTCCGCCGCGCGGACCTGATCCTGGACGGCATCGTCGGGATCGGCGGCACCGGGCCGCTGCGCCCGGCCGCCGAGCCCTACGCCCGCGCGGCGCGCCGCGGCGCGCTGGTCGCGGTGGACCTGCCCAGCGGGGTGGACGCCGACACCGGGGAGGTGTCCGGGGTCGCGCTGCGAGCCGATCTGACCGTCACCTTCGGCACCTGCAAGCCCGGCCTGCTGATCGACCCGGGCGCCGAGTACGCCGGTGCCGTGCAGCTGGTGCCGATCGGGCTGCGGCCGCCCGCCGCGCCCGTCCAGGCCCTGCAGCACGACGACCTGGCCGAGCTGCTGCCCCGGCCGGGGGCCGAGAGCGACAAGTACCGGCGCGGCGTGGTCGGGCTGCTGGCCGGCTCCGAGCGCTACCCGGGCGCCGCGCTGCTCGCCGTCGCCGGGGCGCTGCACGGCGGGGCCGGCGCGGTCCGCTACCAGGGCCGCCCGGCCGAGGAGGTGGTCCGCCGCCACCCCGAGGTCCTGCTCACCGCCGGGCGGGTGCAGGCCTGGGTGGTCGGCCCCGGCTCCGGTGACGACGTCGGCGAGGCGCTGGACGACGCGCTGGCCGCCGACGTGCCGGTGCTGGTGGACGCGGACGGCCTGACCGAGCTGGCCCGCCGCGGGCCGCGGGCGCTGGCCGACCGCACCGCGCCCACCCTGCTCACCCCGCACGCGGGCGAGGCGGCCCGACTGCTCGGCGGCCAGGTCAGCGCCGACCAGGTGGCCGCCGCCCGGCTGCGGCACGCCCGCGAGCTGGCCGCCCGCTACGGGGCCACCGTGCTGCTCAAGGGCTCGACCACGGTCGTCGCCCGGCCGGACGGCACCACCCGGGTGAACTCCACCGGCACCGCCTGGCTGGCCACCGCGGGCAGCGGCGACGTGCTGGCGGGCCTGGCCGGCGCGCTGCTCGCCGCCGGCCTGCCGCCCTTCGACGCCGCGCCGGCCGCCGCCTACCTGCACGGGCTGGCCGGCCGCTTGGCGGCGGGCGGACCGGCGGGCGGACCGGCGGGCGGACCGGCGGGCGGACCGGTGGGCGCGCCGGTCACCGCGAGCGAGATCGCGGCCGCGCTGCCCGCCGCCTGGCGGGACGCCGCGCAGGGGGGCCGGGCGGCCCGGCGCGCAGGTCTGGGAGACTGAACCCGATGACAACTGCGAAGACGACCGGGACCACCATGCTCGCCGAAGGACTGCCCGCCGAGGCGACCATCGACCTGGCCGCGCTGCGCGGCAACCTCGCCGCGCTGCGTGAGCGGGCGCCGGGCGCCGCCGTGATGGCCGTGGTCAAGGCGGACGCCTACGGGCACGGCGCGCTGCCCTGCGCGCTGGAGGCGCTGGCCGCCGGGGTGCGCTGGCTCGGCACCGCCACCCCCGAGGAGGCGCTGGCGCTGCGTGCCGCCGGCATCGCCCCCGAGCAGGCCCGGATCCTGTGCTGGCTGTGGACACCCGGCGGCCCCTTCGCCCAGGCGGTGCGGGCCGGCATCGACATCTCCGTCAGCGCACTGTGGGCGCTCACCGAGCTGGTCGACGCGGTGCGCGCCACCGGCGTGCCGGCCCGGGTCCACCTGAAGGCCGACACGGGCCTGGGCCGCAACGGCTGCCAGCCGCACGACTGGCCCGAGCTGGTGGCCGCCGCGCTGCGGGCGCAGGCCGAGGGGTTGCTCCAGGTGGTCGGCATCTGGTCGCACTTCGCCTGCGCCGACGAGCCGGGACACCCCTCGATCCGGGCCCAGCAGGAGCTCTTCGCCGCCATGCTGGCCCAGGCCGAGCGGGCCGGGGTGCGCCCCGAGGTCCGGCACCTCGCCAACTCGCCGGCCACCCTGCTGCTGCCGGAGAGCCACTACGACCTGGTCCGCACCGGCCTGGCGATGTACGGGGTGTCGCCGGTGCCCGAGGCGGGCACCCCGGCGGACTTCGGGCTGCGCCCGGTGATGTCGCTCTCCGCCCGGCTGGCGCTGGTCAAGCGGGTGCCCGGCGGGCACGGCGTCAGCTACGGCCACCGCTACCGCACCCCGGGCGAGACCACGCTGGGCCTGGTGCCGGTGGGCTACGCCGACGGCGTCCCGCGGCACGCCAGCAGCACCGGACCGGTGCAGATCGGCGGCAAGTGGTACACGGTGGCCGGGCGGGTCGCGATGGACCAGTTCGTGGTGGACCTCGGTGGGGACGTGCCGGAGGTCGGCGAGGAGGTGCTGCTCTTCGGCAGCGGCGAGCGCGGTGAGCCGACCGCCGAGGACTGGGCGCGGGCCTGCGGGACGATCGCGTACGAGATCGTCACCCGGATCAGCGCCCGGGTGCCCCGCCGCTACGTGGGCGGGTCCGGGGCGCGGCCGTGACCGAGGAGGCCGGCGGGGGCTCGGTGAGCCGGGCCGGGCTGATCGGCCTCTCGCTCGGGATGGCCGCCGCCGGGGCCGCGGCGGGCGTGGCGATCGAGCGCCTGACCCTGGGCCGGGCCCGCAAACGGGCCCGCGAGCGGTTGGACGCCGCCGCCCCGTTCGGCTCGCTGCGCGGGCGTTCGCGCACCGTGGCGGCCGCGGACGGCACCGCGCTGCACGTCGAGCTGGACGGGCCCGAGGACGCGCCGCTGACCGTGGTCTTCTGCCACGGCTACTGCCTGAACCAGGACGCCTTCCACTTCCAGCGGGCCGCGCTCCGCGGTGAGCTGCGCCTGGTCTTCTGGGACCAGCGCAGCCACGGCCGCTCCGAGCGCTCGCGCTCCTACCTGGCCGGGCAGCCCGCCTCGATCGACCAGCTGGGCGGCGACCTCAAGGCGGTGCTGGACGCGGTCGCCCCGAGCGGGCCGATCGTGCTGGTCGGCCACTCGATGGGCGGCATGACCGTGATGGCGCTGGCCGACCAGCACCCGGAGCTGTTCGGCGCGGGGGCACCCCCGGCCGAAGGCCGGGGGAGGGTCGCCGGGGTGGCACTGATCGGCACCACGGCCGGGCAGTGGGACAGCGTGACCTTCGGGCTCTCCCCGGTCGGCACGAAGGTCTGGCGCCGGGTGGGGCCCGGGGTGGTCAAGCTGCTGGGCAGCCAGGTCGGCCTGGTGGAGGCCACCCGGCGGATGGGCTCGGACGTCAGCGCCGTCTTCTACCGCCGCTTCTCCTTCGGCGGCGACGGCCGGGAGGTCGACCCGGCGGTCGCCCGGTTCGCCGAGCAACTGCTGGACAGCACTCCGATCGACGTGGTCGCCGAGTTCTACCCCGCCTTCGCCGGCCACGAGAAGGCGGCGGCGCTGGCGGCGCTGGCACGGGTGCCGGTGCTGGTGCTGGCCGGCACCGAGGACCTGCTCACCCCGGTGGCCCACAGCGAGGCGATCGCCCGGGCGCTGCCCCTGGCCGAGCTGGTGCTGGTCCCCGGGGCCGGGCACCTGGTGATGCTGGAGCGCCCGGAGGAGGTGAACGCCCGCCTGGCGGAGCTGATCCGCCGGGCCGGCGGTTCCATCGTGTGACGGTCCGTCAGGCGTGGCCGCCCCTGCGGCGGTGCACCAGGAACAGGCCGCCGATGCCGAGCAGCACGGCGGCGGCGCCGCCCAGCGCGGTCGGCAGGCTGCCGCCGCCGCCACCGGTGAAGGCGAGCGAGGCGCCGACGCTCTGCGAGGCGGTCGGGCCGGCCTGCACGGCGGTCTTGGCCTTGGCCGCGGCGATGGCGGCGGGGTCGGGAGTGGTCGGCGGGGCGGTCGGGAGCGGCACGCCCGCCGGCGCTGCCGGTGCGGTCGTCGGCGCGTTCGACGATGGGGTGGTGGGTGCGGTGGCCGCCGTGGTGGTGGGTGCGGCCGTCGGGCTCGCGTCCGGGTCGTTGAACATCAAGGTGGTGGTCGCGCTGGTGCCCACCTCGCCGATCGGCTTCTCGTCGGAGTCGAGCAGCGACCCGTAGCACTCCACCAGCAGGGCGGCGGTGGTGGTCGGGACGGCCTGGTCGGCCGCCAGCCGGAGGCGGAAGGTGGCGGTGGCGCCGGGCGGCAGGAAGATCTGGCTGTTCTGCCACGGCTTTCCGGCGGGGCCCGGGTCGACCGGGTACCACATCGGGAACCCGCCGTGGTGGGTGGTCGCGAGGGCTTCGTGCCAGGCGCCCTGGGCGTCCTGGGTCTCGACCTTGAACTGGTCCACGCTCTGCGAGTTGTCGAGCAGGACGAGATCCGGCAGGGCGATCAGGTCGTGCCGGCTCGGGTTGGTGAAGGTCACCTCGAACGTGGCCGGATCGCCGCCGGACACGATCGCGCCGGTCGGCGTGGATCCGAAGCTGATCTTCGGTTGGTCGGCCGGGCCGGGCTGCTCGCCGCCGCTCGTGGTCGAGGCGGCCGGGCTGCTCGGCGCGCCGCTCGACGCGCCGCTCGGTGAACCGCTCGGTGAGCTGCCGGCCGAGCCACTGGGTGAGCCGCTCGGTGAACTGCTCGGTGACGGTGCGACGGTGCCGCCGGGCGTACCTGTGGGTGAGATGCCGGCCGTGGACGGGCTCGGCGACGGCGACGGCGACGCGCTGTCGGCGAAGGCGGCCGGGCCGGCGATGGCGGCGAGCAGGACGGCGCCGCCCGATGTGGCCATGGCAAGACGCATCCGCATGAAGTCCCCCCGGTGGTTCGCTACATGAAAGTTTCGCAAGAGCTGCACGGACGATAGCGACCACGGCTCTCCCCGCCACGTCGGGGTCTCCCGCTGTCGCCGCGCGGAAAGCCGCACCGCCACCCGTACGCGGACCAATCGACCACCTCGCGCCGCCCGCCGCCCGCGATGTGGCACGGTTGGCTCAGAGTCGACCAGGCAGCGCGGCGGCAGAGCCCCGCAGAACAAGAGGAACCATGGGCGTCCACACCACCATCACCATCCCTTCGCCCGAGCGGATGACCGGGCTCGGCCGGCTGCTGGCAGGGCTGCTGCGGCCGGGCGACCTGGTGCTGCTCTCCGGCGAGTTGGGCGCCGGGAAGACCACGCTGACCCGCGGTCTCGGGGAGGGGCTCGGGGTACGCGGCGCGGTGACCTCGCCGACCTTCGTGATCGCCCGGGTGCACCCCTCGCTCGTCGGCGGACCGGCGCTGGTGCACGTGGACGCGTACCGGCTGGGCGGCGGGCTGGACGAGATGGAGGACCTCGACCTGGACGTGTCGCTGCCCGAGTCGGTGGTCGTGGTCGAGTGGGGCGAGGGCAAGGTCGAGCACCTCTCGGCGGACCGGCTGGAGGTGCGGATCGAGCGCGCCCTCGGCGGCGCCGAGGAGGAGGACGCCGACCCGCGCCGGGTGAGCCTGACCGGGCTGGGCGGGCGCTGGTCCGGGGTCGACCTGGCGGCGCTGGAGGGCTGACGGTTTCCGACACCGTGTCGGTACGATGTTGCAGGGGTGCGGGCCGACGTGATGGGATGGGCTTTGCAGTTAGGTGAACCTAACTAGGGAGTCCGCCATGAAGAGCAGCACCCCCGTCACCACGACCGAGGAAGCCGCCCAGGTCGCTGGGCGCGTGCCGATGAACCGCCTGCTGGCGGCCACCGCCGCGGCCGCGGCGGTCTGCACCCCGCCGCGGCCGGGCGAGCGGTCTCAGGCGACGACCTGGACCCGGGTGCCGTTCGGCGCGAAGTCCCAGAGCGTCTGACCGTCAGCCCTGGTGGTCCGGATGCCGCCGGTCCTGACCTTCGGGTCGGGGGGCGCGGTGGAGCCGTCGAGCGCCGCGCTGAAGCCGAAGACGACACCACCCTGCTGAGTGAACCGGACCACGTGCTCGATCTGCTTGCCGTCGGTCCCGCTGCCGGCGGGGGCCCGGCTGTAGACGGTGTAGGTGCCCGGCGCCGGGTTGGCCGAGCCGGGCTGCACCGGGAAGGCGGCCTGGATCTCGGGGGTCTTCTTCGGGTCGACCAGCCACACCTCCTTGGCACTGACCGAGTAGACCACCCGCAGGGCGCCGCCCTCGGCCGCCTTGGGCAGCGCGGGCACGGCGGGGGAGGGCGTGCTGCTGGGCGTGACCTGGTCACCGGGCGAGGCGCCGGCGCTGGGCGGCGGCTGGGCGGCCGCGGCCCTGGGGGCGGAGCCCTCGGCCTGGACGGCCAGCAGGGTGACCAGCGCCATGGCGCCCAGGGTCAGACCGGCGACCGCGACTGCAGGACCCCTCTTCGCCACCGCGCACTCCCGTCGTTCGTTGGGCCGTGCGCCCCATCGTGCCAGGTTCGGGAGCGGGCTCCGGGATGCGGCGAACCCGTGTTCCGCACCGGCTACGGCACCGGAGCGGAGGGTCGACTGCCGCGACCCTCTAACCTGGACGGGTGCTGCTGCTCGCGTTCGACACCGCTACCCCCGCCGTCACCGCCGCCGTCCACGACGGCACGGCCGTCCTGGCGCAGACCTACCAGGTCGACGCCCGGCGCCACGGCGAACTGCTGCTGCCCGCGATCGGGCGGGTGCTCGCCGAGGCGGGCGTGGACAAGAGGTCGCTGACCGCGCTCGCGGTCGGCGTCGGACCGGGCCCCTACACCGGGCTGCGGGTGGGGCTGGCCACCGCCGCCGCACTCGGGCACGCGCTCGACCTGCCGGTGCACGGTGTCTGCACACTGGACGCGATCGCCCACCAGGCCCGCGCCGAAGGGCTGGCCGGGCCGTTCACGGCGGCCACCGACGCGCGTCGCAAGGAGGTCTACTGGGCCGACTACGACGCCGAGGGGAGCCGGGTCGAGGGCCCCTCGGTGGACCGGCCCGGTGAGCTGGCGGTCCGCCAGGTCTCGGTCGGGGCCGGCGCGCTGCTCTACCCCGAGACCTTCCCGGGCGCGCACGGCCCCGAGCACCTGTCGGCCGGCGCGCTGGCCGACTTCGCGGTGCGTGCGCTCGCCGCGGGGCGCGAGCTGCTGCCGCCGCTGCCGCTCTACCTGCGCCGCCCCGACGCCCAGGTGCCCGCGGGCTACAAGGCGGTGCTGCCGGCGTGACGGCCGGCACGCGCACCGCCCGGATCACCCTGCGCCCGATGCGCTGGTGGGACATCGCGCCGGTGCTGGAGCTGGAGCCGCGGCTCTTCCCCGACGAGGCCTGGTCGGCCGGGATGTACTGGTCGGAGCTGGCCGACGCCCACCCGGGCGGCAGCCGCCACTACACGGTGGCCACCACCGAGGACGGCGCCATCGTCGGCTACGCCGGCCTGATGGCCGGGCCCGGCGAGGCGGACGTGCAGACCATCGGGGTCGACGACCGCTACCAGGGCCGGGGGCTGGGTGCCGCGCTGCTGTCCGACCTGGTCGAGGAGGCCGCCCGGCGGGGCTGCACCGAGGTGCTGCTGGAGGTGCGGATCGACAACTTCCGCGCGCAGCGGCTCTACGAGCGGTTCGGCTTCGCGCCGGTCGGCATCCGGCGCGGCTACTACCAGCCGGCCAACATCGACGCCCTGGTGATGCGCCGCGACCACCGGTACGACGACGCCGGATCCGACGGCGGCGGACCCGACGACGCCGGACCCGAGAACGAGACCGAGAACGAGACCGAGGAAGACCATGGCTGACGAACCGCTCGTCCTGGGCATCGAGACCTCCTGCGACGAGACCGGCGTCGGCATCGTGCGCGGCACCACCCTGCTGGCCGACGCGGTGGCCTCCAGCGTCAACGACCACGCCCGGTTCGGCGGCGTGGTCCCGGAGATCGCCAGCCGCGCGCACCTGGAGGCGATGGTCCCCACCATCCAGCGGGCGCTGGACACCGCCGGGATCAAGGCGAGCGACCTGGACGGCATCGCGGTCACGGCCGGCCCCGGCCTGGCCGGCGCGCTGCTGGTCGGGGTCAGCGCCGCCAAGGCCTACGCCTGGGCGCTGGACAAGCCGCTCTACGGCGTCAACCACCTCGCCTCGCACATCTGCGTCGACCAGCTGGAGCACGGCCGGCTGCCCGAGCCGACGATGGCCCTGCTGGTCTCCGGCGGCCACTCCTCGCTGCTGCTCACCACGGACATCACCGCCGACGTGCGCCCGCTCGGCGCCACCATCGACGACGCGGCCGGCGAGGCCTTCGACAAGGTGGCCCGGGTGCTGGGCCTCGGCTTCCCCGGCGGTCCCGTGGTGGACCGGATGGCCCGCGAGGGCGACCGCAAGGCGATCCACTTCCCGAGGGGGCTGAGCGGCCCCAAGGACCCGGCCTTCGACTTCTCCTTCTCCGGCCTGAAGACGGCGGTGGCCCGCTGGGTCGAGGCCAAGCGGCGGGCCGGCGAGGAGGTGCCGGTGGCGGACGTGGCGGCCTCCTTCCAGGAGGCGGTCACCGATGTGCTGACCCGCAAGGCGGTCAAGGCCTGCCTGGAGAACGGCGTGGACCACCTGATGATCGGCGGCGGGGTCGCGGCCAACTCCCGGTTGCGCGCGATGGCCGAGCAGCGCTGCGAGCGGGCGGGCATCCGGCTGCGGGTGCCGCGTCCGGGCCTGTGCACGGACAACGGCGCGATGGTCGCGGCACTCGGCGCCGAGATGGTCCGCCGCGACCGGCCCGCCTCCGCCTTCGACCTGTCGGCGGACTCCTCGTTGCCGGTCACCGAGGTCTCGGTGCCGGGCGAGCCGCACGCGCACGGCCACGCGCACGGCCACGCTCATGCCGACGTGCACGGCGAGGCCTACCGCGCGCTGGACGGCGGCCAGGCGTGACCGAGGCCGCGATGTGGGAGGCCAAGGCCGTCGCGGGGCGCGGGGCGGAACTGCTCGGCTGGGTGCGCGAGCACGCGGTACCGGCGCTCGCGAACGCCGCGGAGCGGGTGGAGCTGCTCAGCGCGCCGGGCGACCGGGTGCTGCTGATCACCTGGTGGCCGGCGGGTGCCGTGCCGGTGGCGCCGCCTGAGCCGCCGTCAGAGCTGCTGGCGCGCCCGGTCCACCGGTGGGCCTTCCACCGTGAGTACGTGGTCGAAGCGCGGTAGCGTTCGGGGGCGAGAGCCCGGGTCGAGTAGCAGCGAAGAACAGCGAAGAACAACGTGGGGGAGCGGGACGCCGTGAAGATGAACCACAGGAGCCGGCGTACGACGTACGCGGCGGGCTCCCTGGCCCTGATCGCGGCGGTCACGGTCAGCGGCTGCGGCAGTAGTGGCGGCGGGAAGAGCGCGGCGGTGCCGCCGAGCACCTCGCCGGCGGCGGTGCCGCCCGCCACCGCCCCGTCCGGCGCCGCGGCCTCTCCCTCACCGTCACCCTCCGCCGACGGGCAGGTCTCCGCCGCCGCCTGGGCCAAGTGGCACCTGCAGCCGCTGGCCCCCGCGCCCGCGGCGCCCGCCGACAAGCCGGTCAAGCTCACGAGGACCGGCCAGGTCCCGGTGATCAGCGCCATCCCCACCGCCGACAAGGTGGTCTTCGTGACCATCGACGACGGTGAGGAGAAGGACCCCCAGTTCATCGCGATGATGAGCGACCTGAAGATCCCGGTCACCATGTTCCTGATGGACGACGCGATCAAGAACGACTACGGCTACTTCAAGCCGCTGCAGGCCGCCGGCAACCACATCCAGAACCACACGCTGCACCACCCGGCCATGAGCACCAAGTCCGCCGCGGTGCAGAAGAGCGAGGTCTGTGGCGACCAGCAGGTGCTCACCCAGCAGTACGGGGCCGCGCCGTTCCTGTTCCGCCCGCCCTACGGCGACGGCGCCAACACGCCGACGCTGAACAGCGCCGTCCAGCAGTGCGGCCCGCGGGCGATCGTGCTGTGGCACGAGACCATGCAGATCCACGACATGCAGTACCAGACCGGCGACAAGAAGCTGAAGCCCGGCGACATCATCCTGGCCCACTTCCGCGGTCCCAAGGACCTCAAGGGCGAGACCATGACCCAGATGTTCGGCGAACTGCTCAGCCGCATCCAGGAGCAGGGCTACTCGGTGGCGCGCCTGGAGGACTACATCCAGGCGCCGCCGGCCGGCTGAGCCAGCAGCATGGTCGGGGCGTCGGCGACCCGGGTCAGGAAGACGGTGGCCGAGCCCGGCCCCTCGGGCTTCAGCTGCCGGCGCAGCTCCTCCGGCGTCAGCCCGATGCCGCGCTTCTTGATCACCACGGTGCCCACCGCCCGCTGCCGCAGCAGCGCCTTGAGCTTCTTGACGTTGAACGGCAGCACGTCGGTGATCTCGTACGCGTGGGCGTAGGGCGTGGGCACCAACTGGTCCGAGGCCAGGTAGGCGATCATCGGGTCGATCAGCGCGGCGCCGAGCCGCTCGGCGACCTCGGCGACCAGGTGGGCGCGGATCACCGCGCCGTCCGGTTCGTAGAGGTAGCGGCGGACCGGCCCGGCGGGGGGATCGGGGAGCCGGCCGCCGGTGAGGCTGTGCGGTCCCGGCAGCAGGGTGGCGCGGTGCGGCGCGTCGGTGGCCGGCCCGGTGCCGAACCAGAGCACGGCCTCCTTGACCTCGCCGTGGTCGGAGACCCACTCGGCCTCGGCGTCCTCGGGGACCGCCTCGTGCGGGATCCCCGGCGCCACCTTGAGCGCGCCGAAGCGGGTGGCGCGCCCGGCCCCGATCGCCCAGGAGAGCGGCGGGGAGTAGGCGGCGGGGTCGAACACCCTGCCTTTCGCGGTGCGCCGGGCCGGGTCGGTGAAGACCGCGTCGAAGCCGTCCAGCGCCACCTCGGCGACGTCCGCGCAGCGCACCTCGATCAGTTCGGACAGGCCCAGCGCCGCCGCGTTGGCGGCCGCGGCCGCGCAGGCCAGCGGGTCCCGGTCGACCGCGAGCACCGAGATGCCGGCCCTGGCCAGCGCGATCGCGTCCCCGCCGATCCCGCCGCACAGGTCGGCCAGCCGCCGCACCCCCAGTGCGGCGAAGCGCCGTGCCCGCCAGTCGGCCACGGTGCGCCGGGTGGACTGCTCGACCCCGTTGGGCGTGAAGTACATCAGCCGCGCGTCGTCCCCGAACTTCGCCTCGGCCCGCTGGCGCAGCCGCGCCTGGCCCAGGGCCGCCGAGACCAGCTCCGCCGGGTGCTCCCGCCGCAGCCGGGTGGCCAGGGCCAGCTCCTGCTCGGGGGCGTACGCGCGCAGTTCGTCCAGCAGCCGCCGCCCCGGCTCGGTCAGCAGCTGCGCAAAGGTCTCGGTCTCCACCCGTCCATTCGATCACGACAGCAGCGGCAGCAGGGCGAGGCAGCAGAGGCCGAGCTGGAGGGCGGCGGCGCCCGGGCGCCGCAGGCAGAGGCAGACCAGGCCGCTGGCGGCCGTCACGCCCAGGCAGCCCCAGTAGAGGACGGCGGCCTTGCGGAACAGCCCGTCGAGGCCGTCCTCGCCGACCCGGCTCGCCATCGAGAAGACGGCCAGCACGAAGCCCGTGGCGAGGACGAGGTCGAGGGCCAGCAGGCCCAGGACCAGCTGCCGGTCGCGCTGCCGGGTCGGGGCGGGCCGGTGCTGCTGCTCGGGGATCGTCATACCGGCGAGTCTGACCTGCCCGCCGCTGCCGCACATGAGTACGGATACTCGGGCTTCCTGACGGTCCCGCGGGCGCGCCGTTGGCACTCTGGTTGACTGAGTGCTAACCGCGGCCTATGGTCGTTCCTGGCACTCCCCCCAGGGGGAGTGCTAACGCGACAACACCGGTCTGACCCCCGCGACGGCAGGCCACCGATGTCGCCACCTACCTGATAGACAACCCCGTAATCTCCGAAGGGGAGCTCGGACGTGACCACCAGCAGCAAGGTTGCCATCAAGCCGCTTGAGGACCGCATTGTGGTCCAGCCGCTCGACGCCGAGACCACCACGGCCTCCGGCCTGGTTATCCCGGACACCGCCAAGGAGAAGCCCCAGGAGGGCGTCGTCCTGGCCGTCGGCCCGGGCCGCTTCGAGGACGGTAACCGTCTTCCGCTCGACGTCACCGTCGGCGACGTCGTCCTGTACTCGAAGTACGGCGGCACCGAGGTGAAGTACGCGGGCGAGGAGTACCTCGTCCTCTCGGCTCGCGACGTTCTCGCCATCATCGAGAAGTAAGCAGTCCGGCGGGCCTCGCGGTTCGTCATCCAGCCCGCCCCGGATCCGTGTCAGCAGTGACAGGGGCCCGGGGCGCGGCTGTTGGTACACCTGACGTCACGTAACGCAGATATCCCGAGGGAACGGAATCATGGCGAAGATCCTGCAGTTCGACGAGGACGCCCGCCGCTCGCTGGAGCGCGGTGTCAACAAGCTGGCCGACACCGTCAAGGTGACCATCGGCCCCAAGGGCCGCAACGTCGTCATCGACAAGAAGTTCGGTGCGCCGACCATCACCAACGACGGTGTCACCATCGCCCGCGAGGTCGAGCTGGACGACCCGTACGAGAACCTCGGCGCGCAGCTCGTCAAGGAGGTCGCCACCAAGACCAACGACGTCGCGGGTGACGGCACCACCACCGCCACCGTGCTGGCCCAGGCCCTGGTCAACGAGGGTCTGCGCAACGTCGCCGCCGGTGCCGGCCCGGCCGCCCTGAAGAAGGGCATCGACAAGGCCGTCGCCGCCGTCACCGAGCACCTGCTCTCGATCGCCCGCGAGATCGAGGGCAAGGACGACGTCGCCGCCGTCGCCTCGCTCTCCGCGCAGGACCCGCAGGTCGGCGAGCTGATCGCCGAGGCGATCGACAAGGTCGGCAAGGACGGTGTGATCACCGTCGAGGAGTCCAACACCTTCGGCGTGGAGCTGGACTTCACCGAGGGCATGCAGTTCGACAAGGGCTACCTGTCGCCGTACTTCGTCACCGACGCCGAGCGTCAGGAAGCGGTCCTCGAGGACCCGTACATCCTGATCAACCAGGGCAAGATCTCCTCGATCCAGGAGCTGCTCCCGCTGCTGGAGAAGATCCTCCAGGGCGGCACCTCCAAGCCGCTGCTGATCATCGCCGAGGACGTGGACGGCGAGGCGCTCTCCACCCTCGTGGTGAACAAGATCCGCGGCACCTTCAACGCGGTGGCCGTCAAGGCCCCGGGCTTCGGTGACCGCCGCAAGGCGATCCTGGGCGACCTGGCCGTGCTGACCGGCGCCACCGTGATCTCCGAGGAGGTCGGCCTCAAGCTCGAGCAGGCCGGTCTGGACGTGCTGGGCTCCGCCCGCCGGGTGACCATCACCAAGGACGAGACCACCATCGTCGACGGCGCCGGTGACAGCGAGGCCGTTGCCGGCCGCGTCGGCCAGATCAAGGCCGAGATCGCCTCGACCGACTCCGACTGGGACCGCGAGAAGCTGCAGGAGCGCCTGGCCAAGCTGGCCGGCGGGGTCTGCGTGATCAAGGTCGGCGCCGCCACCGAGGTGGAGCTCAAGGAGCGCAAGCACCGCCTGGAGGACGCCATCTCGGCGACCCGTGCCGCGGTCGAGGAGGGCATCGTCGCCGGTGGTGGCGCCTCCCTCGTGCACGCGCAGAAGGTGCTCGACGGCGGCCTGGGCCTGACCGGCGACGAGGCGACCGGTGTCTCGGTGGTCCGCAAGGCGCTCGCCGAGCCGCTGCGCTGGATCGCCCAGAACGCGGGCCTCGAGGGCTACGTCATCACCCACAAGGTCGCCGAGCTGGAGGCGGGCTTCGGCTACAACGCCGCCACCGGCGAGTACGGCGACCTGCTGAAGGCCGGCGTCATCGACCCGGTCAAGGTCACCCGCTCCGCCCTGGAGAACGCCGCCTCGATCGCCTCGCTGCTGCTCACCACCGAGACCCTCGTGGTGGAGAAGCCCGCCGACGAGGAGGCCGCGGCCGGCCACTCGCACGGCGGCCACGGCCACTCGCACTGACGCGAACCCGGCTGTAGCACGAAGGCGGTCACCGAAGGCCCGGCCGCTCCCGCACCGCGGGAGCGGCCGGGCCTTCGGCGTGCGGGGCGCCGGGCGCGGCGGCGTACCGTGGGCGCATGATCGAGGCTCGTCATCTGCGCGTGCTGCGCGCGGTCGCCCGTACCGGGTCGTTCTCCGCCGCCTCCCGGGAGCTGGGGTGCACCCAGCCGGCCGTCAGCCAGCAGATGAAGGCGCTGGAGAAGGCGGTGGGCCTGCCGCTGGTTGCCCGCTCCGGGCGCGGGGTGCGGCTGAGCGAGGCCGGCGAGGTGCTGCTCAAGCACGCCGCGGGGATCCTGGCCGGGCTCTCGGCGGCCGAGCAGGAGGTGGCCGCGATCGCCGGGCTGCGGGCCGGCCGGGTGCGGCTGGTCTCCTTCCCGACCGCCAGCTCCACCCTGGTGCCGCCCGCCGTCGCCCGACTGCGCGACAGCCATCCGGGGGTGCGCGTGTCGCTGGTGGAGGCCGAGCCGCCGGAGTCGCTGGCGATGCTGCGGGGCGGTGAGTGCGAGATCGCGCTGGCCTTCCGCTACCCGGGTGAGCACCCGGCCGCCGCCGCGGCGCACGGCTCCCCGGGCTCCGGGGCGGCCGGCGCCCCGGTGCCGCGTTCCGAGCGGGCCGCCGCGGTGCTCGCCGCGGCCGAGACGGCCGCGGCGGGGGACTGGTCCGATCTGGTGGTGCGCCCGCTCCTTGACGACCCGTTGGTCGGGCTGCTCCCGGCGGGCCATCCGCTGGCCGGCCGCACCGCCGAGGAGCCGGTGCGGCTGGCCGAGCTGGCCGGCGAGCAGTGGATCGCGGGCTGTCCGCAGTGCCGCGGGTACCTGGTCGAGCTCTGCGCCGGGGCGGGCTTCGCGCCCCGGATCGACTTCGCCACCGACGACTACCCGGCGGTGGTGGGCCTGGTGGCCGCGGGCCTGGGGGTCGCGGTGCTGCCGCGCCTGGCGCTGGCCGCGGTGCGCCACGACGCGGTGGCGACCGTCCCGGTGCACCCGGCTGCCGGGCGACCGGCGGTGCGCGAGGTGGTCGCGCTGACCCTGCCGGACCTGGCCGAGGTGCCGGCCGTCGGGCTCATGCTCGACCGGCTCGCCACGGTGGCGGCCGGTCGTTGAGGGCAGGCCCGATCGCGGGGCGGCCGCGCACTTCCGGTGAGAAACGTTTCTCCTACTGGTGCATGGTCAGCGGCACCTCTGCCAACCGGTTGCGGGCACGGCCCTGCAACTCCTCGCGGTCGTCCTCGGTGAGGCCGCCCCAGACGCCGTAGGGCTCGCGGACCGCCAGTGCGTGGGCCGCGCACTCGGTGCGTACCGGGCAGCGCATGCAGACCTCCTTCGCGCTCTGCTCGCGGGAGCTGCGCGCGGCGCCGCGTTCGCCCTCGGGGTGGAAGAAGAGCGAACTGTCCACACCGCGGCAGGCGGCGGAGAGCTGCCAGTCCCACAGGTCCGCGTTCGGACCGGGGAGTCGGGAGAAATCGGCCATGGCTCGTTCCCTTCGAGTCGTCCGACAGCCGTTCGGCGAGGCTTCGAGGTGCCGGGATGGACACCTGGAAATATGACTTACGGCACGCTGTGGGACAAGTCACCCACAGAGTTACCCAACAGTCAATGATCGTACAAAAGCCTTGAAAACGGACGAACTGGGCAGGAAGTTGCCTGGGTGCGCCGTGGCAATCGGGTGGCGCGGTGTGTCGGCGCCTCCCGGCCCAGGCTGCCACCAGCCCGTACTCCGGCGTGCGCGACGCGCGCCGGTCGGGCGTCGGACGCGCGTGCTGAGCACAAAAGAGCGGCGTCCGCCCCGCGATGCGGCTGATCCGTAACGGGTTGGCCACGTACAGTGGTGGAGATGGCCCTGAAGGCCGTAACTCATTCGGGTGACGGTCGTTGGAAGTGCGGAGAGAGTTCGTACCAGCCAGGAGGCTCAACGTGACGCGGATCAGCTGCGGAGGACGGTCATCATGACTTCCGTTCTCGTTTGCGACGATTCACCGCTCGCCCGGGAGGCGCTGCGCCGTGCGGTGGCGACCGTGCCGGGTGTCGACCGGGTGACCACGGCGACGAACGGTGAGGAGGTCCTCCGCCGCTGGGTGGCCGACCGCTCCGATCTCGTCCTGATGGACGTCCGGATGCCCGGACTGGGCGGGGTGGAGACGGTGCGGCGGCTGCTGTCCGCCGACCCGGGCGCCCGGATCATCATGCTCACCGTCGCCGAGGACCTGGACGGCGTGGCGCTCGCGGTGGCCGCCGGGGCTCGCGGCTACCTGCACAAGGACGCTTCCCGGGCCGAGCTGCGGGCCACGGTCACCCAGGCCCTGGCCGACCCGACCTGGCGGCTGGCGCCGCGCCGGCTGCGCAGCCCCGACATGGGGGCGGCGCCGACCCTGACGGCGCGTGAGATCCAGGTGCTGGAGGGCATGAGCCACGGGCGGAGCAACGCGGAGATCGGCCGCGAGCTCTTCCTCTCCGAGGACACCGTGAAGACGCACGCCCGGCGCCTGTTCAAGAAGCTCGGTGCCTCGGACCGCGCCCACGCGGTGGCACTCGGCTTCCGCTGGGGTCTGGTCCGCTGAAACCCCGCCGACTTCCGGTGCGCCCCTTCCTCCGCTCGGTGGAGGGAGGGGCGCGACTGCTTTTCCTCGGGCGCGGCATAGGCCCTGGGGCCGGTCAGGCTGCACCATGGAGGGGTGGAGCGCGGCGACGGTGGGAACGGGGGTGGCTCGGTGGCGGATAACGTTCCGGTGCACAAGTCCGGACGCGGTGCGAGGTTTTCCGATGTGACCAGGCACCATGGACCGATGCGCGACGACGAGGCCGCCGACTCCGGCGAGGCAGCACCGGCCGATGCCGTCCCCAGCAACTCCGGGGCCCGCGGCCGAAGGTCGTCCTCGGCTGCCGGTACGCCCGGCACCTCTCCGCTGGTCGCCGAGCTGGTGGCGGCGGCGGTACGGGGCGAGGGTCCGGCCACTGACGCCCTGTTGGCCTACGTCCATCCGCTGGTGCTGCGCTACTGTCGCGGCCGGCTGGTGCGGCTGCCCGGTGGGGCCCGGCACCACGTGGACGACGTGGCCCAGGAGGTCTGCGTGGCGGTGCTCTGCGCGCTGCCGCGCTACCGGGACGAGGGGCGCCCGTTCGAAGCCTTCGTCTACAGCATCGCCGCGCACAAGATCGCCGACCTGCAGCGGGCCGCGATGCGCGGGCCCGGCTCCACGGTGATCCCGCCGGACGACCTGCCCGAGGTGCCGGACGAGGCGCTCGGCCCAGAGGAGCGCGCGCTGCTCAGCAGCGACGCCGCCTGGATGCGCGAGCTGCTCTCCAACCTGCCGGCCCGTCAGCGCGAGCTGGTGCTGCTGCGGATCGCCGCCGGGCTCTCGGCGGAGGAGACCGGGGAGATGCTCGGCATGTCGCCGGGGGCGGTCCGGGTCGCCCAGCACCGCGCGCTCAGCCGTTTGCGGGCGCTCGCGGAGGAGTCCGCGTAGGAGCCCGGGTGGGGCAGTTTCCGACGGCTTCCGGCCCGGAGTGTGGGGTCGCTCACGTTGTCAAGAGGTCGCGGCGTGGCTTCTGCCGATGCCAGTACGATGGGGTATCGGCGCCTGGACAGGTCGCCAAAGTTCCGTGCGGGCGAGTGGCGTGACCTCGTAGCTTCGTCCAACAGCGGTTTGGTGTCCTTCCACTGCCGGTGCGCGCCCCCCTCAGCAGGGCGCATCCGATCGACCGGCCGGCCACGGGAAGGTAGTCCCCACCATGTCTCTTAACGCCGCAGGCGTACCCGAGAAGTTCGCGATGCTCGGACTCACGTACGACGACGTCCTGCTGCTGCCCGGGGCGTCCCACGTCCTGCCGAACCAGGTGGACACCTCCTCCCGTGTCTCGCGCAACGTCCGGGTGAACATCCCGCTGCTCTCCGCCGCGATGGACAAGGTCACCGAGGCCCGGATGGCGATCGCGATGGCCCGCCAGGGCGGCGTCGGCGTGCTGCACCGCAACCTCTCCATCGAGGACCAGGCCAACCAGGTGGACCTGGTCAAGCGCTCCGAGTCCGGCATGGTCACCGACCCGATCACGGTCGGCCCCGAGACGACGCTCGCCGAGGCGGACGCGCTCTGCGCCAAGTTCCGGATCAGCGGCGTGCCGATCGCCGACCCGGACGGCCGGCTGCTGGGCATCGTCACCAACCGCGACATGGCCTTCGAGGCCAACCGCGACATCAAGGTCCGCGAGATCATGACCCCGATGCCGCTGATCACCGGCAAGGTCGGCATCTCCGGCGAGGAGGCCATCGGCCTGCTGCGCCGCCACAAGATCGAGAAGCTGCCGCTGGTCGACGACGAGGGCCGGATCAAGGGCCTGATCACGGTCAAGGACTTCGTCAAGGCCGAGAAGTACCCGAACGCCGCCAAGGACGCCGAGGGCCGGCTGCTGGTCGGCGCCGCGGTGGGCGCCAGCTCCGAGGCCTTCGACCGCGCGCAGGCCCTGGTCGCGGCCGGCGTGGACTTCCTGGTGGTGGACACCTCGCACGGCCACAGCCACAACGCGCTGGAGTGGATCGCCAAGATCAAGTCGGCGGTCGGGGTCGACGTGGTCGGCGGCAACGTGGCGACCCGGGACGGTGCCCAGGCGCTGATCGACGCGGGCGTGGACGGGGTCAAGGTCGGCGTCGGCCCCGGCTCGATCTGCACCACCCGCGTGGTGGCCGGCATCGGCGTGCCGCAGGTGACGGCGATCTACGAGGCCGCGGTGGCCTGCCAGGCGGCGGGCGTGCCGGTGATCGGCGACGGCGGCCTGCAGTACTCGGGCGACATCGGCAAGGCGCTGGCGGCCGGCGCCGACACCGTGATGCTCGGCTCGCTGCTGGCGGGCTGCGAGGAGTCGCCGGGCGAGCTGCTGTTCATCAACGGCAAGCAGTTCAAGTCCTACCGCGGCATGGGCTCGCTGGGTGCGATGCAGTCGCGCGGCCAGGGCCGCTCGTACTCCAAGGACCGCTACTTCCAGGCCGAGGTCGCCTCGGACGACAAGCTGGTCCCCGAGGGCATCGAGGGCCAGGTGCCCTACCGCGGCCCGCTGTCGGCCGTGCTGCACCAGCTGGTCGGCGGTCTGCGGCAGACCATGGGCTACGTGGGCGCGGCCACCGTCGCGGAGATGGAGAGCAAGGGCCGGTTCGTCCGGATCACCTCGGCGGGGCTCAAGGAGAGCCACCCGCACGACATCCAGATGACCGTCGAGGCACCGAACTACACCAGCCGGTAACGCGCCGAGCGGTGCGCAGGGGCCCGCCACCCGTCCCGGGTGGCGGGCCTTTGTGCGTGCCGGGCCGGGTGTCCGGGATACTGGGGGCGATCGTGAGCAGCAAGCAGCAGAGAGGCTCGAAGTGACTGAGATCGAGATCGGGCGGGGCAAGCGCGGCCGGCGGGCGTACTCCTTCGACGACATCGCCGTCGTCCCCAGCCGCCGGACCCGGGACCCGAAGGAGGTCTCGATCGCCTGGCAGATCGACGCCTACCGCTTCGAGCTGCCGTTCCTGGCGGCCCCGATGGACAGCGTGGTCTCGCCCGCGCAGGCCATCGCGATCGGCCGGCTCGGCGGCCTCGGGGTGCTCAACCTCGAAGGCCTGTGGACCCGCTACGAGGACCCGCAGCCGCTGCTCGACGAGGTCGCCGCGATCACCGACGAGGCCGCCGCGACCCGCCGGCTGCAGGAGATCTACGCCGCGCCGATCCAGGCCGAGCTGATCGGCAAGCGGATCAGGGAGGTGCGCGAGTCGGGTGTGGTCACCGCCGCCGCGCTCTCCCCGCAGCGCACCGCCGAGTTCTCCAAGGCGGTCGTGGACGCGGGTGTGGACGTCTTCGTGATCCGCGGCACCACCGTCTCCGCCGAGCACGTCTCCGGCGCGGCCGAGCCGCTCAACCTCAAGCAGTTCATCTACGAGCTGGACGTGCCGGTGATCGTCGGCGGCTGCGCCACCTACACCGCCGCGCTGCACCTGATGCGCACCGGCGCGGCCGGCGTGCTGGTCGGCTTCGGCGGCGGCGCCGCGCACACCACCCGCAACGTGCTGGGCATCCAGGTCCCGATGGCCACCGCCGTCGCGGACGTGGCCGCCGCGCGCCGCGACTACATGGACGAGTCCGGCGGTCGCTACGTGCACGTGATCGCGGACGGCGGCGTCGGCTACAGCGGCGACATCGCCAAGGCGGTCGCCTGCGGCGCGGACGCCGTGATGATCGGCGCCGCGCTGGCCCGCGCCACCGACGCGCCGGGCCAGGGCTTCCACTGGGGCATGGAGGCGGTGCACGAGGAGCTGCCGCGCGGCAAGCGGGTCAACCTCGGCACGGTGGGCACCACCGAGGAGATCCTGGCCGGACCCTCGCACACCCCCGACGGCACGATGAACCTGTTCGGCGCGCTGCGCCGGGCGATGGCCACCACCGGCTACTCGGAGCTCAAGGAGTTCCAGCGGGTCGAGGTGACGGTCAGCCACCGCTGACGCTCCGTCGACGTCAGGGCCGGGGCGCGCGCCCCGGCCCTGACGCGTCCGGTCAGGCGGCGAAGCGCTTGGTGAAGACGAAGCCCTCGACGCCCGCGACCAGGTAGAAGAAGACGTCCCTGAAGTCGAGCATGCTGCGCCAGCCCTGCATGGTGTCGCCGAGCTCCGCGCCGAACACGTCGCCGGGGCCCAGGCCGTACTGCTGGTGCAGCACCAGGTAGATGAAGAAGAGCTGGCCGAGGAAGACCCCGAGCAGCGAGAGGAGCAAGCCGAGCACCGGCAGCACGGGGTGGCGGCCGCCGACCTTGCCGAGCCCGAACGAGACGATCAGCGCGAGCGCGACGGCGAAGTAACTCCACTGCGAGTTGGTGGCCTTCATGATGAAGCCGTAGAGCGCGGCACTGGCCAGCATGGCGCCCAGGCCGACCGCGGCGCCGGCGGCCGGGTTGGCGCGGCGCGGTTGGGGAGCGCCGAGTTGGGCGTAGCCGTAGGGTGCGGGTTGGCCGAACGCCGGCGGCGGGCCGAAGGCGGGCGGCTGCTGCTCCTGATACTGCTGGGGCTCCTGATACTGCGGTGGCTGCGGGTACGGCGGTGGCGGGACGGGGCGGTCATGGAACTTCCCCCGGGGTGGAGCGGATGCGACGGGGGCGAACGCTAGCAGCGGCCTCCCGCTCGGGGACACCGGATTCAGGTCACGACTCGACAATTCCAGGGGTCGAGTGAACAGCGGCCGCGCACACAGGGGATGATGGAGGCTTGACCGTCGGCCTGGTGCGCGCAGCGACCCGACGGTTCGTCACCTGACCGGCAGCAGCACATGGGGGAACGCCCGAATGACCCAGCCGCAGGGCAGTTCCGGACGCGTCCTGGCCGACCGGTACCGGCTCGATTCGGTCCTCGGCAGCGGTGGCATGGGGACCGTCTGGCGGGCCGAGGACGAGATGCTCGGCCGGATCGTCGCGGTGAAGGAACTGCGGATGCACGGCGGCGTCGACGACGACGAGCGGCACCGCCTGATCGTCCGTACGCTGCGCGAGGCCAAGGCGACCGCGCGGATCCGGCACACCGCCGCCGTCACCGTCTTCGACGTGGTCGAGGAGGACGACCGGCCGTGGATCGTGATGGAGCTGGTCGACGGCCGCTCGCTGGCCGAGGTGGTCAAGGAGGACGGGCCGGTGACGCCCGCGCGGGCCGCCGAGATCGCCCTCGAACTGCTCGGCGTGCTCGGCGCCGCGCACAGCCAGGGGATCCTGCACCGTGACGTCAAGCCGTCCAACGTGCTGATCGGCGAGGACGGCCGGGTGGTGCTCACCGACTTCGGCATCGCCAGCGTGGAGGGCGACACCTCGGTCACCTCCACCGGCATGCTGGTCGGCGCGCCCTCCTACATATCGCCCGAGCGGGCCCGCGGGCAGAAGCCCGGGCCGCCGGCCGACCTGTGGTCGCTGGGCGGCACCCTGTACGCGATGCTCGAAGGCAAGCCGCCCTACGACCGGGGCTCGGCGCTGGCCACGCTGACCGCCGTGATGACCGAGGAGCTCGCCGTTCCCGAGAGTGCCGGGCCGCTGCGCCCGGTGATCGAAGGGCTGCTGGAGAAGGACCCGGAGAAGCGGCTGGACGCCTCGACCACCCGCTCGATGCTCAAGCGGATCGTCGCGGAGGCGACCGCGCGGGCGGAGTCCACCACCCGGGTGGCGCTGCCCGCCGCCGACCGGACCAGGCTCGACCTGCCGCGGCCCGGGGCCGGGGCGGAGCTCGTGGGTGGCACGCCGGTCGCCGCGGCGTCGGAAGTCGGGCCGGCCGACGTCCGGGGTGATGCGGCCAAGCGGCCCAGGCCGCCCAAGCAGGCCAGGCCGGGCGTGCCGGGCCTGAGCACGGTGCGGGTGGGTAGCAAGCTGACCCCGGCCGCGGCGGAGCCGGCGCCCGCTCCGGCCGCCGATCCGCTGCTGGTGGAGACCGGGACCTGGTCGCGCAGCGGCACCCTGGGGACGGCCGCGCGCTGGTCGCGGCGGCGCCGACGGCGGCTGCTGGCCGCGCTGGTGGCCGTGCTGCTGCTGGTGGCCGGCGGGATCTGGCTGGCGACGGGCGGCGCGGGTGGGTCCTCGGCGAAGAAGGGCGCGGCGCCCGCCGGCACGGCGGGCGGCGGTGCGGCGGCGAACCCGAGCGGTTCGGCGGCCGGCGCGGTGAGCGCGGCCTCCGCCGACCGGGCGGTGCCGCCGCCGGCCTCCTCGGCGGCGGCCGCCGCCCCGAGCAGCCCACCGGCCGGCAGCGCCGCCCCCAGCAGCGCGGCCCCGAGCAGCCCAGCGCCGTCCGCCGGCTCCTCGGGTGCGGCGATCCCGGCCGGCTACCACCTCTACACCGACTCCTCAGGCTTCACCATCCAGCTGCCCGACGGGCTGAACCTGGACGCCGGCTCCTCGAAGGACGGCAGCCACACGCTGCGGGGCGACGGCATCACGCTGCAGATCGACTGGACCACCACGCCGGGCGCCAGCGCGCTGACCAACTGGCAGATCGAGGAGAAGCAGGTGTCGCCCTCGATCACCGCCTACCAGCAGCTCCAGCTGCAGGCGGTCACCGGCTGGCGCTTCTCCAACGCGGCCGACTGGGAGTGGACCTTCGGCTCGGGCACCCGGCAGCACTCACTCAATCGCGGCTTCGTCACGAACGACCGTAAGTACGGTTATGCGCTGTACTGGACAGCGAACGACAGCGACTGGAACTCCCCCGCGATCAGCCAGGCCCGGGACACCGGCTTCCAGAGCTTCCAGCCCGCGCCATAGCGAGAGAGGGGGCGGCCATGCGAGCTGGCCCTGGCCAGACGCTGGCCGACCGGTACCAGGTGACGGACCGCCAGCCGCCGGAGGCGGACGCGGCCGGACCACGCCGGCTCGCCGTGGATCTGCGCGGCAACACGCCCGTCCTGCTGCAGGGGGTGGAGCTGCCCGAACTGCTGGTGCCCGAGCTGACCGGCAGCGCCGACTTCGAGGGCAGCCGCTGGCTGGACCCGGCCGAGATCCTCGCCGCCGTGCGCGCGGCACTCGCGGCCACCCCCGAGCACCCGAGGCTGCGGCAGTCCTTCGCGGCCTTCGCGGAGGACGGCGTGCTCTGGGCCGCGGTCGAGCGGCCGGTCGCGCTCGCCCTGCCCGAGCTGCTCGACAGCGGCCCGCTCGACCCGTACCGGGCCGCCGAGCTGGCCGCCGACCTGTGCGGCGCGCTGGGCGCGGTGCACCAGGGCGGCCGGGCGCACGGCAACGTGACCGCCGACCAGGTGCTGCTCTGCGAGGACGGTGCGGCGCTGCTCGGCGGCCAGGCCGTCGGCGCGGCCGAGGAGGCACTGGCCCGGGCGCTGGGCGGCGCGGACGGCCGGCGCTGGGGGCAGGCGCGGCTGGGGCTGGTCGGCGCCCGGGCGGAGCGCTGGGCACCGGAGCTGCTGGCGGCCGAGCCCGTCGCGCCCGGGCCCGCCGCGGACCTCTGGGCGCTGGGCGTGCTGCTGCAGCGGGTGCTGACCGGGCGGGGGCCGTTCCCGGAGCAGGGCCCCACCGCGCTCTTCGCCGCCGTCCGGGCCGGGCAGCGGGCGGACAGCGCCGGCTGCGGACCGCTGCGTCCGCTGGTGGACCGGCTGCTCGCCACCGACCCGGCCGAGCGGCCCGCGGCCGGCGCGGCCCGGCAGTGGCTGACCGAGCTGCTGGCCCAGGCGCCGGAGCCGCTCCGGGAGGAGGAGGCCGAGCCCACCGCACTGCCGGTGCTGCGCCGGGCCGGCCCACTGGTGCCGCGCCCGCGCGGCGCGCGGGCCCGGGCGGCGGCGCTCGCGCAGGCGCAGGCGCAGGCGCCGGAGCACGCCCGCCACGCCAGGGAGCACCGGCCGTCGCGGCTGCTGCCGGTGCTGCTGGTCGGCGGCGTGCTGCTGGCGATGGTGCTGGGCATCACCGCGGTGGTGGCGCTCGCCGGGTGACACGCGTAGCACGGGGGACATCACAGCCCGGTCACGTGGCCGGGTCGCGATGAAGCGGGCCGGGGCGGGCGCCTAGGCTGGGACCGGAACATTGTCCGAGCGGTGATCAGCTGTGTGGTGCACCGAAGAGGGGGAGCGGTCGCCGTGAGTGGACAGGAGCAGCCGGAGGCCGGGCCGGACGCCGACCAGGCCGAGCCGATCAGCGGCGCCGAGACCCGCCGCATGCTGGCCGGGCGCTACGAGCTGGGTGACCGGCTGGGCCGCGGCGGCATGGGGACGGTCTGGCGCGCCAGGGACCTGATGCTGGACCGCGAGGTGGCGGTCAAGGAGCTCACCGTCAACCACCTGCCCGAGGAGGACCTGGCGATCCTGCAGTCCCGGATGAAGCAGGAGGCCAGGGCCGCGGCCCGGATCAAGCACGGCGGTGTGATCACCATCCACGACGTGCTGGAGCAGGACGGCCGGCCGTGGATCGTGATGGAGCTGATCGACGGCCGCTCGCTGGCCGACGTGGTCGCCCAGGACGGCCCGCTCTCGCCGCGCGAGGCTGCCGAGGTGGGCACCCAGGTGTTGGCCGCGCTGCACCGGGGCCACCAGCTCGGGGTGCTGCACCGCGACGTGAAGCCCGCCAACGTGCTGCTGGAGAGCGGTACCGGGCGGGTGGTGCTGCTGGACTTCGGGATCGCCAAGTTCGAGGGCTCCTCCGAGCTGACCAGACCTGGCGACCTGGTCGGCTCGCCCGACTACCTGGCTCCCGAGCGGGCCCAGGGTGAGCGCCCCGGACCGGCCTCCGACCTGTGGGGCCTGGGGGCCACGCTCTACGCGGCGGTGGAGGGGCAGTCCCCGTTCCGCCGGCACGACCCGTTGAGCACGCTGGCCGCCGTGGTCTCCGAGCCGCTGCCGCACTCGCGCAACGCGGGTGCGCTCGGGCCGGTGCTGGCGGCGCTGATGGCCAAGGACGCGAAGGACCGGCCGGAGGCGGACGAGGCGCTGCGGATGCTGCGCGAGGTGACGGCCGGGCACACCATGGAGATCAGCGCGCGCCCGTCGGTGATCCATCGCACGCCCACCCAGTCGGTGCCGGTGGTGGACCGGCCGGCGCAGGCCGAGCCCCTCACCCCGGCGGAGCCGGCCGCGCCCGCTCAAAAGCCCGTCGAGCCGCCCGCTCACTCCGGGCCGCCCGGGTACGGCGCGCAGACCACGCCGCTCGGACCCACCGGACCCACCGGCCCCACTGCGGCGCTCGGCACTCAGCAGACCGGGCCGACCCCCGCGGACCCGGCCGCCCGCGCCGCGCGCCGCCGCCGCGGCCTGCGGCTGGCGCTGCTCGGGCTGACCGCCGCCGTGCTGAGCGGTGCGGTGGCCTTCGGCGTGGTCCGTTTCGAACGCTCGACGCAGACGCCGGTGGCCGACCCCTCGACCTCGCCCTCGGCCCCGCCCAGCTCCGCCCCGCCGACCACCGTGCCCAGCTCCGCGCCGACCACGCCCAGCGCCACCGTGCCGGCAGGACCGGCGCCGTCCGGCTTCAAGTGGGTGACGGACCCGGCCGGCTTCCGCTTCCCGGAGCCGCTGACCGGTGGCAACTGGCAGCGCCACCAGGACCCGAAGACCAACAACATCTTCTACAGCCCGGACGGCAACAAGCACTACTTCCAGTTCGCGATCCAGGTCGGCCAGCCGCTCCCGCCGCTGGAGCACCTCGCCCAGTTGGACCAGTCCCTGAACGCGAACCCGAGCGCGGGGACGGCGGACTACCAGCAGGAGTCCCTGGCCGCCGCCCAGGTGCACGGCTACGAGGCGGCCAGGTGGGTCTTCACCTACACCAACACCTCCAAGGACGGGAACGGCGGACCGCGCCGGTCCATCGAGGAGGAGTACCGGGACAGCCAGGGCACCTCGTACGCGATGCTGGTCTGCGGCCCGGCCGGCGGTGACGACCAGACGCTGACCGAGAACCGCTTCACCACGCTGCTGAACGGCTTCACCCCGGTGAGCCAGTAGCGCCTTTCGCTGTTACCGACGGGTACACAACCGGCCGCCCAAGGCCTAGGCTGCGCCCATGACGGACATCACGGCAGAAAGCCGCGGCACCGGCCGCAACCCCGTGGCCCCCGGCGCCGGCCGTACGGTCGCCTCGGCGGTCCCTCAGTCCCTGGTCGCCAGGCTCGCCCGTGGCGTCACCGCGGCCGGTGACGCCGAGACCATCGCGACCCTGGCGCCGCTCACCGGCGAGGTGCTGGCCGAGTTGCCGCGCTCCACCCCGCAGGACGTCAAGGTCGCCTTCGAGCTGGCCCGGCGTGCCCAGCGGGCCTGGGCCGCCCAGCCGGTGCGGCGCCGGGCCGCGGTGCTGCTGCGCTTCCACGACCTGCTGCTCAAGCGGCAGGACGAGGTGCTCGACCTGATCCAGGCGGAGACCGGCAAGGCCCGGCTGCACGCCTTCGACGAGATCCTCGCCACCGCGATGGCGGCCCGGCACTACGGGCGGGCCGCGGCCGGCTACCTCAGGGACCGCCGACGCGGCGGGGCACTGCCGGTGCTCACCCACACGGTGGAGGGGCGCCGCCCCAAGGGCGTGATCGGCCACATCTCCCCGTGGAACTACCCGCTGGAGCTGTCGGTCAGCGACGCGCTGCCGGCCTTCGCGGCGGGCAACGCGGTGGTCAACAAGCCCGACACGCAGACCGCGCTCACCGCGCTCTGGGCCCGTGAGCTGCTGATCGAGGCGGGGCTGCCGGCCGACCTGTGGCAGGTGGTGATCGGTGACGGGCCGGTGATCGGCCCGGCCGTGGTCGAGCACGCGGACTACGTCTCGTTCACCGGCTCCACCCCCACCGGCCGGGACGTGGCCCAGCGGGCGGCCGCCCGGCTGGTCGGCGCCTCGCTCGAACTCGGCGGCAAGAACGCGCTGCTGGTGCTGGCCGACGCGGACCTGGACAAGGCGGCCGAGGGCGCGGTGCGGGCCTGCTTCGCCTCCGCCGGGCAGCTCTGCGTCTCGATCGAGCGGCTCTTCGTGCACCGCTCGGTCGCCGACGCCTTCCTGGAGCGGTTCGTCGCGCGGACCCGGGCGCTGCGGCTGGGCGGAGGCCTGGCCTACGGGGCCGACATGGGCTCGCTGGTCTCGGACCGCCAGTTGGAGACGGTGACCCGGCACGTGGCGGAGGCCGTCAAGGCGGGCGCCACCGTGCTGACCGGCGGCCGGGCCAGGCCCGAGCTCGGCCCGCTCTTCCACGAGCCGACCATCCTGGACGGCGTCACCCCCGAGATGGCGGTCTGCGACCAGGAGACCTTCGGCCCGGTCGTCTCGATCTACCGCTTCGACACCGAGGAGGAGGCCGTCACGCGGGCCAACGCCACGCCGTACGGCCTCAATTCGAGCGTCTGGACCAAGGACCTGCGGCGCGGCCGGGCGCTGGGCGCGCGGCTGCGCACCGGCACGGTCAACGTCAACGAGGGCTACGCGGCCGCCTACGGGTCGGTGGCCTCGCCGATGGGCGGCATGGGCCAGTCGGGTCTGGGCCGGCGGCACGGCGCCGACGGCATCCTGCGCTTCACCGAGGCGCAGACCATCGCCACCCAGCGGCTGCTGCCGCTCGCGCCCTCCTTCGGGCTCAGCGACGAGAGGTTCGCCGCGCTCTTCACCAGTGGCCTGCGGGCGCTGAAGGCACTGGGGCTCAAGTGACCGGGGAGAAGGCTGTGGAGACGTTCGACTACGACGTGATCGTGGTGGGCTCGGGGTTCGGCGGCTCGGTCAGTGCCCTGCGGCTGACCGAGAAGGGCTACCGGGTCGCCGTGCTGGAGGCCGGGCGGCGCTTCGAGCGGGACGAACTGCCCAGGAACTCCTGGGACGCGAAGAACTACCTGTGGGCACCGGCGCTGGGCCTCTACGGCATCCAGCGGATCCACCTGCTGGCCGACGTGCTGGTGCTCGGCGGGGCCGGGGTGGGCGGCGGTTCGCTCAACTACGCCAACACCCTCTACGTGCCGCCGAAGCCCTTCTTCGAGGACCGGCAGTGGCGCCACATCACCGACTGGGAGGAGGAGCTGACCCCCTTCTACGACCAGGCGCAGCGGATGCTCGGGGTGCGGACCAATCCCACCACCACCCCCTCGGACGTCCACCTGCAGGCGGCCGCCGAGCAGTTGGGCGTCGGCGACACCTTCCACTTCGCACCGGTCGGGGTCTACTTCGGCGACGGCCGCGACGGTGACGGATCGTCGAAGACCGTGCCGGGCGCCGAGGTCGAGGACCCGTACTTCGGCGGGGCCGGCCCGCGCCGCAAGGCCTGCGTGGAGTGCGGGGAGTGCATGACCGGCTGCCGGCACGGCGCCAAGAACATGCTCACCGAGAACTACCTCTACCTGGCCGAGGCCAACGGCGCCGAGATCCACCCGCTCACCACGGTGGCCCGGATCCGCCCGCGGGGCGAGGGCTACGCGGTGGACGTGCGGCGCACCAACGCCCGGGGCAAGGCGGCCGAGCGGGCCGGGGCGCGGACGCTGACGGCGGCCAAGGTGGTGGTGTCGGCCGGCACCTACGGGACCCAGACGCTGCTGCACCGGATGCGCGACCAGGGCCGGCTGCCCGGCATCTCGGCCAAGCTGGGCGAGCTGACCCGGACCAACTCCGAGGCGCTGGTCGGCGCGCAGACCACGCCCCGGCGCTACGGCGGTCCGGTGGACTTCACCAAGGGGGTGGCGATCACCTCCTCGATCCACCCCGACGAGAACACCCACATCGAGCCGGTGCGCTACGGCAAGGGCTCCAACGCGATGGGGTTCCTGTCGATCATGCAGGTGCCCGGCGGTGGCCGCGGCCCGCGCTGGCTGCGGGCCGGCGCCACCGCGATCAAGCACCCGACGGTCTTCGCCCGCTCGTTGAGCAACTACCGGTGGTCGGAGCGCACCATCATCGGCCTGGTGATGCAGTCGCTGGACAACTCGATCACCGTGTCGCTGAAGCAGAAGGGCCTGGGGAAGGGGAAGTTGACCTCCCGGCAGGGCCACGGCGAGCCGAACCCGAACTGGATCCCGGCCGCCGAGCGGGGCGCCCAGGCGATCGCGGACTCGATCAACGGCTTCGCCGGCAGCACGGTCGGCGAGGTCTTCGACATCCCGATGACCGCGCACTTCATCGGCGGCTGTCCGATCGCGGACAGCCCGGAGCACGGGGTGGTCGACCCGTACCAGCGGCTCTACGGGTACCCGGGGATCAGCGTGGTGGACGGCTCGACCATCTCCGCCAACCTCGGCGTCAACCCCTCGCTGACGATCACCGCGCAGGCCGAGCGGGCGATGTCGATGTGGCCCAACAAGGGCGAGGCCGACCCGCGCCCGGCGCAGGGCGAGGCCTACCGCCGGGTCGCGGCCGTCGCGCCGGTGCGTCCCGCGGTGCCGGGCGGGGCGTTCGGCGAGCTGCGGCTGCCGCTGCTGGCCGTGCCCGAGGTGCCGAAGAAGGGCGGCGCGGGGGCGGCCGCGGCGGGGTAGCGGCGACCGTTACAGAGTCGCGCGTCGGGTGTTACACGGTCGGCGGCCGACCGTGCGGTGGGGTTCATAGCGTGGGCGACGCCTGCTCCGGCCACTCGGGCCGGGGCGGACGCGTCGGAAGGAATCCCCATGTCACGCACCCGCTCCCCGCACATCCTCTCCCCGCGTATCCTCTCCTCGCGCGGATCGGTGCGGATGGCGCTGATCGGCCTCGGCGCCGCGGCCGCCTTCGCCGCCCCCGCGACGGCCGCCTTCGCGGACGGCCCGACGCCGACCCCGCCGGCCGTCGCCGCCCCCACCGCGGGCCCCGTCGCACCCACCGCGGCCGCCGCCGCGCCGGCGGTCACCACCCCCGCGGGTACCGGGGTCGCCACGCCCACGCCGGCCACGGGCGGTCCGGTGGTGCTGCCGAAGCCGGGCAATCCCGTGGTGCTGCCGAAGGCGGGCGTGAACACGCCCGGCCCGACGGCTCCCGGCGCGCCGCAGGTGACCGCGGTGCCCAAGGGCGGCGCGCAGACCGGTGAAGGGACCACCGGGCGCTCCACCAGCACCTGGGCGGCGGCCGGCGCGCTCGCCGCCGTCGGCCTGGGCGCCTCCGGCTTCGCCATCGTGCGCCGTCGCCGTGCGGGCGCGGAGGGCTGACCGCCCCCGCCACGGTCGGCGGCCCGGATGGGCACCGGCCGCGGCGGGCGGCGTGCTGGCACTGGCGCTGGCAGGAGTGGTGCTCGGCCACACCTCGCAGCCACCGCCGGTGCGGATCAGCTCGGTGGCGGCGGTGCCGGTCACCGCGCCCGGCGCGGCCGGTACGGCCCCGTCCACCGGGTCCACCCCGGAAGCAGGCCAGGCCGCGCTGCCTCCTTCGAACACCCCGGCGGCCCCGGTGGCGGCGCCCACCCGGCTGGTGATCCCGGCCATCGGGGTGGACGCGCCGGTGAGCTCCGGCGGCCTCAACGCGGACGGCACCGTGCAGGTGCCGCCGATGGACCAGCCCGGCCAGGTCGACTGGTACAGCGGCGGTCCGGCGCCCGGCGCCCTGGGGCCCGCGGTGCTGCTGGGGCACGTGAACACCCAGGCAGGGCCGGCGGTCTTCGCGAAGCTCCCGAAGCTGCGGCCGGGGGACCGGGTCGAGATCCGGCGCGCCGACGGCAGCACGGCGACCTTCCAGGTCCGCGAACTGCAGGACTACCCCAAGGACGGCTTCCCCTCCCAGACCGTCTACGGGAACACCGCGAACCCGCAGCTGCGGCTGATCACCTGCGGCGGCACGCTGCGGAGCGACGGGCACTACTCCGATAACATCGTCGTCTTCGCGGACCTGATCACGTCCTGAACCTGGCGCGGGAAGTCGACTCGGTCGACTTCCCGCGCGGCTGTGTGCAACCGGCCGCCGGTCCTCGACGTGGAAGCACCATGGTCCCCTCTCCGAAAGGCACTCCTGTGCGTCCAAGGCTCGGTCGCGTCGCCGCCCGCTGGCGGGTCCTGCTCGCGGCGGCGGCCGCGGTGACGGCGGCAGGGTGCGCCGGTACCGGTCAGCTGCACGACGACGGGATGACCAGGGTGACCCTGCAGCCCACTCCGGTGGCCGTGTGGGCCGCGTCGGTCGGCACCCCCACGCCGGCCGGCACCGCGGCCCCGCAGGCGGCGCCGACCGCGCTGCCCGGGGTCACGGTGACCGGCGGCGACCTCCAGGCGGTGGACGTCAAGCAACTGCTCCGGCAGGACCCGCAGACCGAGCCGGGCGAGCGGACCGCGCTCAGCGGCTGCACCGGTTGCCAGCTGCTCCCCTCGCAGTACCGCGACCTGGTCGGCGACGGCGGGGCGGAGCTGATCACCGCCGTGGTGACCGCCGACCACCACGCCTACCTGCACGTGTACCAGCTCAGGGGCCAGCAGGTCTTCGCGGTGCTGACCCTCTCCGTGCTGCCCGGCTTCACCGCAGACACGCTCGGCACCGACCTGGTCGTCCACGAGCCGACCAGCTCCGCGACCCGCACCACCAGCACCTACCACTGGAACGGTGCCCAACTGGTCCGCACCACCGCGACCGGCCCCGACACGACGCCGGCGCCCGGACCGAACGACTGCCCGGCGCCCACTCCGTACCCGGGCGGCAAGTTCCAGCTCCCCCTGGTGATCCCCTCGCCGAGCGCCACGGCGGGCTCCAAGGCCCACCCGTCGGCCGGTCCGGTCGCCCCGGCGACGGCCCCCGCGCCGACGGCCCCCGCGCCGACCGCCCCCACCGCCGCGGCGGTCGTGCCCACGCCCGCGCCCAACGGACCGGAGAGCACGTCATGACCGCTCCCACGCCCGCCTCCGCCCCGGCCACGCCGCGGATCCTGCTGGTCGAGGACGACGAGGTGATCCGCGAGGCGACCAGGATGGCGCTGGAGCGCTACGGCTTCCCGGTGGACACCGCCGCCGACGGGCTGGAGGGCCTGGAGCGGTTCCGGGCCGGCCGGCCCGACCTGCTGCTGCTCGACGTGATGCTGCCGCTGCTGGACGGCGTCGGCCTGTGCCGCCGGATCCGCGAGGAGAGCCAGCTGCCGATCCTGATGATGTCGGCCCGCACCGACCCGATCGACGTGGTCTCGGGCCTGGAGGCCGGCGCCGACGACTACCTGGTCAAGCCCTTCGAGACGGCCGTCCTGGTGGCCCGGATCCGCACCGTGCTGCGCCGCACCGGCCTGCCGCCCGCGCCGGTGCCCGCCGCTGCTCCCGTGCCCGGCCCGGCCGCGGACCCGGTGCCCGCCGCCGACCCGGTGCCCGACCGCTCGCTGCGCGTGGTCGACGGCCTGGAGGTGGACACCGACGCGATGGACGTGCGGGTCGACGGCCGTCCGATCCCGCTCACGCCCACCGAACTGCGGCTGCTGCTGGAGTTCACCGCCGCGCCCGGGATCCTGCTGGAGCGGCAGACCCTGCTGGAGCGGGTCTGGGACTACGCCTGGGGCGCCGACACCCGGGTGGTCGACGTCCATGTGCAGCGGCTGCGGGCGAAGATCGGCGCGGACCGGATCGAGACCGTGCGCGGCTTCGGCTACAAGCTCCGGCACCGGCGGGTCGCGGGCGGCGGCGCCGGATGAACCTGCGCCGCCAGATCGCCGTCACCGTCGCGCTGGTCTCCTGCCTGGTGGCGCTGACCGTGGGCCTGCTGGTCCACCAGGCCTCGGTCCGCCAGCACGTCGACCAGGAGCGCGGCTCCGCCGAGGCCGCGCTGGCCGCCGTCCTGGACGGCTACGGCCGCACCGGCTTCCTGACCCAGGCCTGGAACGCCGAGCTGGACCAGCCGCAGCAGTTGCCCGACCCGCTGCGCCGACTGGCCCGGCAGGACCGGCAGGGCTCGATGCTCGGCCCGAGCTCCAGCGGCCCCCGGATGTGGGCGGCGGCCGGCTTCGACGGTCACGTGATCGCCGTCTCGATCGACTACTCCGCCGACGCGCGCGACATCGCCTCGCTGGACCGCACCATCATGGTCTCGGCCGCCCTGTCGGTGGCGGTGACCGTGCTCGCCGGGGTGCTGGTGGCGCACCGGATCAGCCGCCGGCTGCGCACCGCGGCCCGCACCGCCCGCACCATCGCCCAGGGCGACCTGAGCGCCCGGATCGGTCCGCTGGGCCGCCAGCGCGACGAGGTCGCCGAGCTGGCCGCCGCAGTCGATTCGATGTCGGCGGTGCTGAGCAGCAAGCTGGCGGGCGAGCAGCGGTTCACCGCCGATGTCGCGCACGAGCTGCGCACCCCGCTCACCGGCCTGCTCACCGCCGCCGAGCTGCTGCCGCCGGGACGTCCGACCGAGCTGGTCAGGGACCGGGTGCGGGTGCTGTGCCGGCTCACCGAGGACCTGCTGGAGGTCTCCCGGCTGGACGCCGGCGCCGAGACACCGGAGCTGGCACCGGTTGCCCTGGGGCCGCTGCTGGGGCGGATCCTGGCGGCGGTCGGCGGCGCCGTCGAGCTGCGGATCGAGGCGGACGCCCGGGTGACCACCGATCCGCGCCGGCTCGACCGGGTGGTGGCCAATCTGGTGGCCAATGCCCAGCGGCACGGCGCGGCCCCCGTCGAGGTGGTGGTGGCGGGGGCGGTGGTCACCGTTCGCGACCACGGCCCCGGCTACCCCGCGGACCTGCTGGAGCACGGGCCGCAGCGGTTCCGCACCGGCGCCAGGGAGCGTGGCCACGGGCACGGCCTGGGGCTGACCATCGCCCAGGGGCACGCGGCGGCGCTCGGGGTCGGGCTGCGGCTGGCCAACCACCCGCAGGGGGGCGCGGCGGCCGAACTGACCTTTCCGCCGTAGCCGCCCGGTGGCGCGGGCCCGGGGACAGGACAGCCGGGGCAGCCGGGGGCAGGACAGCCAGGGGGCAAGGCAAAGGGCCCCGCGGGGGAACGGGGCCCTTTGTCGCTCAGCACGCGGCGTCAGGGCAGCGCCGGTGCTGGGGTGACGGCGCCGGGGGATGAGCGCCGTCCATTCGGTTGGCATCGAGTCGCGCGGGGCGCGAGCGCGGGTCGCGCGCCACCTCGTGCGGGTCCCCGGCCGGGGTCGGCCGGGCGACGGCACTGTCCTCACGGAGCGTGAGGTGATACTCGCTGTCACCGCCGATGGGCAGGAGCAGCGAAGCAGGCGACCCATCGGCCGGAATCGGCCGGCGGAAACCCCCTACCCAGCATCGTGGTGGACACAGGCCATGCTCTGCAACCGATTCGGCCGACTTCGGCACAGTCCGTTTTCCTCGCGACGTCCCCACGGCCCCGCGCCGACCGTCCCTGACACCCTGTCAACAGCTTGGTCCATACCTGTCGCGAACATGGCGACCTGCGGCATCGTGGTGACGTTCAGTAGTTGAATCGATCGCCACCGGGTGGCGCGGCGACGGTCCGGGCGTCCCCGGCGCCGCCGCCGCGCCTCCTGGCGCAGTCGTGAGCCGGCCGCTGTCCCCTGCTGCCGGTTCACCCCACCCGCGCGCGGTCCCACGGCGCTCCGGCCCACCGATGCCACCGGTGGTGGAGCGCCACGCGCGCGGGCGGACTGGTACTGCCACGCGTGGTCCTGCCGGCCGCACAGGCGCGGGCCCGGGCGCCAGGTGCGGCGCACCTGGGGGGTGCGGCGCGGTCGTACGGCCGCCAGGAGAACGAGCCCGCGCCCGGCCCGGACACGGGCGGTCGGCAAAGGGGTGAACGGGGGTGAACGGGGTGCCCGGTAGACTCGGGGATGACACCCCCACATCGCTGCCGGAAGGCCGTCTGTGTCCTCAGCAACCCCCGAACAGTCCGCCGCCTCGGTCGACACCGTCCTGGTGGTCGACTTCGGCGCCCAGTACGCCCAGCTCATCGCCCGCCGGGTGCGTGAGGCGCGGGTCTACAGCGAGATCGTGCCGAGCACCATGCCGGTCGCCGAGATGCTCGCCAAGAACCCGAAGGCGATCATCCTCTCCGGCGGCCCGTCCTCGGTCTACGAGGAGGGCGCGCCGCGGCTCGACCGAGCGATCTTCGAGGCCGGGGTGCCGGTCTTCGGCATGTGCTACGGCTTCCAGCTGATGGCGATCACCCTCGGCGGCACCGTCGACAACAGCGGTGCGCGCGAGTACGGCCGCACCCCGCTGCACGTCTCCCGGTCCGGCTCGACCCTGTTCGAGGGCACCCCGGACGAGCAGTCGGTGTGGATGTCGCACGGCGACGCCTGCTCCGCCGCGCCCGAGGGCTTCACCGTCACGGCCGCCACCGACGTGGTCCCGGTCGCCGCCTTCGAGAACGACGAGGCCAGGCTCTACGGCGTCCAGTACCACCCCGAGGTCCTGCACTCCACCCACGGCCAGCAGATCCTCGAACACTTCCTCTACCGCGGCGCGGGCATCGCCCCGACCTGGACCACCCACAACGTGGTGGACGAGCAGATCGCGCTGATCAAGGCGCAGGTCGGCGACAAGCGCGCGATCTGCGGCCTGTCCGGCGGCGTGGACTCCGCGGTGGCCGCCGCGCTGGTGGCCAAGGCCATCGGTGACCAGCTCACCTGCGTCTACGTCGACCATGGTCTGATGCGCAAGGGCGAGACCGAGCAGGTCGAGAAGGACTTCGTGGCCGCCACCGGGGTCAAGCTCAAGGTGGTGGACGCCGAGGAGCGGTTCCTGAGCGCGCTCAAGGGCGTCAGCGACCCGGAGGAGAAGCGCAAGATCATCGGCCGGGAGTTCATCCGGGTCTTCGAGCAGGCGCAGGCCGAGATCGTCGCCGAGGCCGGCGAGCACGGCGAGTCGGTCGACTTCCTGGTGCAGGGCACCCTCTACCCGGACGTGGTGGAGTCCGGCGGCGGCACCGGCACCGCGAACATCAAGTCGCACCACAACGTCGGCGGCCTGCCCGAGGACCTGCAGTTCTCGCTGGTCGAGCCGCTGCGCCAGCTGTTCAAGGACGAGGTCCGGATGGTCGGCCAGGAGCTCGGCCTGCCCGAGGAGATCGTCCAGCGCCAGCCGTTCCCCGGCCCCGGCCTGGGCATCCGGATCGTCGGCGAGGTCACCAAGGACCGCCTGGACCTGCTGCGCGAGGCCGACGCGATCGCCCGCGAGGAGCTGACCGCGGCCGGCCTGGACCGCGAGATCTGGCAGTGCCCGGTGGTGCTGCTCGCGGACGTGCGCAGCGTCGGCGTGCAGGGCGACGGCCGCACCTACGGTCACCCGATCGTGCTGCGCCCGGTCTCCTCCGAGGACGCCATGACCGCCGACTGGTCGCGGCTGCCCTACGAGGTGCTGGCCAAGATCTCCACCCGGATCACCAACGAGGTGCGCGACGTCAACCGCGTGGTGCTGGACGTGACCAGCAAGCCGCCGGGCACCATCGAATGGGAGTAGGCCTCGGGAATCGCTCTCCCGGGCTTTGAACGGCCGCACCGCCATCCGCGTACCAGTGGGTGGCGGTGCGGCCGTTCGCGTCAGATCCGGCCAGGTCGCGGGTGCGGTCGGATCTGACACCCAGCGATCGGGTTACCGTCAAAAACGGGCAGAATGCCGATCGAACCAGTCGCGGTCCGGCCGCGCACCGGTGCGAGAACCGAGCGGGAACCGATGGAGGGTGACGCGATGATGGAGGGCACCAGGGACTCGGTCGAGGCAGCCGGCTCCGGCTCCGAGCCACCGCCGGTCGCCGGGCCGGTGCCCCCGGGCAAGGCGGGCCGGGCCGAGCGCGCCGGCCGGCGCAAGGCCTTCGCCGGCCGGTTCGCGCTGCTGCCGCTGCGCCTGTTCCTCGGCGTCACCTTCAGCTACGCGGGCCTGGACAAGCTGGCGGACAGCCACTTCCTGGCGGGGGCCGGCGATCCGCAGTCCTTCTACGCGCAGACCGTGGCCGCCAAGCCGCACAGCCCCGTCGGCTGGGCGCTGGCTCCGGCGCTGCACGCGCCCACCTTCTTCGGCCTGCTGATCGCCTTCGGTGAGCTGGCGGTCGGACTGGGCATCCTGTTCGGCCTCTGGGGCCGGATCGCCGCGCTGGGCGGCGCGGTGCTCAGCCTGACCCTCTTCCTCACCGTCAGCTTCAACGTCTCGCCCTACTACCTGGGCAACGACCTGCCCTACCTGATGGCCTGGACCGCGCTGGTGCTGGCCGGGACGCCGTACCTGTCGGTCGACGGCCTGCTGGCCTCCCGGGCCGCGCGGGACCGCCGACACGGTCTGACGGAGGAGGCGGTGCGCCGCCGCACCGTCCTGGACGGCTCGATCGCGGCGGTCGCGCTGGGCGGGGCCGGGCTGCTGGTCGGCTCGCTGACCGCCACCTTCATCCGGAAGAAGCCGAAGCCGGTCGCCGCCGCGCCCGCCGCGCCGCAGCCCGCGAGCGGTGCGGCGGCGCCCTCGGTCGCCGTCGCCGCCGTCCCGGTCGGCGGCTCGGCCACCGTCACCGACCCGGGCAGCGGCGACGCGATCTACATCGTGCAGCCCAAGGCCGGCCAGTACTGCGGCCTCTCCTCGATCTGCACGCACGCCGGCTGCACCGTGAACCCGCCGAAGAACGGTCAGCTCAGCTGCCCCTGCCACGGCTCGGTCTTCGACGCGGCGACCGGTGCGGTGCTGACCGGCCCGGCCGTCAAGCCGCTGCCCAAGTACACGGTCACCAAGGCGGGCGACCGGCTCGACCTGGGCCCGCTGCAGTCCTGACGCACCGTCGGCCCCGCTTCCCCGGCGCACCGGGGGGAGCGGGGCCGACGCCGCGTCAAGGCTCGGGCCGACCGCCGGTCGGTCTCGGGCTCAGGCGTCCGGGCCGCGGCCGCGGCGGGACATCGCCGCCACCGCGCCGGCCAGGCCGGCCGCGCCGAGCACGATGAAGGCGACCGGCATGACGATCCGTCCGTTCACCGAGACGCCGTTCAGCGAGGCGACCAGGTAGAGCACGGCGATCGCCGTGAAGAGGCCGCCGGCCAGCAGCGAGAAGAGGTCGAACCGATGCCGCTTCATCCCTGCACCACCTGAATGTCGCCGAGGCCGACCTGCAGGGTCAGCTCGATGGTTCCCTTGTTCGCCGTGCCCTGGACCGGGTCCAGGCGGGTGATGACATGCGCGCCCACGTTGCCCTCCTGGACCCGGTCGGGCAGCTGGATGTTGCCGACCGTGGTGCGCGCGTCCAACTCGACGGTGACGTCGGCCGGCAGCCTCAGGGTCGCGTCGCCCGCGCCGAGGCGGAGCGTGGTGGCCACGGTGCGGCCCGCCGGGTCGACCGCGGAGAGGTCGAGCCGTGCGTCGCCGGCCCCGAGACCGTAGCTGTGCCGCACCTCGCTCGCGCCGGCCGGGGCCCAGCTGCGGTTGCCCAGGCCCGCGCCGGCCGTGCCCGCCGTGCTGCCGACCGCGGTCAGCAGCAGGGTGACCAGCAGCGCCGGGACGACCAGCACCCGGGCCCGGCCGAACCTCGCGCCCACCAGGATGGTCACTCCGAGCCCGAGCAGGCCGGTGGCGAGCGTGGTGGAGAGCAGCACCGTGCCGGCCAGGTGCCCGTTGAGCGACCAGACGAGCCAGGCCACGCCCACCGAGAGCAGCAGGCCGAACGGGGCGAGCACCGAGCGCGCCCGGCGCTCGCGGCGCTCCGGTGGCGGCGGTGGCGGCGGGGTGGCCGCGTTCTTGCGCAGCGGGTCGCCCGCGGGCAGGTCGGTCCGCTGCCACCAGGCCTGGGCCGGCGCACCGGGTGGCGGGGGCGCGCCGTACGGGTCGCGCTCGGGGTGGCGCGGGTCCCAGAGGTAGCCGGTGCGGTTCTGCGGTGCGTCCGCGGCGCTCTCCGACGGGGCGTCAGCGCGCTCGGCGGCGTCCCGGGGGCGCTGGCCCCTGGTCGGGTCGACCCGCTCGTGCAGCTCTTCGGCGGCGGTGGCCAAGCCCTCGCGCAGCTGCGCCGCGTGCTCGGCCCACTCCCCGCGCAGCTCGGCCTTGCGGGAGGCCCACTCCTCGTGGAAGTCCTGGCGCCAGGTCTTCCAGTCGCTCAACGGCGAGGCGCTGCCCCGGCCCGGTGCGGCGGCCGGCCCGGTCGGCCCGGTCGGCCGGTCGTACGGACCGCCGGGCCGCGGCGGGCGTCCGAGCCCGCGGGCCCGGCGGCGCCGCTCAGGGTCGTGCCGCACCGCGAAGAAGACCATCGCGCCCAGCAGCAGCAATGGCAGGACCGAGTCGCCGCTGCCCATCCAGGAGAAGAACACCCCGGTGCCGATCACGGTGAGCAGCACCGCGCCGATCGACTGCCCGTCCACCCGGCCGGTGAGCACCCGCTGCAGCTCGGTGCGTCCGAGGCCGCCCTCCTCGCCCTCCGGCCGCACCTGGAGCGGCACGATCAGCCAGGCCAGTCCGTAGAGGAACAGTCCCAGGCCGCCGGTCAGGCAGAGCACCGCGGTGACCACCCGGAAGACCACCGGGTCGATGTCCAGGTGGCGGCCGAGCCCCCCGCAGACCCCGGCCACCACCCGGTGGTCCTGGTCCCGGGTGAGTGGTGGCCGGCCGTCCCCTGGCTGTTCCTCGGCGATCCGCTCGTCCGCGGCCGCGCTCTGCTCCTCCGTCATGGCTCCATCCTGCGGGTTCCAGGGGCCGGGCGGGAGCGGGTCGGTCCCTGCCCGGACCCTGATCTCTCCCTGAGAGCCCGGTCAGGGGCGGCCGGCCGGGCGGTCCCCTGGACGGTCCGTGGCGGCGGCCTGCTCGATGCTGCCGAGCAGGCCGGTGTAGAAGGCCTGCGCGATCCGGGTGTAGCCCAGGTCGTCGGGGTGCAGCCGGTCGGCGAACTCGTCGCTGGTCAGGGCGGGCGGCCCGATGTAGGTCAGCCGCCGGCCGAGTCGCCGCTCGACCCCTTGGAGCAGTTGGGCCCGCTCGTTGAAGCCGGCCACCAGCGGCTGGAGGCCGCCGGTGGTCGGGATCAGGCCGAGCAGTACCACGGCTACGCCGGGCCGGTCGGTGAAGATCCGGTCCAGCAGCAGCTGGAGGCGGTCCACCGCGTGCGCCTTGTCCGCCCCTCGGTCCAGGTCGTTGATGCCGATGTGGAGCAGCACCACGTCCGGCCGGGAGGCCTGGAGCCAGCCGTCCACCCGGCCCCGCAGGTCGTTGATCATCCAGCCGCTGTGGCCCTCGTGCCACGGCTGCGCGAAGGCGCCGTCGCGCTGCGAGCCGACGAATTCGGCGGCGACGTCGGGGCGCAGGCTCACCAGTCGCCAGAGCGGCAGCCGGTAGCCGGTGTCGTGCAGGCTGCCCACCCCCACGGTGATCGAGTCGCCGAGCGGCATGATCCGCAGCGCCGGCCGGCCGGCGCGGGTGGAGGCGGCACTGGAGGTCGGGCCGGCGGCCAGCACGGCGCCCGCGCAGAGCGCCGCGGCCACGAGCGTGGAGATGATCCGTTTCAAGAGGTACCTCCCGGTAGGTGACGTGGTGTCAGCTACCGTGAGATAGGAAGTTCATAAGATCAATCAGCCTGGCCACGACACGCCCAGCTCTCCTCCGGACGGCAGCCGACGGTCTTCGCCGCCTGGACGGTCCTCGTCACCGGACGGGCTCCGTCGCCTGACGATCTTCGCCACCTAGGGGACGGACCCTGATGCGCCGGCAACCGCGCGCGTGTGACCATCGGTGGCGTGGCAGCCCCCGGTACCGAACCCGAACCGAGCACGACCACCCCCGACGGCCCGCCGTCCGGGGGAGCCGAGCCGACCCCGGGTCCGGCCGCGCCGCCCTACCGCAAGCTCTACCGCAGCCCGCACTCGCGGATGCTGGGCGGGGTGGCGCACGGGCTCGCCGTGCACCTGGGCCTGCCGGTCACCTGGGTGCGGGCCGCCTTCGTCCTGCTCTTCTTCGCCAACGGCATCGGCGTGCTGCTGTACGCGGCCTTCTGGTTCGTGGTGCCGATCGGCATCGGCGAGCCGGCCCGCGGCGGCCTGGGCCCCACCTATGTCTGGCTGAACGGGCAGTTCGTTCCCGCCGACACGGTCGGGGCCAGGCCGCAGCCGCTGCGCAAGGGGCAGCCGGGCCGGCTCGGCCGGCTGCGCGACCTGCTGCAGGGCACCTTCCAGGGCGAGCCGGTGGTCCCCGAGCAGGCCTCCGCCGAGAGGGGCCAGAGCGGCGCGACCAGCCGGCAGAACCTCGGTCAGCTCGCCGCGCTGCTGATGCTGGTCGTCGGCGTGATGGCCCTGCTCAACGTGCTCAACATCCAGTCCTCGCAGCCCTACACCTGGCCGCTGCTGGCGATCGGCGTCGGCGTCGCGCTGGTCTGGCGGCAGGCCGACGACTCCCGCTGGCAGCGCTGGTTCGGGCTGGAGGGCGGCGGCAAGCGGCGCGGCGCGTTCGCCCGGGTCGGCGCGGGCGTGCTGCTGGTGACGGTGGGCATCATCGGCTTCCTGATCCTGCAGGGCACCGGCTCCACCGTCGCCTCGGTGATCGAGGCCTCGCTCGCGGTGCTGGCCGGGGTGCTGGTGCTGACCGGGCCGTACGCGCTGCGGATGTGGCAGGACCTGGGTGCCGAGCGGACCGCCCGGATCAGGGCCCAGGAGCGGGCCGAGATCGCCGCCCACATCCACGACTCGGTCCTGCACACGCTGACCCTGATCCAGCGCAGGTCCGAGGACCCCAAGGAGGTGCAGCGCCTGGCCCGGGCCCAGGAGCGCGAGTTGCGGCTCTGGCTCTACCGCCCGGAGGCGGCCGCCGAGGCCGCGCCCGACACCTTGGCCGAGCGGCTGCGCGAGGTGGTCGCCGAGGTCGAGGACCGGCACGGCGTCCCGGTCGAGCTGGTCTGCGTGGGCGACTGCCCGATGGACGAGAAGGTCGCGGCGCAGATGCAGGCAGCGCGTGAAGCGATGGTCAACGCCGCCAAGTACGGTGGCGGAGGACCGGTGCAGGTCTACGCCGAGGTGGAGGGGAGGACGGTGTCGGTGTTCGTACGCGACCACGGCCCCGGATTCGACCCGGAGACCGTGCCGGGGGACCGGATGGGCGTCCGCGAGTCGATCATCGGCCGGATGAAGCGCCACGGCGGCACCGCACGGGTGCGCCCGGCGCCGGACGGCGGCACCGAGGTCGAACTGGAGATGGAGAGAGCTGCTGATGACTGAGGCCGTGTCGACAGGAGCCGGGGCGGACGGGCCCGTCCGGGTGGCCCGGGTGGTGCTGGTGGACGACCACCGGATGTTCCGCACCGGTGTGCGGGCCGAGATCGGCCGCACCGAGACCACCGGCATCGACGTGGTGGGGGAGGCCGACGACGTCGAGTCGGCGGTCAAGGTGGTCGCCGAGACCCGCCCCGACGTGGTGCTGCTCGACGTCCACCTGCCCGGTGGCGGCGGGGTCGAGGTGCTGCGCCGCTCGGCCGCCGTGATGGGCGAGCCGGGCGGGGTGAAGTTCCTCGCGCTCTCCGTCTCCGACGCCGCCGAGGACGTGATCGGCGTGATCCGCGGTGGTGCCCGCGGCTACGTCACCAAGACCATCACCGGCGCCGACCTGGTCAACGCCGTCTTCCGGATCGCCGACGGCGACGCGGTCTTCTCACCGCGGCTGGCCGGCTTCGTGCTGGACGCCTTCGCCGCCACCGACACCCCGCCGGTGGACGAGGACCTCGACCGCCTCACCCAGCGCGAGCGCGAGGTGCTGCGGCTGATCGCACGCGGCTACGCCTACAAGGAGATCGCCAAGCAGCTCTTCATCTCGGTGAAGACCGTGGAGAGCCACGTCTCGGCGGTGCTGCGCAAGCTCCAGCTGAGCAACCGGCACGAGTTGACCCGCTGGGCGACGGCGCGACGGCTGATCTGAGGCGGCGCCAGCGGCTCGCGTGGGAGTAATCAGGCCGACACCTACGGTAATGTGCCTGATGCACACCGGGTCCTGCGGTCTCGCGCGGGCGCCGTCGATCACCCCTTGCGAGAGTCCGCATGCGCCCAACGCCACTATCGACGCAGCAGGTTGGTGTCGAGTTGTCCACGGTGCGCCTCGGCCCTGCGGCCGGAGGCGGCCGTGCGGCGGAGAAGCGGGGCGCGAAGCCCCGTCTCTACGTGCTCGACGGTCTGCGGTTGCTCGCCGCGCTCGCGGTGGTCTTCTGGCACTACACCGGCTACCAGCGGCATCCGGCCATGTGGGGCGGTGACTCCAGCCGGATCGTGCCGGAGTTCAGCTCCTGGGCCGCCTACGGGTGGTCCGGCGTGGAGCTGTTCTTCCTGATCAGCGGCTTCGTCATCTGCATGTCCGCCTGGGGCAGGACGGTCGGCGAGTTCTTCGTCTCCCGGGTGGTGCGGCTCTTCCCGGCGTACTGGGTCTGCCTGCTGATCACCTCGGCGGTGGTCCTGACCACGCGGCCGACCTGGATGTGGAACATCGACAGGTTCCACTACACGGACGTGCTGACCAACCTGACCATGCTGCAGAACGGCGTGGGCGGGGCGATGGACATCGACCCGGTCTACTGGACCCTCTGGATCGAGCTGCGGTTCTACGTCCTGTTCGCCGTGCTGGTGGCGCTGGGGCAGCTGACCTACCGTCGGGTCGTCATGTTCTGCGCGGTCTGGACCCTCGGTGCGGTGGCGGCGGCGGTGTCCGGCTGGGCCGTGCTCGACCTGGTCTTCGATCCGGAGTACGCGCCGCTCTTCATCGCGGGCATCGCGATGTACCTGATCCACCGCTTCGGGCCCGACCTGCTGCTCTGGGGCGTCGTCGGCCTCAACTGGCTCCTCGCCCAGCACCGGATGCTGCAGATCGTGTCCGGCTATCAGACCGACGCGGGTCACCGGCTCAGCTTCACGCTCTGCTTCGGCATCGTCTCGGCGAGCTTCCTGGTGATGATCGCGGCCGCACTGGGCCGGCTCGACCGGATCCGCGGTCGCTGGATCGTGGCTGCCGGCGCGCTCACCTATCCGCTCTACCTCCTGCACGAGGAGATCGGCTGGTTGGTCATCTCCGAGCTGCACACCCGGATGAATCCCTACCTGCTGGTGCTGTCACTCGTGGGGGTGATGCTGCTGGCGTCCTGGCTGGTCCACCGACTGGTCGAGCGGCCGCTCGCCGGCGTGCTGAAGCGGCGGTTGACCGCGGCGCTGGAGCGGGCCCGCCGGATCGACGCGGGGGAGCCGGAGCAGATCTGGTCGAAGGCCGCCGCGTTGACGTGCGAGCCGGCGGCCGACCCGCGCGGCGCCGGTTCCTAGCGGTCTCGAATGCAAGGCTCGGGAGGTGGGCGGAGCATGGTGTCGGACTCGTTCGTCGAGGTCGGGACAGGTCCCGCGGGCGCGGAGAGGGCGGCGGAGTTGGACCACCGGTCATCCGGCTTCTCCCCGTGGGCCCCACGGACCTGGCTGTGGGCCCCACGGACCTGGCCCCTCGAACTGCTGGCGCCGCTCGGCTACTGGGCCTGCACCAGGCTGCTCATGATCACGCTGCTCTTCGCCATGAAGATCAACGCCAACGGTGAGATGCACACGCTCTACGAGAAGTGGAGCCGCCAACTCGCGTCGGGCAGCTATCCGATCGGCGATCCGACCTGGCAGTACCCGCCGGGCGCCGCCTTCGTGATGCTCGCCCCCCGGCTGGTCCCGTGGGTGAACTTCGTCCAGGGCTTCGTCGTCGTCTCCTTCGCTGCCGACGCCGTTGTCCTGGCGGGCCTGCTGCGGGTCGGCCGGCGGGCCGGGCGCAGCCTGACGGGTGCCTGGGCCTGGGTGCTCGGGCTGCCGCTGATGCTCTACCTGCCCTACGCGCGGTACGACATGATCGTCACCGCCCTGGCGGTGCTGGCGCTGCTCACGGTGCGACGCAGCGGCCGGCTGGGCGGGGCGTTCGCGGCGGCGGGCGCGATGGTCAAGGTGTGGCCGGCCTTCGCGGTCTTCGGCGCCCCGCGCGGTCGTGGCCTGTGGTCGATCTGGCTCGGCTTCGCGGCCTCGGCCCTCGCGCTCACGCTGATCGCGGTCGGCTTCTTCCACGGCCCCTTCGACTTCCTGAACGCGCAGGGTGGCCGCGGGGTGGAGTTCGAGTCCCTCGGCGGGACCGTCCTGCTGGTCTCCCGGTTCCTCGGCTACAGCGGCACCATCGAGTACCACTTCGGTTCGATGGAGTTCCTCGGCCCGTACGTCCCCGAGGTCTCCGACGGACTGCTGGCGCTGAGCCTGCTGGGCTTCTGCTGGCTGCTGCTGTGGCGGGCCCGGGCCCGGATCTGGACCGCCGCCACCACGGCCGACGCGGCCCTGGCCGCGGTGCTGGTCTTCGTCACCACCAGCCGGGTCATCAGCCCGCAGTACTTCATCTGGCTGATCGGGCTGGGCGCGATCTGCCTGAGCTTTCGCGCCACGACCCAGCGCGGGGTCGTGGCCCTGCTGGTCGGTGCCACCGCGCTGACCAGCGTGGAGTATCCGCTCTTCTTCGACAACGTGATGCAGGGGTCGGTCGGCTTCACCCTCGTCCTCGTGCTGCGCAACGTCCTCCTGCTGGTGGCGATGGTCCTCTCCTGCGTCAGGTTGTGGCGATCGACGGTGCCGGGATCGAACGGGCGTCTGCCGCGAAAGACCCCGACAAACAGCCGATGTGGTGACGAACAATGACCGACAGACTCGGTTCGACAGGTGCCGCCGTGGACACGACCCTTGCCGATGACGCCCCGCAGGGGACGCCGCCGGAGGCCGACCGGGAGCCGACGGCCCGGCGCGGCGCCCGCTCGCCGCTCTCGTCACTGCGACGGGCGGTGCGCCTGACGCCCTACCGGGTGGCCTGCCTGGTGCTGCTGCTGATCCTCGTGCCGATAGCGGCCCAGTTACCCTGGTCGGGCGACATCGGTCAACACGCCTCCACGATCTGGCGGTTGCGGACCAACCTGGCGCACCCGACCAGTCCGATGATCGACCTGCCGGGGCGCGGGAGTCCGTACTTCTCGCCCTACCAGCTGATCGGCGCGCTGGTCTCGCTCGCCATCGGCTGGACGCCGCTGCGCACGCTGCACCTCCTCGCGGTGGGCAACGTGCTGCTCATCCTGGTCGGGATCGGCGTCTTCGTCCGGGCGCTGTCCAGCCGCCCGTGGGCGCCGGTGTTCGCGGTGCTCTCCTACTTCTTCCTCTGGGGCACCACGGTCGAGGTGTGGAGCGGGTACGAGTCCTTCCTCTCGTTCTCCCTGGGGCTCTCCTACCCGAGCGCCTTCGCGGCCGGGCTGATGCTCCTGCTCTGGGCGGGGGTGCTGAACCTGCTGGGCCGGGTGCCCGAGCGCGGGCCGCTGCCGCGCTCGCTCGCCTTCCGGATCCCGGCGCACCTGACCCTCGGCGTGGTGCTCTTCGCGATCGTGCTGTCGCACCCGTTCACCGGCATCGTGGTCTGCCTCGGCCTGGCCGCGATCATGCTCGGCTCGCTGCGCGACCTCACCCGGCGCGACTGGCTGCTCTGGGGCGGGTCCGCCGCCGTCCTGCTGGCCGGCGTGCTCGCCTGGCCGTACTGGAGCGTGTGGCACCTCGGCGACTCGGCCGCGCTGGACAGCGTGCACCAGAACCTCTTCCACCACCCGCTGGACTGGTTCGGCTTCGCGCTGCTGCTCGGCGTACCCGCGCTGGTGGCGCGCGTCCGGCGGGACCGGCGGGACCCGCTGGTGTGGACGTTCCTGCTGGTGGCGCCGGCCGTGGGCTACGGATGGTTCAGTGGTGACTTCAGCTGGGGCCGGGCCTACCCGGGGCTGATCCTGATGCTGCAGCTGGCGGTGGCGCTGGAGGCGGCGCGGATCCCCTGGTCGCAGTGGTTCAAGCGGGAGTTCTCGCTCCTCCTGACCCTCTCGCTGGCCTTCGGCATCTGGGTCCAGGCGGGCGCGATGTTCTACCTCTTCCCCAAGTCGGACTTCCCCCGGGGCGTCACCGACAACGTCCAGGCCTGGGAGCCGTGGCCCGGCTTCCAGTGGACCACCGAGTACCTCGGCTACGGCGATGTGGTGATGACCACCGGGACCCGGCCGCTGGACATGCTGCCGGCGTACGGCTACTACACCGTGGCGGCCGGCTACCCGGACCCGGCCATCGCGCAGTCGGTGCTCGATCAGCGCGCCCACGACACCTGGGTCTTCTTCTCGAAGGAGGCGACGAACGGGGAGAAGTTCCAACTGCTGAGGGAGTACCACGCCGGCTGGGTGCTGATCCGGCCGGAGGACGGCGTGGTGCCCCGCGGGCCGGGCTTCCAGGTGGTCGCGAAGAGTCCGCAGGGCGAGTACCTGATCAAGGTCACGGCGCCCTGACCAGCCCCCGGCGTCCCAGCCCTCGTCCGCGCCGCCCGTCCGCCAGGTCGGGCGGCGCCCGTCCGGAAAGCGCCGCCATGCCACTCTCCGTGCTCCCAGGCCGCCTGCGACCCGCGCCCGCCGCCAGGGGCCTGCCCGACGAGGGCGGCCCCGCGGGATCCCGGGCCAAGCGCCCCCGGCTCCACGTGCTCGACGGCATGCGGCTGATGGCGGCCCTGGCCGTCATGTCCTTCCACTTCATCGGCAAGCCCGTCGGCTACGACGACACCTGGCGCGAGACCCCGGCCCAGGCGCTGCCGACTCTGCACCGGATGGCGCTCTACGGCTGGACCGGCGTCGAGCTGTTCTTCCTGATCAGCGGCTTCGTGATCTGCATGTCCTGCTGGGGCAAGCGGTCCCAGGACTTCTTCGTCTCCCGGGTGGTCCGGCTCTACCCGGCGTACTGGATCTCGGTCCTGCTGACCAGCGCGGTGGTACTGACGTTCCGCTACGACTTCAGCACCGTCAAGGACATCACCCCGCGGACCGTGATCGTCAATCTGACGATGCTCCAGACGCCGGTCGGGGCACCGCTGGTCGACCCTAGCTACTGGACGCTCTGGACCGAGCTGGTCTTCTACGTGGTCTTCGGCGCGGTCATGGCGGGCGGCCCGACCTACCGCCGGGTGGTGGCCTTCTGCGGCGGCTGGACCTTCGCCGCCGCGATCGCGCCCTCGGTGAACCTCCCGCTGCTGACCACGCTGACCCTCCCGGACTACGCCCCGTTCTTCACGGCCGGCATCACCATGTACCTGATGTACCGCTTCGGCCCCAACCTGCTGCTCTGGGGGATGCTCGGCCTCTCCTGGATGATCGCGCTGTGGCGGCTGGAGGGCACGGTGCAGATGTACCAGATGTACCTGCCGGCCCACTCCATCTCCTGGAGCGTCGCGGCCACCCTGGTCACCCTGTGCTTCCTGCTGGTGCTCGCGGCGGCCCTGGGCCTCCTGAACCGGATCAGGTGGCGCCGGCTCACGGTCGCCGGCGCGCTCACCTACCCGCTCTACCTGCTGCACCAGGAGATCGGCACCACCGGCATCCACCTGTTGCGCCGGTGGCTGGCCCCGCTGCCCACGCTCGTGGTGGTGGTGGTCGGGTTGCTGCTGCTGGCCTGGCTGGTTCACCGCCTGGTGGAGCGGCCGCTCTCGGGCGCCATGAAGAAGCGCCTCGACCTGGCCTTCGCCACGCTGAGCACGGCCGACGCGCAGGCGGGCACACAGGCGGGAGTGCGGGCGAGCACACAGACCGGGGTCCAAGCGGGCGCGCAGAGCGGGGTCCAGGCGGGCGCGCAGAGCGGGGCGCAGGCCGGCGCGGAGCGCGCGTCGGCCGCCGCGAGCCCGGAGCAGGCCGAAGGGGGCCTGCGGTGACCGCCCAGATCACGGCCGCCCCGACGGCCGGCGCCCGCCGCTCGGGCGCCGGACCCGCCGGTCGGCCCCGCGAGCTGCTGGAGCGGGTGCTCCGTGACCTGCGGTACGCGGGACCGGCGCTGCTGGGCTACGCGGTGGTGCGGGCCGTGGGCCTGCTGATGATGGTGCTCAGTCCGCACCCGCAGGCGGTCCTGGGCCGCCTCGGCTCGCTCTGGGACGCGCGCTGGTACGCCGACATCGCGACGCGCGGCTACACGGACGACCTCGGCTGGTCCGGCGCGAACGGCACGCCGTACTCGACCAGGGCCTTCTTCCCGCTCTACCCGATGCTGATCGGAGCCGTGCACGCGGTCCTGCCGGTCACCGTGGGCAGCGCGTCGCTGCTCGTCGCGTGGACGGCCTCGCTGGTCGCCGCCGCCGGGATCTTCGCGGTCGTCGCCGAGCGCTACGGGCGCCGGGTCGGCACGCTCACCGCGGTGCTCTGGGGCGTGCTGCCGCACGCGGCCGTGCAGAGCATGGCCTACTCCGAGTCGCTGTTCACCGCGTTGGCGGCCTGGACACTGTTCGCGCTGCTGCGCCGCCACTGGCTCCGGGCCGGCACGCTGAGCCTGCTGGCGGGCCTGGTGCGGCCCACGGCCGCGGCCGTGGCCGCCGCCGTGGGTGCCGCGGCGTTGGTCGAGCTGGTCGGGCGGTTCCGTGGCCGGCGGGCGCCGGCGCCCGTGGACCGGCCCGGGTGGTGGCGGGTGGTGCTGGGCGCGCTGCTGTCCCCGCTGGGGTTCCTGGGCTACATCGGCTACGTGGACCACGCCCGAGGCACGCTCAGCGGCTATTCGGACGTCCAGTCCGCCTGGGGCACCCAGTTCGACGCCGGGGCCGGCACCTGGCACTGGCTGGAGGCGATGTTCCTGCGCGGCGGCGGCTCCCGGACCACGCTGAACCAGGTGGTGATCGCCGCCGTGGTGGTGGCGTTCGTGACGCTCTTCCTGATCACGGTCGTCCAGCGGCAGCCGCTGCCCTGGCTGGTCCACAGCGCGACGATGCTCGCCGTCGCGCTGGGCAGCAGCGCCACCGACGCGGCCCGGGCCCGGTTCCTGCTGCCGGCCTTCGTCCTGCTGGTGCCGCCGGCCGCGGGCCTGGCCCGGCTGCGCTCGACGGCCTCGCGCTGGTTGGTGATCGGCTCGGCCGCGCTCTGCTCGGGTGCCTACGGGGTCTTCCTGGTCTTCGGGAACATCTACTCGCCCTGACCAGGTCGTTCCCGATCGGGGCCGCCGGGTTCTCCCGGACCCGCCGGGACTGTCGGTGCCGGGTCATAGACTCGGAGGGCCATGAGTAGCCTCTTTGACGACCTCCCGCTGCCCGGCTTCGAGCCCTTCGAGGCCAAGCCCGCCGCCGACGCGCCGCCCGTCGCCTTCGCCGAGGAGCCTCCGCCGGAGGACTACTACGGCCACGAGGGCGGCATCCCGGACGACGAGATCCCGGGCGACCTCTTCGCCACCGACTACGCCGCGCAGGCCGAGCGCGACGCCCACTACCGCAACGGCGCGCACCGGCCGGTGATCGACCCGGTCCAGCTGCTGGAGGGCATGAACGACCCGCAGCGCGAGGCCGTGCTGCACGCCGGCTCGCCGCTGCTGATCGTGGCCGGCGCCGGCTCCGGCAAGACCCGGGTGCTGACCCACCGGATCGCCTACCTGCTCGGCGCCCGCGGCGTGCAGCCCGGCGAGATCCTGGCCATCACCTTCACCAACAAGGCGGCCGGCGAGATGCGCGAGCGCGTCGAGCAGCTGGTCGGCCCGCGCGCGCGGGCCATGTGGGTCTCCACCTTCCACAGCGCCTGCGTGCGGATCCTGCGCCGGGAGAGCAAGCGGCTCGGCTTCACCTCCAGCTTCTCGATCTACGACTCGGCGGACTCGCAGCGCCTGATGGCCCTGGTCTGCCGGGACCTGGACCTGGATCCCAAGCAGTTCCCGCCGAAGTCCTTCACCGCCAAGGTCTCCAACCTCAAGAACGAGCTGATCGACGAGGAGACCTACGCCGCGCAGGCCGCCAACCCGATGGAGCGCAAGCTCGCCGAGGCCTACGCGCTCTACCAGGCCCGGCTGCGCGAGGCCAACGCACTGGACTTCGACGACATCATCATGACCACGGTCAACCTGCTGCAGGCCTTCCCGGACGCGGCCGAGCACTACCGGCGGCGGTTCCGCCACATCCTGGTGGACGAGTACCAGGACACCAACCACGCCCAGTACACGCTGGTGCGCGAGCTGACCGGCGGGGCCGCGGGCGCGGCGCCCAAGCGGACGGTGGACGGCGACCTGGTCAACCCGGCAGCCGCCGGCCTCGCCGACCTGCCGGCCGCCGAGCTCTGCGTGGTCGGTGACGCCGACCAGTCGATCTACGCCTTCCGCGGCGCCACCATCCGCAACATCCTCCAGTTCGAGGAGGACTACCCGAGCGCCACCACGATCCTGCTGGAGCAGAACTACCGCTCCACCCAGACCATCCTGAGCGCGGCGAACGCGGTGATCGAGCGCAACGCCAACCGCCGCGAGAAGAAGCTCTGGACGGCCGGCGAGCATGGCGAGAAGGTGGTCGGCTACGTCGCCGACGACGAGCACGGCGAGGCGCAGTTCATCGCCGAGGAGATCGACCGGCTCACCGACGCGGGCGACGCCCGCCCCGGCGACGTGGCGATCTTCTACCGGACCAACGCGCAGTCCCGCGTCTTCGAGGAGGTGTTCATCCGGGTCGGCCTGCCCTACAAGGTGGTCGGCGGGGTGCGCTTCTACGAGCGCAAGGAGGTCCGCGACGTGCTGGCCTACCTGCGGGTGCTCTCCAACCCCGAGGACACCGTGCCGCTGCGCCGGATCCTCAACGTGCCCAAGCGCGGCATCGGCGACCGCGCCGAGGCGATGATCGAGGCGCTGGCCGCCCGCGAGCGGATCTCCTTCGCCCAGGCGTTGCTGCGCGTCGACGAGGCCTACGGGATGGCGGCGCGCTCGGCCAACGCGGTGCGCAAGTTCAACGAACTGCTGGCCGGGCTGCGGCAGGTCGTCGAGTCCGGGGCCGGCCCGGCCGCCGTGCTGGAGGCCGTGCTGGAGGAGACCGGCTACCTGGCCGAGCTGCAGTCCTCCACCGATCCGCAGGACGAGACCCGGGTGGAGAACCTCCAGGAGCTCGCCTCGGTCGCGCTGGAGTACGAGCAGGATCCGGGCGAGCGGCCGGACGGAGACGGCGAGGGCACGCCGCCGGTCGGCTCGCTGGCCGACTTCCTGGAGCGGGTCGCGCTGGTCGCCGACTCGGATCAGATCCCGGATGCGAATCAGTCCGGGACAGAAGGAGGAAGTCCGGACGAGGAGGACGGCGGCGGCGTCATCACCATGATGACCCTGCACACCGCCAAGGGCCTGGAGTTCCCGGTGGTCTTCCTGACCGGCATGGAGGACGGGATCTTCCCGCACATGCGGGCGCTCGGCCAGGTCAAGGAGCTGGAGGAGGAGCGCCGCCTCGCCTACGTCGGCCTCACCCGGGCCCGGCAGCGGCTCTACCTGACCCGCAGCACGCTGCGCAGCGCGTGGGGGCAGCCCTCCTACAACCCGGCCTCCCGATTCCTGGAGGAGATCCCGGGCGAACTGGTCGAGTGGAAGCGGACCGGCGCCATCGCCGCGCCGCCCTCCCGCGGGTTGTCGACCAGCGGCTCGCGCGGTGGCGGTGGCGGCGGGCTCAGCTCGCAGGGGCCCAAGGCCGGCTGGGGCAAGTCGGCGCGGACGGTGGCCGAGCGCGAGGTGGTCGCGCTCGCGGTGGGCGACCGGGTCAGCCACGACAAGTTCGGCCTCGGCACCGTGGCCGGCACCGAGGGCGTGGGCGACCGGGCGAAGGCGACCATCGACTTCGGCACCGCGGGCCGCAAGCAGCTGCTGCTGCGATACGCGCCGGTGGAGAAGCTGTAGCCCCGCACCTGCGGTGGTGGTGGCGCGGCGGCCGGAAGCTGTAGCCGGTCGAACGGCTGTCGCGCTAACCTCCCCTCAGGCAGTTAGTGCTGGTTAACGTGGAGGCAGTGATGGGTGTGTCAGGCCCGATCCGGGTGGTGGTCGCCAAGCCGGGGCTCGACGGCCACGACCGCGGCGCCAAGGTGATCGCGCGTGCGCTGCGCGACGCCGGCATGGAGGTGATCTACACCGGCCTGCACCAGACCCCCGAGCAGGTCGTGGACACCGCGATCCAGGAGGACGCGGACGGCATCGGCCTGTCGATCCTCTCCGGCGCGCACATGACGCTCTGCGCCCGGGTGATGGAGCTGCTCAAGGAGCGGGACGCGGCGGACATCAAGGTGTTCTGCGGCGGCATCATCCCGGACGAGGACATCACCGAGCTGAAGGCGATGGGGGTGGCCGACATCTTCACCCCGGGTACCTCCACCCGGGACGTGGTGGCCTGGGTCGAGGCCAACCTGCGCACGGCGAGCTGAGCGCGCTCGGTCAGCAGGCCGTCTCGCCGAGGCCCTCGGGGGCGAGCTCGGCCAGCATCGCCGCGCGGAAGCGCAGGGTGCCGGCCAGCCGGCCGAAGGTCTCGGCCCAGGCGGTGTCCGGCGTGGCGTCGGCCGCCAGCGCCTCGACCGCCGGGGCGGTGGCGGGTGCCAGCGAGCGCTCCGTCAGCCCCAGGACACCGCTGTGGTTCCACGGGTAGGACCCGGCCGAGGCCGCCCGCTCCAGGGCGGCCACCACGGCGGTGCTGAGCGGCGGGGTCCATGGTGTGGCGCAGGCGCCGAGCAGTTGGAAGGCCTCGCCGGGGCCGTTGACCCGCAGGAAGGCGGCCGTCCAGGCGGCCCGCTCGGCCGGCGGCAGCACCGCCAGCAGCTTGGCCGGCGCCCCGGCGCGGCCGGCCGCCCCCGCCCGGCGCGGGGGCGGACCGAGCAGGACCCGGGCCCACGCGGCATCGCGCTGGCGCACGGCGGCCCGGGCCCAGGCCTCGTGCAGCTCCTCCCGCCAGGGGCCGGGCGCCGCGGGCGCCTCGGTGGCGCCGGTGAGGTCAGCGGCGTCAGTGCTGTCGGCAGTGCTGTCGGCAGTGCCGGCGGCGTCGACGGCATCGAGCACCGGCAGCGCGAGCAGTTGGGCGGGGGTCAGCCCGAAGGCCGCGGTCCAGGTGGCCAGTGGGGTGGCGGCCAGCACCTCGCCCAGCCACCAGGCCCGCTCGTCGCGCCCGGTGGGCGAGACGAGCGGTATCCCGTCCCGCCGCATCCCCGGATCGCAGGCGGCGGGTGGCGTCACCAGCAGCGCGCCGGTGGTGCCGAGGCGGACCGCGGCCAGTGCCCGCCCGGCCATCCGCCGGCCGAGCGCCGAGCCGGGCAGGGCGGAGAGCAGTTCGGCGGCGGTGGCCCTGACGTTCCTGCCCCGGTCGCCGAGGGCGGCCTCCAGGAACGGTTCGTCGGCCGGGCCGAGCCCCTCCTGAAGGGCGTCCAGGAAGAGCAGGCGGTCCTCGGCCCGTTCGCTCGGCCAGCTGCCGGCCAGCAGTGCCAGGGCGGCGGCCGGGTCACGTCGGCGCAGCCGGGTCAGGTGGGTGACCCGCTCGGCGAAGAGCCCCTCCTGCCAGATGAGGCCCTCATCGGTCGGCGCGTCGGCGTTCACCGTGCGCAGCAGGTAGCGCCACTCCGGGTTCCGCTCGGCCAGCCACCGCCCGAGCGGGCCGACCAGGGCCGCCACCTCCCCGCGCAGCTCGCCGCGGGCCCGAGCGGCCTCCAGCAGGGCCGGGACCTGCGCGGCGGGCGGGCGGTAGCCGTGCCGGTGGGCGGCCGCCAGCCACTGCGGGAGCAGCTCGGTGAGGTTCGCCGCCGCGCCGCCGCCGCGTCCGGCCAGCAGCACGGTGAGTCGCCGCGCGGCGGCCGCGGGCAGCTCGGGGCGGTGATCGGCCGGCGGCGGTTCCTCGGGCGGTACGGCGGGCAGCGGCAGCAGCCCGGCCCGGTGCGTGGCGGTGGCCAGCGCGGCCAGCTCCAGCAGCGCCACCGCCGGATCGGCGCGGTCGACGGCGGTGGCCGCCGCCACCGCGGCGGGTGAGCCGCTCGGCGGGGGCAGCGCGCGCCGGTCGGTGCCGAGCAGGGCGGTGGTGGTCAGCTCGGACCAGTAGTCGTTCATCGGGCCGCTCCTGTACCGGTCAGCGTGATGGCCCGGCCGGTTTCGTCCCAGACCGCGACCGGGGCGAACCCGCGGTGCCCGCACTCGCCGAAGACCGCCACCGGTCGGCCCCGGGCGACGGCGGCCAGCCGCCAGAGCGCGCCGCCGGCGGCACCGTGCACCGGCAGCGCGCCCTGATCGTCCGTCAGCAGCCAGCCACCGGGCCCGCGCACCAGGGCCACCGCGGCCAGTAGGACGGGCCAGGACTCCGTCCACGGGTCGTCGGCGACCGCCTCGCCGTAGGCGGCCGCCGCCGCCGCGACGCTCAGCCCGGCCGCCGGGGCCGGGGCCGGGGCCGGCGGGCCGTGGTGGGGGGCGAGCGCGGCGCGCAGCGGGCGGACGCCGGGGTGGAAGGCCAACTCGGCCTCCAGCCGGTGGCCCAGGGGCAGCGCGAGCTCGATCGCCCGGCCGGGGCGGCCGTAGGCGAGCAGCAGGGCGTCGCGCCCGCTCCCGGCGCCGCGCAGCCAGACCCGGCGGGTGGTCAGTGGCTCCTCGGCGCTGTCCCGGCAGCCGAGCACCAGCCAACTGTCCCGCACGGTCGGGCCGGCCAGCAGCTCGGCGCTGTCGATGCTGAAGCCGACCCTGGCCCGCACGGTGGCGGCCAGCGGCGCCGGCAGCTCGCCGACCCGCAGGTAGGCGGCCGCGAGCAGGTCGAGCAGGCCGCAGGCGGCAAGCTGCTCCTCGGCCGGCAGGGTGGCCAACTCCCTGACCCGCGCGGCGAGTCCTGGCGCCTGGGCGTCCACCATCCGGGCCGCCAGCTGTGCCCGGTCGGCCGCCGCGCCGGCCTGCTCGGCCAGCCCGGCGCGCACCCGGTCGGCCAGCCGCAGCCGCAGCTCCGTGGCCCCCTGCGCGACCCGCGCCGCCCGCCGCTCGGCCCGCCGGCGCGCGGCCGCCGGATCGGCCGGGCCGCCCGCCGCCGCGGTCGGGGCGGCGTGCGGCGCGAGGGAGGGGGCGTGCTCGGTGCTCCAGCGTTCGGCCATGCCCCGAACGTAGAGCGGCGCACTGACAGACCCTCAGGAGTCACCTCCTGGGCGGGTAGACCTTGAACGTCTCGGTGCCGACCGCGAAGGAGAAGGGCTCGGGGAGCTCGACGTCCTCGCCGAACCTGCCGTGCGCGACCACCCGGTAGCCACCGTCGCGGGGGTCGGAGTGCAGCTCCCAGATTCCCTCGTTCGGGTCAACGATGAGGTAGAGCGGGATGCCGCTCAGGGCGTACCAGGCGCGCTTCTTCGCGTAGTCGCTGTCCCGGTCGGTGGAGACGATCTCGACCGTTATGGCCACCCGGTGGGCGGGGAAGGGGTTGGCGTTGTCGGCGGCCTCATCGTGACTGGTGACCACGACGTCGGGCTTGGGTTCGAAGGCTCGCTCCGGGGAGACCAGGGCCTGCTCGACCATCGACCACCAGCCCTGCTGGAAGAACTGTGACGTGATGGCGGTCTGGATGAAGTTGTGGAACGGCGCGGCGGACGGGAGCATCACGATCTTTCCGTCGATGAGCTCGATCCGGTAGGCGTCGAGCTCAGGGAGCTGTTCGAGCAGGCGCACCAGGTCGTGTGCGGTCTCGGGCACGGTCGCGGTCATCGTCAGCACCTCCTCCTTCCCATGCTAGCCACCGTGGCCGTCCGGTCGCCGCCGAGTTGTCAGTGGCGGGGTGCAGAGTGGTCTGTGCGGGCCGGACGGGCAGAGCTTCCGGGCCTGCCGACCGTGCCGGTTCTTCCCGATCACCCCAGCCTCCCGGGCATCGCTGTGCCCACCGACGGCCGATCAGCAGGGAGCCCCCGATGACCACCGCACCCACTGCGTCCACCGCACCCACTGCGTCCACCGCACCCACTGCACCCGTCGTGCCCACCGCGCCCGCCGCGCCCGCCGCCGAGGTGCTGCGGGCGCACGCCGAGGACGCCTTCGCCGAGGAGCTGGCGGCGCTGGCCCGGTGCGACGACCGGCCGCGGCCGGCCCGGTGGCGGCTGTCGCCGTGGGCGGTTGCGACCTACCTGCTCGGCGGCGAACTGCCGGACGGCACGGTGGTCACGCCCAAGTACGTGGGGCCGCGGCGGATCGTCGAGGTGGCGGTCAGCACGCTGGCCACCGACCGGGCGCTGCTGCTGCTCGGGGTGCCGGGTACGGCCAAGACCTGGGTGTCGGAGCACCTGGCGGCGGCGGTCAGCGGCGACTCCACGCTGCTGGTGCAGGGCACCGCGGGCACGGCGGAGGAGGCCGTGCGGTACGGCTGGAACTACGCCGAACTGCTCGCCAACGGGCCGAGCCTGGCGGCCCTGGTGCCCTCGCCGGTGCTGCGGGCGATGGCCGACGGCAAGATCGTCCGGGTCGAGGAGCTGACCCGGATCCCGGCCGACGTGCAGGACGCCCTGATCACCGTGCTCTCGGAAAAGACGTTGCCGGTACCGGAGTTGGGCTGGGAAAATCAAGCTGTCCGCGGGTTCAACCTGATCGCCACCGCCAACGATCGCGACCGCGGGGTCAACGAACTCTCCAGTGCGCTGCGCCGCCGTTTCAACACGGTCGTCCTGCCGCTGCCGGCGACCCTCGACGAGGAGGTCGAGATCGTCGCGCGTCGGGTCGCCCAACTGGGCCGCGCGCTGGAACTGCCCGAGCCGCCGAGCGGCACGCAGGAGATCCGACGAGTGGTCACGATCTTCCGCGAGCTGCGCGACGGCGTCACCGCTGACGGTCGGACCAAGGTCAAGAGCCCGACCGGCACGCTCTCCACCGCCGAGGCGATCTCGGTCCTCACCCATGGTCTCGCGCTCGCCGCGCACTTCGGCGACGGTGTGCTGCGCGCGGGGGACCTGGCGGGCGGGGTGCTCGGGGCGGTGGTCCGCGATCCCGTGGCCGACCAGGCGGTGTGGTGCGAGTACGTGGAGGGCGTGCTGCGCGGGCGGGACGGGTGGAAGGACTTCTACCGGGCTGCCCGGGAGCTCTCCTGAGCAGCTGAACAGCTTGTGGTGAAAAGGAGTTGAAGGAACTGAGCAATCCGCGGGACCGGCAAGTGACACCAGGAAGGACAAGGGGGAGGACATGACTGGTGAGGTGGCCCTGTTGGGCGTACGACACCACGGACCGGGCTCGGCGCGCGCGGTGGGGGCCGCACTGGCCCAGCTGCGACCGGACGCGGTGCTGATCGAGGGCCCGCCGGAGGCGGACCCGATCATCGGCCTGGCGGCGGACCAGGAGATGGTGCCGCCCGTCGCCCTGCTCGCGCACGTGGTGGACGACCCGGCCCGGGCGGCCTTCTGGCCGTTCGCCGCGTTCTCACCCGAGTGGGTGGCGATCCGGCACGGGCTGGCGGCCGGCGTGCCGGTGCGGTTCATCGACCTGCCGGCCGGCACGGCCTTCGCGCTGTCGGCGGCGGCGGAGGCCGGCGGTCAGGAGGGCGGTCAGGAGGAGGGCCCGGCGCTCGACCCGATCGCCCGGCTCGCCGCGGCCGCCGGTCAGGCGGACCCGGAGGCCTGGTGGGAGGACGTGGTCGAGCACCGGCTGCCCGGTGACGACCCGCTCGCGCCGTTCGCGGCCGTGGCCGAGGCGATGGCCGTGCTGCGCGACGATCCGGTGGGCACCCCGGGCTCGCCGAGCGCGGCACCGGTGGGACCGGCGGGCGCCGGGGAGGCCACGGCCTCCCCGGCGCCCGCCGCCGGGCGGCGCGAGGAGCTGCGCGAGGCGTACATGCGCCAGCAGATCCGCGCCGCCCGGCGGGCCGGCCACCGCCGGATCGCCGTGGTCTGCGGTGCCTGGCACGTACCGGCGCTCGCCGCCCGCACGGCGGCGGGCGCCGACCGCGCGCTGCTCACCGGACTGCCGCGCAGAGCGCGGACCGAGATCACCTGGGTGCCCTGGACCCACCGCCGGCTCGCCCAGCGGACCGGCTACGGGGCCGGTATCGAGTCGCCCGGCTGGTACCAGCACCTGTTCGAGCGTCCGGCCGGCGCCGCCCCGGGGGAGGGCGGCACCGGCCTGGCCCGGTTCCTGACCCGGGCCGCCGAGCTGCTGCGCGGCGCGGACCGCCCGGTCTCCGCCGCGCACGTCATCGAGGCGGTCCGGCTCGCCGAGACGCTGGCCGCCGTGCGCGGGCGGCCGGCCCCCGGGCTGGCCGAGGCGCTGGACGCGGTGCGTTCGGTGTACTGCGAGGGCTCGGAGGTCGCGCTCGCGCTGGTCCGCGAGCGCCTGGTGATCGGTGACGCGCTGGGCCGGGTGCCGGCCGCCGCCCCGGCCGTGCCGCTGCAGCGCGACCTGACCCGGCTGCAGCGCACCCTGCGGCTGCGCCCCGAGGCGCCGCCCACCGGCGCCGCCGGCCAGGAGCTGACGCTGGACCTGCGCGGCGAGCTGGACGCGGGCCGCTCGGTGCTGCTGCACCGGCTGCGCCTGCTCGGCATCGACTGGGGCACCGAGGCCGGCACCCCCGGCGGCGCCACCGGCACCTTCAAGGAGCGCTGGCGGCTGCGCTGGGACCCGGAGTTCGCCGTCCGGGTGGTGGCGGCGGCGCCGTGGGGCACCACCGTCGAGCGGGCCGCCGCGGCCAAGGCGGCGGCCTCGGCCGCCCGGGCCGGCGAACTCGCCGAGCTCACCGGGCTGGCCGAAACCTGCCTGGTCGCCCGGCTGCCGGGCGCGCTGCCCGCGGTGCTGCGCGCGCTGGCCGACCGGGCCACGCTGCACACCGACGCCGCCGAGCTCGCCGACGCGCTGCCCGCCCTGGTCCGCGCGCTGCGTTACGGGGATGTCCGCGGCACCGACAGCGGCGCGCTGGCGGAGGTCGCGCACGGCCTGGCCGGCCGGCTCTGCGTCGCCCTGCCGACCGCCTGCGCCGGGCTGGACGCCGAGCGCGCCACCGCGATGCGGTCCCGACTGGAGGCGGTGCACGGCGCGATCGGCCTGCTCCGTCGAGCGGAGCGGGAGCCGGGCGGCCCGCCCGGGGCCGGCCTCGCCGACCGCTGGGCCGCCGCCCTGCACGAGCTGGCCAGGCGCGGGCCGACCGGCGGCGCGGCCACCGGGGTGCCCGGACTGCTGCGCGGCCGGGCGGTGCGGCTGCTGCTGGACGAGGGCTGGATCGAGGCGGCCGAGGCCGGGCGCCGACTGGGCCTGGTGCTCTCCAGGGCGGCCGCGCCCGCCGACGCGGCCGGCTGGATCGAGGGCTTCCTCGCGGGCGGCGGCGCCCTGCTGCTGCACGACCCGCGACTGCTCGCGCTGCTCGACAGCTGGCTGACCGAGGTGCCGGAGCAGACCTTCATCGACCTGCTGCCGCTGCTGCGGCGCACCTTCGCGGCGCTGGAGGCGGGGGTGCGCCGCGGCGTGGGCGCCAAGGTGGCGGCCGGTCGGCCGGTGCTGATGGGTCGGCCCGCCGACGCCGCCGACGCCGCCGAGGAGCTGGACCAGGAGCGCGCCGACGCCGCGCTGCCCACCGTGCTGCGGCTGCTCGGCCGGGCCGGCCCGCCGCCACCGCTCGCGCCCACGATCGGCCAAATCCTCCGTCAGTCGACGCACCGGAGCGCCGCATGACGAGCAGTGACCTCACCGGCCCCGACCGCACGCCGCCCGGCTCCGCCGCCGTCGCCCCTGACCTTGACGCCCCCGCCGCCCCCGCCGCTCCAGACGCCCCCGACCAGGAGCGGCTGCGCCGCTGGCGCCTGGTGCTGGGCGGCGAGGCGGGGGAGTCCCCCCTGACGGGGTCCGCGGCAGGCGCCGGCCACCGGCTGACCGGCCGGGACGCGGGCATCGACCGCGCGCTGGCCGCCCTCTACCGCAGCGAGCCGGCGCCCGCCGACGCCGCCCGCGGCCGGAGCCGCGCCGCGGGCCTGGGTGCCGGCGCCCCGCAGGTGGCCCGCTGGCTGGGCGACATCCGGGGCTACTTCCCGACCCCGGTGGTCCAGCTGCTGCAGCAGGACGCGATCACCCGGCTCGGCCTGGCCCGGCTGCTGCTCGAACCGGAGATGCTGGCCGCCGTCGAGCCGGACGTGCACCTGGTGGGCACCCTGCTCGCGCTGGGGGACGCGCTGCCCGAGACCACCCGCGCCACGGCCCGCCTGGTGGTCGGCAAGGTGGTGGCGGACCTGGAGCGCCGGTTGGCGACGCGGACCAGGGCCACCCTGACCGGGGCGCTGGACCGCGGCGCCCGGGCCGGCCGGCCGCGCCACCGCGACATCGACTGGGACCGCACGGTGCGGGCCAACCTGAGGAACTACCTGCCCGGCACCGGCCCGGCCGGGCGCGGCACGGTGGTCCCCGAGCGCCTGGTCGGCCACGCCCGGGCCCGCCGCGCGGTGGCGCGCGAGGTGGTCCTCTGCGTCGACCAGTCCGGCTCGATGGCGTCCTCGGTGGTGCACGCGGCCGTCCTCGGCGCGGCGCTCGCCTCGATCCGCACCCTGGCCACCCGACTGGTGCTCTTCGACACCTCCGTCGTCGACCTGACGGGGCAACTGGCCGACCCGGTGGACGTGCTGTTCGCCGCCCGGCTGGGCGGCGGCACCGACATCGATCGCGCGCTGGCCTACTGCCAGTCGCGGATCACCCGTCCGGCCGACACCGTGGTCGTCCTGATCAGTGATCTCCACGAGGGCGGGATCCGGGGCGGGATGCTGCGCCGGGTGGCCGCGCTGACGGCGGCCGGGGTGCGCTTCGTCGCGCTGCTCGCGCTCAGCGACGACGGCGCTCCCGACCACGACCACGCGCACGCCGCGGCGCTGGCCGCGCTCGGCTGCCCGGCCTTCGCCTGCACCCCGGACGCCTTCCCCGAGGTGATGGCGGCTGCCCTGGCGAACCGCCCGCTGCCGCTGCCGGAAGGCGGCTGGACCACGGGGTGAACAGCGGGCGCGCGGCAGGGCGTGACGCACCGGTTGTGACGGTTCTCACCCGGTCCGGGCGGCCGACCGGCGAATGGGGCCCGCCCTGCGGGGATACCCTGCCAGACGGACGTGACGCGCGTGTTGATTGACGTGTGCGCCCGTGGCTGTGTGGGCCGCAAGGCCACAACTCTGCGTACCCGCACGGCCCCGACGACCCGCAGCGAAGATCCTGCCGTGGCACGCTCGTAGAGACACAATCCGCGACCACGAACAAGGACGAACACACGTGGACCTGTTCGAGTACCAGGCGAGGGACCTCTTCGCCAAGCACGGTGTACCCGTGCTCGATGGCGAGGTCATCGAGAACGCTGAGGACGCTCGCGCGATCGCCGAGCGCTTCGGCGGACGCGCCGTCGTCAAGGCTCAGGTGAAGGTCGGTGGCCGAGGCAAGGCCGGCGGCGTCAAGCTGGCCGCCGACCCGGCCGACGCTGTCGCCAAGGCCGACGCGATCCTCGGCATGGACATCAAGGGCCACACCGTGCACAAGGTGATGCTGGCCGAGACCGCGGACATCAAGGAGGAGTACTACGTCTCCTTCCTGCTGGACCGCGCCAACCGCACCTTCCTGGCGATGGCCAGCAAGGAGGGCGGCGTGGAGATCGAGGTCGTCGCCGAGGAGAACCCCGAGGCGCTGGCCAAGGTCGCCGTCGACGCCAACGAGGGCTGCACCGCGGAGAAGGCCGCCGAGATCGTCGCCGCCGCGAAGTTCCCGGCCGAGATCGCCGACCAGGTCGTCGAGGTCCTGCAGAAGCTCTGGGTCGTCTTCATCAAGGAAGACGCCCTGCTGGTCGAGGTCAACCCGCTGGTCAAGACCGGTGACGGCAAGATCATCGCGCTCGACGGCAAGGTCTCGCTGGACGAGAACGCCGACTTCCGCCAGGCGGAGCACGAGGCGCTGGTCGACCACGCCGCGGCCAACCCGCTGGAGGCCGCCGCCAAGGCCAAGAACCTCAACTACGTCAAGCTCGACGGTGAGGTCGGCATCATCGGCAACGGCGCGGGTCTCGTGATGAGCACCCTGGATGTCGTCGCCTACGCCGGTGAGAACCACGGTGGCGTCAAGCCCGCCAACTTCCTCGACATCGGCGGCGGCGCCTCCGCCGAGGTGATGGCGAACGGCCTGGAGATCATCCTGGGCGACACCGACGTCAAGTCGGTCTTCGTCAACGTCTTCGGCGGCATCACCGCGTGCGACGCGGTCGCCAACGGCATCGTCCAGGCCCTGGAGCTCCTTGAGAGCAAGGGCGAGGCGGTCACCAAGCCGCTGGTCGTCCGTCTGGACGGCAACAACGCGGAGCTGGGTCGCAAGATCCTGACCGACCGCAACCACCCGCTGGTCGAGCAGGTGGACACCATGGACGGCGCCGCTGACCGCGCCGCCGAGCTGGCCAACGCGAAGTAAGGAAGGGGACTCTCACCATGGCTATCTTCCTTACCGAGGACAGCAAGGTCATCGTTCAGGGCATGACCGGCTCCGAGGGCATGAAGCACACCCGTCGGATGCTCGCCTCCGGCACCAAGATCGTCGGCGGCGTGAACCCGCGCAAGGCCGGCACCAGCGTTGACGTCGACGGCGTCGACGTGCCCGTCTTCGGCTCGGTGGCCGAGGCCATCGAGAAGACCGGCGCCGACGTCTCCGTCATCTTCGTGCCGCCGGCCTTCACCAAGAGCGCCGTCGTCGAGGCGATCGACGCCGAGATCCCGCTCGCGGTCGTCATCACCGAGGGCGTCCCGGTGCACGACAGCGCCTCGTTCTGGGCCTACGCCGGCGAGAAGGGCAACAAGACCCAGATCATCGGCCCGAACTGCCCCGGCCTGATCTCCCCCGGGAAGTCCAACGCGGGCATCATCCCGGCGGACATCACCAAGGCGGGCAAGATCGGCCTGGTCTCCAAGTCCGGCACGCTGACCTACCAGCTCATGTACGAGCTGCGCGACCTCGGCTTCTCCTCGGCCGTCGGCATCGGTGGCGACCCGGTCATCGGCACCACCCACATCGACGCGCTGCGCGCGTTCGAGGCCGACCCGGAGACCGAGATCATCGTGATGATCGGTGAGATCGGTGGCGACGCCGAGGAGCGCGCCGCGGCCTTCATCAAGGAGAACGTGACCAAGCCGGTCGTCGGCTACGTCGCGGGCTTCACCGCCCCGGAGGGCAAGACCATGGGCCACGCCGGCGCCATCGTCTCGGGCTCCTCGGGCACCGCTCAGGCGAAGAAGGAGGCCCTGGAGGCCGCCGGTGTCAAGGTCGGCAAGACGCCGTCCGAGACCGCCCGCCTGGCGCGTGAGCTGATCAAGGGCTGACGCTCGCCCGGCAGCGCCCGCCGCACCCCGGACCGGTTCACCGGTGCGGGGTGCGGCGTTTTTCCGGCCCCGCACCAGAGGCTGCGGATACCGGGTGCGGCGCCCGGCCGGGCCGGTCCCGCGCTGCCGTTGGCGACGGTGCTGCAGAGCGGCGCGGGAACCGGCCGGGGATCGAAGTAGGCCGACGGGCCGTGGCCGGCCAGCGTGCCGGTGATCGAGGCCGCCGTGCCCAGCACCAGCAGGCCGCAGGCCGCGGGCAGCGCGGCCGCCTGCAACCGGGCGCCGGCCCGGCGCCGCCGGTCGGCCCGTGGGGGCGCCGCCGGATCGGCGGGGCAGGCGCGCACCGCGGCCCGGTAGAGCAGCCCGCCGAGCCGCTCCGAGAAGCCGGGCACGGCCGGGTCGGACCCGAGGACGGTCGGCAGCGCACGGGCCAGTTCGACGTGCGCGGCGTGCAGCCGGCGGCTGACGGCGGCGGTGCTGGCCTCGGCCTCGACGGCGATCGCGGTGGGCGCCAGGCCCAGCGCGTCGTGTAGCACCACCACCCGGCGGCGCGCCCGGCTCAGCCCCCGCAGCGCGGTGAGCAGGGCCAGGTCGGCTTCGGCGCCCTGGCCGGGCGCCGGGCCGGTGGCTGTGTCGGCGGCGGTGGTGGCCGTGTCGGCGGCCGTGTCGGGCGCCGCGCCGGTGGCCGTCCGGTGAGGCCGCGGTCCGACCGGGCGCCAGGGTGCGAGTGCGGCCTCGAAGGCGCGCAACCGCAGCCAGGTCGCGGGATCGGGCTCCTCGGCCAGCTCGGCCCACCGGTTCCAGGCGGAGCCCAGCGCCCGCCGGGTGGCGCGCTCGGCGCTGCGGCGGTGGCCGGCCGTGAGCAGGAAGGTCTGCTGGAGCAGCTCGTCGTATGAACGTTCGTATAACGCTTGGTAACCTGCCACGGGAGAGGGTGACTCCGTCGCGGCCGAAGCTTCTTGACGCATGATCAGATGATCAGGGACACGGCGACGGCTCGCTCCTGCACGGGGCAGGACGAGTGACGGCGGCACCATGAGGCACATGACGCACCACCTGATGGGCCGTCCGCTCCCGCGCGGGTACGGCTCGCTCGCGTCCGGGCCGGTCCTCGCCGGTGCCGCCGCCGCGCTGCTCGGGCTCGCCGCGGTCGGCGCCCCGGTACTGGTCCTCTGGGTGCTGACGGCCGCACCGCAGGACAGCGCCGCCGACGCCGCCCGGCTGGTAGGCGCGCTCTGGCTGCTGGGCCACGGCGGGCCGCTGACCCGGGGCGGCGGGATCCCGCTCGCGCTCACCCCGCTGCTGCTCACGCTGCTCGCCGTGCTGCTGCTGCGGCGCACCGCCGCCCGGGTCGCGGCCAGGGCCGGCACCCCGGCGCGCTCCGTGCCCGCCGCGCTCTGTGCCGGGTACCTGGCGGTGGCGCTACCGGTGGCGCTCGCCTGCGCCGGGGCGGGCGCGCTGCGCGCCAGGCCGCTGCCCGACCTGCTGGCGGTCCTCGCCGTGGCCTACCCGTCCGCGCTGCTGGGCGCGCGCTCCGCCCCGGCCTGGTGGTCGGCGCTACGGACCAGGGCGGGGAGCTGGATCGCGCCGCGCTCGCGCGCCTGGCCGCCGCGGTGGCTGCCGGCCGGGCTCGCCCCGTCCGCCCTGTCCGCTTCGCTCGACCCGCTCGACCCGCTCGACCCGCTCGACCCGCTCGACCGGCCCGGCCGGTCCGCGCCGCCGGGGGCCGCCGCCGCGGCGATCTGCCGGGCCGCGGCCGCCGCGCTGCTGACCCTGCTGGCAGGCGGCGCGCTGCTGCTCGGCGCGGTGCTGGCGCTGCGCACCGGCAGCACCGCGCCGACGCTGCGCGCACTGGTCGGCGGCAGCGTGCCGGGCGCCCTCGGCCTGCTGCTCTGCTGCCTGCTGCTGGTGCCCAACGCGGTGCTCTGGAGCGCCGGTTACGCGCTCGGCCCGGGGTTCCTGCTGGGCGCGGGCGCGGTGGTGACGCCCGGCCGGCTGACGGCAGGCCCCAGTCTCGACTTCCCGCTGCTGGCACTGGCCCCGACCACTGCCTCGGGCTGGCAGCGGCTGGTGCTGGCGGTTCCGCTGCTGGCGGGCCTGGCCGCAGCCGGGCTGCTCGCCCGGTTCGCGGCGGCGCCTGCTGATGAGCGGCCCGGGGCCGGGGCGGTCGGGACCGCGCCGGCCGGGGCCGGGGAGCCTCGGGCCGACCGGCCGCGCCTGCGGACGGTCGGCACGGCGCTCGCCGCCGGCGCCAGCGCACTGCTGGTCGGTGCGGCGGTGGCGGTCGGTGCCCGGTTGGCCGGGGGAGCGGTCGGCGCCGGGCGGATGGCCGAGCTGGGGCCCTCGGCGCTCTGCGGGCCGGTGGCGGCGGCCTGGGTCGCGGCGGTCGCGGTACCCGGGGCACCGGCGCTGCGCTGGTGGCTGCTCCGCCGGACCCGGGCATCCCGTGGCGACACCGGTGCGGCGGCCGGCAGTGGGCTCGACGGGGCGGGTGGTTAGCCAGGAGGACGGTCGGGCGGCGGCCGGGGACCGTGCGCGCGGCGCGGTGTGGCGCCCGGTCGGACCGCCCCGGACCACGGGACGTCCGAGGTGGCGGGGCGGCGGGATTGAGGGATCAGGGCCCCGCTGTTGTTAAGATGCGGCGCCGGCACCTGACGGGGTGGGGCAGCGGTGTGTACATCATGTGTCGCCGGTGGAGAGGGCCCGGCCCGTCGGGCGCACCGAGGGCACCGTCGGCCGTTGAACGATCTCCTCAGGGTGGGAACGGGATCTGATGGCTCCTTCGCCGGGCAGCCGGACCGAGTTGTCCGTGGTCATACCGATGTACAACGAGGAGGAAGTCCTCCCGGCGCTGGTCGCGCGGCTCCGCCCGGCCTTGGCCGCGACCGGCGTCCCCTACGAGGTCGTCGCGGTGAACGACGGCAGCACCGACCGTACCTCGGCCCTGCTGCACGAGCTGCTCGCGGACTGGCGCGAGCTGCGGGTGGTCGAGCTGCGCCGCAACTCGGGTCACCAGGCCGCACTGACGGCGGGTCTGCACAGCGCCGTCGGCGCGTACGTGGCGAGCATCGACGCGGACCTGCAGGACCCGCCGGAGAAGATCGCCGAGATGCTCGAACTCGCCGAGCGCGACAAGCTCGACATCGTCTACGGCGTGCGCGCGGACCGCAGCACCGACACCGGCTTCAAGCGCCGCACCGCGGGCCTCTACTACTGGCTGATCCGTCGGATGGTCGGCGAGCGGGTGCCCTCCCAGGCGGGCGACTTCCGGCTGCTGAGCCGCGAGGCGGTCGAGGCGCTCAAGGCCCTGCCGGACCAGCAGCAGGTCTACCGCCTGCTGGTGCCGTGGCTGGGCTTCCCCAGCGGCCAGGTCGCCTACCACCGCGACGAGCGGGTGGCGGGCCGGACCAAGTACCCGCTGAGCAAGATGATCCGGCTCGCGGTGGACAGCATCACCAATTTCTCCGCGGCCCCGCTGCGGATCGCGACCTGGCTGGGGGTGGCGAGCTTCTTCGGCTGCTTCGCGATGGTGGCCGCGACCCTGACGATCTACGTGACGGGCCACACGGTGCCCGGGTGGACCTCGCTCTTCGTCGCGATGCTCTTCCTCGGCGGCATCCAGTTGATCTGCGTGGGTCTGCTGGGTGAGTACATCGGGCGGATATACACCGCGGTGCAGCGTCGTCCCACCTACTTCATCGGCTACGACTCGTCCCAGGAGAGCCGACCGACGGCGGACGCGGCGCCCGAGTAGCTCTGCCACGAGGGCGCCCCGCCGCCTCGCGACGCCCCGCACCGGACGCCGCGGTCCGATCCGACGCGGGATCGGACCGCGGCTCTCAGTTCTGCGGGTCGGAGTAGCTGACCAGCCAGTGCGGGGCCAGGTCGGCGCAGCTCTGCTCGCCCGCCGAGGTCAGCGCGTCGTTCACGCAGGTGAAGTACGGACGGTAGGCGACGTCGAGCGCGAAGGAGCCGAGCACCAGGGCCAGCGCCACCCCGCCGGTGAGCAGGCCGCCCAGCGCGGCCGGCAGCTGCGGGCGGCTCCGCTGGGTGTACGGCCAGCCGGTCGGGGCGCCGGGCTGCTGGTCGGCGGCCTGCTCGGGGCCCCGCTCCGCGCCGGGCGCGGCGTCCCGACCGCCGGAGCGCAGCGCGCCGACCCCCCAGTACATGGCGAGGACGCTGAACAGCAGGGCGAGCGAGAGGATGCCCCAGAGCCCGCAGAAGAGCGCGGCCATCCCGCTCATCAGGGCGTAGCGCGAGCGGCGGTGCTGCGGGTCGTTGGGGTCGAATCTCGGCTGCTGCGGGCCGGGCTGGCGGTCCGGCCAGCCGGGACCGCCGCCGCCCTGCCAGTTCGGGCTCCACGGGTGCGGCGGTGGCACCGGCGGGCGGCCCGCGGGCGAGGCCGGCGGCCGGCCCTCGCCGGCCGGCCGGCTGCCGTCCTCGCCGTCGTGCCCGGCGTCCGAGTGCCCCTGCGGGAGGCGCGGCCGCCACGGCTGGTCCGGGGCATCCTCCGGCGGCGGCGCGAAGGGGTTGCGCTCGTCGCTGCTGTTCCCGCTGCTCATGTCGGTCGAGGTCCTCATCGTCGTCGGGCGTCCGGACCCATGATCCCGCAGGCCGATGAGGAGTCGCCTCCGGCCTGCCGTTGAACGGCGAAACGGCGAAACGGCGCCACCGCACGCCGCCGGCCGACCCGTCACCGGGCGGGAGATCCCGCTCTCATCTACGCGCGTCAAGGAGATTCCCTGGTCGGCTCGCGTTCAACCAGCCGTTATCGTGGTGACGGTCAGCAGCTCTCCCGGGTTCCCGGGCCCCGCCGCGCGGCGGGCGCACCCGGCGCACCCCATCGACCGCCGACCTGCCGCCTGTCCGTAGTGGCCCCACCGCCCGGTGGACGTACCAGCGGGCGGGCACCCGACGTACGGAGACCCGCGCAGTGGCCGCCGCTCACCCGCTCGCCTTCCCGCCCCCGTCCGGCCGCCCGGCGCGGTTGGTGGTCCTGGTGTCCGGCTCCGGCACCAACCTCCAGGCCCTGATCGATGCCGCCGCCGACCCGGCCTTCGGCGCCGAGATCGTCGCGGTCGGCGCGGACCGCGACGGCATCGCCGCTCTGGAGCGCGCCGAGCGCGCCGGCATCCCCACCTTCGTGCACCGGGTGAAGGACCACCCCGACCGCACCGCCTGGGACGCCGCGCTGACCGGCTCGGTCCGGCAGCGGCAGCCCGACCTGGTGGTCTCGGCGGGCTTCATGAAGATCCTCGGCGCCGGCTTCATCGACGCCTTCGCCGGCCGGATCGTGAACACCCACCCGGCTCTGCTGCCGGCCTTCCCCGGTGCGCACGGGGTCACCGACGCGCTCGCGCACGGGGTCAAGGTCACCGGCTGCACCGTCCACCTGGTCGACGCCGGGGTGGACACCGGTCCGATCATCGAGCAGGGCGTCGTGCGGGTCACCGACGCCGACCATGCCGATGGCGGCGAAGCGCTGCACGAGCGCATCAAGACTGTCGAGCGTCAGCTGCTCGTCGAGGTCGTGGGCCGCCTCGCCCGCGAAGGACACCGCATCGAAGACCGAAAGGTTTGGATCCCGGCATGAGTTCCGCCTCCACCTCTCCCGCCGCCCCCGAGAACAGCCGGTCGGAGAACGTCCGCCCGATCCGTCGCGCGCTGGTCAGCGTGTACGACAAGACCGGCCTGGAGGAGCTGGCCCAGGGCCTGCACGCCGCCGGGGTCGAGCTGGTCTCCACCGGCTCCACCGCCGGCCGGATCGCCGCCGCCGGCGTCCCGGTCACCGAGGTCTCCGCGCTGACCGGCTTCCCGGAGTGCCTGGACGGCCGGGTGAAGACCCTGCACCCGCGGGTGCACGCCGGTGTGCTCGCCGACCTGCGGCTGGAGTCGCACCGCGCGCAGCTGGCCGAGCTGGGCATCGAGCCCTTCGACCTGGTCGTGGTGAACCTCTACCCGTTCGCCGCCACCGTCGCCTCCGGCGCCACCCCGGACGAGTGCGTCGAGCAGATCGACATCGGCGGCCCCTCGATGGTGCGCGCCGCCGCCAAGAACCACCCCTCGGTCGCGGTCGTGGTCGACCCGGCCCGCTACGGCGACGTGCTGGCCGCCGTCCAGGCCGGCGGCTTCGACCTGCTGACCCGCAAGCGCCTGGCCGGCGCGGCCTTCGCGCACACCGCCGCCTACGACGTCGCGGTCGCCCGGTGGTTCGAGGCCTCGGGCTACACCGAGGCCGCCGAGGACGCGTTCCCGGCCTTCCTCGGCGCCACCTGGGAGCGCTCGAACGTGCTGCGGTACGGCGAGAACCCGCACCAGCAGGCCGCGCTCTACACCGACGGCACAGGAGGCCTGGCGGCCGCCGAGCAGCTGCACGGCAAGGAGATGTCGTACAACAACTTCGTCGACACCGACGCCGCGCGCCGGGCCGCCTACGACCACGCCGGCCCGGCCGTCGCGATCATCAAGCACGCCAACCCGTGCGGCATCGCGGTCGGCGCCGACGTCGCCGAGGCGCACCGCAAGGCGCACGCCTGCGACCCGCTCTCCGCCTTCGGCGGTGTGATCGCGGTCAACCGCCCGGTCACCGTCGAGCTGGCCGAGCAGATCGCGCCGATCTTCACCGAGGTCGTCGTCGCCCCGGCGTACGAGGAGGGTGCCGTCGAGGTGCTCGCCCGCAAGAAGAACATCCGGGTGCTCCGGGCCCCCGAAGCTCCGGCCGAGCCGCTGGAGGCCCGCCGGATCAGCGGCGGCCTGCTGCTGCAGCAGGTCGACCGGATCCACGCCGACGGTGACGACCCGGCGAACTGGACGCTGGCCACCGGTGAGGCGCTCACCCCGGCCGAGCTGGCCGACCTCGCCTTCGCCTGGAAGGCCTGCCGCGCCGTCAAGTCCAACGCGATCCTGCTGGCCAAGGACGGCGCCTCGGTGGGCGTGGGCATGGGCCAGGTCAACCGGGTCGACTCCGCCAAGCTGGCGGTGGCCCGCGCGGGCGAGCGCGCCACCGGCTCCTTCGCGGCCTCCGACGCCTTCTTCCCGTTCGCGGACGGCCTGCAGATCCTGCTCGACGCCGGCGTGCGGGCCGTGGTCCAGCCGGGCGGCTCGGTGCGTGACGAGGAGGTCGTGGCGGCCGCCGCGGCCGCCGGGGTGACCATGTACTTCACCGGGACCCGGCACTTCTTCCACTGACCCGGATGCGCTGAGGGGCCGCAGGAATCCTCCTGCGGCCCCTCAGTGCTGTGCCGTGCCGTGGGTGCCGCGAACGGCCGCCCGGCGGCTACTTCTTGATGACCAGGGTGCCCGCGGCCCGGTCGTGCCAGCCCTGCAGCTTCCCGGAGTTGTCGAAGAAGGGCGAGACGTAGACCAGGATCGCCCCGATGTAGCAGAGGAAGGCGCCGACCACCGGGATGATGAAGCGGATGAAGCTGGCACCCAGGCTGGGCTGGCCGGTGTTCTCCTTGACGACCCGCAGACCCATCGCCATCTTGCCCAGGGTCGCGCCGGCCAGACCGACCATCAGCCACTCGTAGAGCAGGTTGAAGGCCATCAGCAGGCCCATCACCATCAGCATCGTCACCAGGGCGCTGGTGGCGGCGTGCTGCTGCTGGTTGAGGCAGTCGGTGTAGTCGCTCGACCCGTAGTCGAGGTTGCTGCAGTCCTTGGTGGTCTTCGCGATGCCCACCACGCTCGCCAGGCCGAGCGCGAGCCCGATGCCGAGGATGAGGCTGACCACGACGGCGTCGATCAGCCGGGCCAGGAAGCGCTGGCCCATCGAGGCGACCCTGACCGTGCCCAGGTACGGGACGTTGATGTACCCGCTGTTGGCCTGGAGCGTGCCGGGCGGGGCGTAGCCCTGCTGGGGCGGCACGCCGTACCCGGGCTGCTGCGGCGGGTAGGCGTAGCCGGGGGCCTGCTGCTGGGGGTACGCGTAGCCGGGGGCCTGCTGCGGGGCCTGGGGGTAGCCGTAGCCGGGCGGCGGCGCGGGCTGGCCGTAGGGGTTGTTCGGGTCGGGCGGGTAGGACACGGAAGGCCTCCGGGCGGGACGGGCTCTACGGGCAGGTGGGACGGGTGGGACAGCGGGTGAGACTAGTGGAGCGCTATGACGGTGCGACACCCAGGCGGAAGGGCTGCCGGACCCGGGCGAGGGCCGGTGCGCCGCCGAGCAGCGAGGCCTGCCGACGCGGCGTCAGTGACCGCCACCGGCGCGCGCGGTCGAGCGGGGCGGTCAGCAGACCCGGCACCGCGAGCGCGGTGACGGATCGGCCGTCAGGGCGGCCGCCCGGTTCCGGTGCCCGGCCTCGACGCGGACGGTGGTGCTGCCGCGGACCGGTCAGGGCCCAGAGGTGAGGCGGCGCCCGGCGGGCAGAGCGCCCCGGGATCGTGCGCGTCGTGCGGCGCGGCCACCAGGCAGGCCGCGCCGGCCGCGAAGGCGCGGCGTGGTGCCGGCCAGCGGGACGGGCAGCGCGACGGGCGCCCGGACCAGCCGGGCGGCCCGGGCCGGGGCGGTCACCGACGGCCGTACGCCGAAGGATGGCCCGGAGGTTGATGGCATGCAGTGGTCACGGAAACTCTCCCCCGATCACCCGTGGTCCGCGGTCGCGCGGACACGGGCTGTGTGACTGGTACTCAGGGCCCATGGTCGACGGCGGCGGGCCGAGCTGTCCAGCGCGTTGCCGCGGGTGGCCACAACTGTGGCGCAACTGCAATCGGATCCACACGTTCCGTTAAGGCGCGCCCGGTGCGTGGGCCGGTGCGTGGGCCGGTCCGGGGGCCGGTTCGGAGCCCGGCGTGCCGAGCAGTGCCCGCGATCCGGGAGGATAGGAGCATGACTGCCCAGATTCTCGATGGCAAGGCCACCGCGGCCGCGATCAAGTCCGAACTCGCCGTCCGCGTGGCGGCCCTCAAGGAGCGGGGTATCACGCCCGGTCTCGGTACCGTCCTGGTCGGCGACGACCCGGGCAGCCACTCCTACGTCCGCGGCAAGCACCGCGACTGCGCCCAGGTCGGCATCGCCTCGATCCAGCGCGAACTGCCGGCCACCGCCACCCAGGCCGACGTCGAGGCCGTGGTCCGCGAGCTCAACGAGGACCCGGCCTGCACCGGCTACATCGTCCAGCTGCCGCTGCCCAAGGGCCTGGACGCCAACCCGGTGCTGGAGCTGATGGACCCGGACAAGGACGCCGACGGCCTGCACCCCACCTCGCTGGGCCGCCTGGCGCTCGGCATCGAGGGCCCGCTGCCCTGCACCCCCTACGGCATCGTCGAACTGCTGCGCCGCCACGACGTGGAGATCAACGGCGCGGACGTGGTCGTGGTCGGCCGCGGAGTCACGGTGGGCCGCTCGATCGGCCTGCTGCTCACCCGCAGGAGCGAGAACGCGACCGTGACGCTCTGCCACACCGGCACCCGCGACCTCTCCGCGCACCTGCGCCGGGCCGACATCATCGTCGCCGCCGCGGGCGTCCCCTACCTGGTCAAGGCGGAGGACGTGCGCCCGGGCGCCGCCGTGCTGGACGTCGGCGTCAGCCGCACCGAGGCCGGCCTGGTCGGCGACGTGCACCCGGCCGTCGCCGAGGTGGCCGGCTGGCTGTCACCGAACCCGGGTGGTGTCGGCCCGATGACCCGCGCCATGCTGCTCAACAACATCGTCGAGGCGGCCGAGCGTCAGACCGCCCTCTAGTCGCCACCCCTGGGGATAACCGGAAATGAGCGCGGTACGAACGGGTCGGTCCGCACGCGGGCGAGCGGCCCAGAACCGATCGGCCCAGAACCGATCGACGCGGAACCGATCGACCCGGAACACGGGGGCGCCGGCCCCGGGGACCCTGCCGCCGGAGGGCTCGAAGGCGGCCCTGGACCACGGCCACGCGCTGCCGGTGCGGCAGTGGCCGATAACCGTGGTCCTGGCGGTGGCCGGCCTCGGGCTGCTGGACGCCTGGCTCGACGACTTCCGCTACGGCCTGCTGACCATCGGCGGCGGCATGCTCCTGGGCGCGCTGCTGCGGCTGCTGCTGCCCGAGGTCGGGCTGCTCGCGGTGCGCAGCCGGTTCACCGACGTGCTGGTGCTGCTCTTCTTCGCGACCGTGATCGTGCTGCTCGCCCTGGTCGTCCAGCCGGACCCGTGGCTGCGACTGCCCGCGGTGGAGGACATCGGCAGCTACATCGGCCAGCGGCACTGAGCCGCCCCGACGACGGGTACCAGGGGCCGCCCCCGCGCCGGGGGCGGCCCCTGCCTCGTTCGCCGGACCGACGCGGTGCCGCCCGGGGCGCGGCCGCGGCGGGCGAGTGGACGCTGTGACGCACCAGCCACGCCCGTGCGCACGCCCCGGGGCCGCCCTTGCGATAACCTGACGCCGGTTCTCTCGATGTCGAGAGAAACATCCTCGGCTCCAGGGCGCCGACGTGCCCGGGGCATGCTGGCGATCGCTGGAGAAGGAAACATGACTCGCACCCCCGTCAACGTCACCGTCACTGGAGCGGCCGGCCAGATCGGCTACGCCCTCCTCTTCCGCATCGCCTCGGGCCACCTGCTCGGTGCGGACGTGCCGGTGAACCTGCGCCTGCTGGAGATCCCGCAGGGCCTCAAGGCCGCCGAGGGCGTCGCGATGGAGCTCGACGACTGCGCCTTCCCGCTGCTGCGCGACATCACCATCACCGACCAGGCGAACGTGGCCTTCGACGGTGCCAACGTGGGCCTGCTGGTCGGCGCCCGCCCGCGCACCGCCGGCATGGAGCGCGGCGACCTGCTCTCGGCCAACGGCGGCATCTTCGGCCCGCAGGGCAAGGCCATCAACGACAACGCCGCGGACGACATCAAGGTCCTGGTGGTCGGCAACCCGGCCAACACCAACGCCCTGATCGCCCAGCGCAACGCCCCCGACGTGCCGGCCGAGCGCTTCACCGCGATGACCCGCCTGGACCACAACCGCGCGGCCGCCCAGCTGGCGAAGAAGGCCGGCGTCACCGTCGAGGACGTCAAGAAGGTCACCATCTGGGGCAACCACTCCGCCACCCAGTACCCGGACCTGTTCCACGCCGAGATCTCCGGCAAGGCCGCGTTCGACGCGGTCGGCGGCGACCAGAAGTGGGTCGAGGACTTCTTCATCCCGAAGGTCGCCAAGCGCGGCGCCGAGATCATCGAGGTCCGCGGCGCCTCCTCGGCCGCCTCGGCCGCCAACGCCGCCATCGACCACGTCTTCACCTGGGTCAACGGCACCCCGGCCGGCGACTGGACCTCGATGGGCATCGTCTCCGACGGCTCCTACGGCGTGCCGGCGGGCCTGATCTCCTCGTTCCCGGTCACCACCGCGAACGGCGCCTTCGAGATCGTCCAGGGCCTGGAGATCTCCGACTTCGACCGCGCTCGGATCGACGCCTCGGTCGGCGAGCTGGCCGAGGAGCGCGACGCGGTCGCCGAGCTGGGCCTGATCTGAGCCCTGCCCCACCCCGTCGGCGCCGGCCGGCCGCTCCCGCTCGGGGGCGGCCGGCCGGCGCCGTTCCGACCGCCGTACCGGGCCTCGCCCAGGTCCGTTCAGGAACGGCCCGCCGATGCCCTTTACACTGGCCGACCGTGAACGAAACCCTGCAGGACGCGGCCCTCGTCCTGCTCTTCATCATCCTCGGCGGGGTGTTCAACATCGCCGAGATCTCGCTGATCTCGCTGCGCGAGGGACAGATCAGGGCGCTGGCCGAGCGCGGCACCAAGCGGGCCGCCCGGGCCGCGCACCTGGCCGCCGACCCCAACCGGTTCCTGGCCGCGGTCCAGGTCGGGGTCACCTGCATGGGCTTCCTGTCGGCCGCCTTCGGCGCCGACACGCTGGCCGGCAAGCTCTCCCCGGTCTTCGTCCGGCTCGGCCTCTCCAGCGGGGTCGCGGACGCGGTCGCCCTGGTCGGGCTGACCCTGCTGATCTCCTACCTCTCACTGGTGCTGGGCGAGCTGACGCCCAAGCGGATCGGCCTGCAGCGGGCCGAGTCGATCGCCCTGCTGGCCGCGCCGGTGGTGGACGTGATGTCGGTGGCGCTGCGCCCGGTCATCTGGCTGCTCGGCCGGTCCACCAACCTGATGGTCCGACTGCTCGGCGGCGACCCCAAGGCCGGTCGCGGCTCGATGAGTTCGGAGGAGCTGCGCGGCCTGGTGGCCGCCAACACCGAGCTGGGCAGCGATGAGCGGGCGCTGATCGCCGACGTCTTCGCGGCCGGCGAGCGCCAGTTGCGCGAGGTGATGGTGCCGCGCACCGAGGTCACCTTCCTGGACGCCGACCAGCCGCTCACCGAGGTGCGCGAGGAGACCAGCACCTCGCCGCACTCGCGCTACCCGGTGGTCGAGGGCTCCTACGACGCGGTGGTCGGTTTCGTGCACGTCCGCGACCTCTACCGGGCCCGCGGCGAGCAGGCGCTGCGGGTGCGCGAGATCGCCCGTCCGGTCAAGCTGCTGCCGGCCACCAAGAAGGTGCTGGAGGCGATGAGCGAGATGCGTCGCGAGGGCCACCACCTGGCGATGGTGGTGGACGAGTACGGCGGCACGGCCGGCATCGTCACGCTGGAGGACCTGGTCGAGGAGGTGATCGGCGAGATCCGCGACGAGTACGACTCCCAGGAGACCACCGCGACCCGCCGGCTGGTCGGCGGCGGGGTCGAGGTGAACGGGCTGCTCAACCTGCCGGACTTCGCCGAGGAGACCGGGGTGGCGCTGCCCGAGGGGCCCTACGAGACGGTGGCCGGCTACGTGGTGGCCGAACTGGGCGAGCTGCCCGCGGTCGGCGACCGGGTGGTGACCGGGGACGGGGTGGGGCTGACCGTGGCGGCGCTGGACGGGCGCCGGATCGACCGGATCCTGGTGCGGGCGGCCGCCGTGCCCGAGGCGGCGGAACGATCGTCCGAACCTCCAAACGAAGCGGGGTCCTGAGCGCTCGCCGAAGCTGGAAGAATGGCGGTCATGGTCAACGCAGCGGTCACCAGTCCGGCGAAGGAACGCCCCCGGGTCCTCTCCGGCATCCAGCCCACCTCCGGCTCGTTCCACCTCGGGAACTACCTCGGTGCGGTGCGCCAGTGGGTGGACCTCCAGGAGGCGAACGACGCCTTCTACATGGTGGTGGACCTGCACGCGATCACGGTCCCGCAGGACCCGGCGCAGCTGCGGGAGAACACCCGCGTCTCGGTGGCCCAGCTGCTCGGTGCCGGTCTGGACCCGGAGCACTGCACCCTCTTCGTCCAGTCCCAGGTGCCCGAGCACGCGCAGCTCGCCTGGGTGATGAACTGCCTGACCGGCTTCGGCGAGGCCGCCCGGATGACCCAGTTCAAGGACAAGTCGGCCAAGCAGGGCACCGACACCACCACGGTCGGCCTCTTCACCTACCCGGTCCTGATGGTCGCGGACGTCCTGCTCTACCAGGCCGACGCGGTGCCGGTCGGCGAGGACCAGCGCCAGCACCTGGAGCTCACCCGCGACCTCGCCGAGCGCTTCAACACCCGCTTCGCGCCGACCTTCACCGTGCCCAAGCCGTACATCCTCAAGGAGACGGCGAAGATCCTCGACCTGCAGGACCCGACGGCCAAGATGAGCAAGTCGGCCTCCTCGGCCAAGGGCCTGGTCAGCCTGCTGGACGACCCGAAGGTCAGCGCGAAGAAGTTCAAGAGCGCGGTGACCGACACCGACACGGTGGTCTCCTACGACGAGGAGAAGAAGGCCGGCGTCTCCAACCTGCTGCGGATCCACTCCGCGCTGAGCGGGCAGAGCATCGAGCAGCTGGTCGCGCACTTCGAGGGCAAGATGTACGGCGCGCTGAAGACCGAGCTGGCCGAGCTGTTCGGCGAGTGGGTGGGTCCGTTCCAGGAGCGGACCAAGAGCTACCTCCAGGACCCGGCGGAGCTCGACCGGGTGTTGGCGGTGGGGGCCGAGAAGGCCCGCGCGGTGGCCGCCGAGACCCTGGCGACGGTCTACGACCGCATCGGCTTCATCGCGGCCGCCAAGCGCTGATGCCCGCGCCCGTGCCCGCCGATGGTGGCGATCTCACCGAGGTCGCCACCATCGGCGCGTCGTTGACCATCGGCGTGGCGGTCACGGTGCCGGAGCCGTTCGGCTCGGCGATCCAGGACGCCCGCGCCGCGCTCGGCGATCCGCTGGCCCGGGCGATACCCACGCACGTCACGCTGCTGCCGCCGACCGAGATCGCGGCCGAGCGGCTGCCCGAGGTGCGGGCTCACCTGGCGGCGGTGGCGGCCCGGCACCGGCCGTTCCGGATGCTGCTGCACGGAAGCGGCACCTTCCGCCCGGTCTCCCCGGTGGTCTTCGTCCGGGTCGAGGAGGGCGCGCAGGAGTGCCGTGAGCTGGAGGCCGCGATCCGCTCCGGGCCGCTCGCCCGTGAGCTGGCCTTTCCCTACCACCCGCACGTCACGGTCGCGCACGGCCTGGCCGAACGGGTGCTGGACGCGGCGGCCGGCCAGGCCCGGGCCTTCCACGCGGCCTTCGCGGTGCCCGCTTTCACCCTCTCCTGGTTCGGCGCGGACGCGGTCTGGCGACCCTGGCGTGGTTATGCGCTCGGCGGGCGATAACAGCCGCGCGAATAGTTGCGTCGAATGCAGAATGTAATCTCTTATTATATTCTCATTCACCCCACGATCTGCTGAGCGCTATACTCGGCGAGCAATGGCCATGGGGGGCTTGGAAGGGCCGGAACGCTCACCGTCTGGAGAGTTGATGCGCTGCCCCCGCACGGTTCGGCGAATCATTCGAGCCGTGGCTCGCAGGGCCCGCCGGGTCGGCGTCAGGTCCGGTCAGGTGCCCGCCCAGCGGGTGGCCGAGCAGCCTGCCGAGAGCGTGGCGGTCACGGTGGAGCCGGAGCCCGAGGTCGAACCGGCCCCGCCCAGCGCGGAGGAGCTCCGCCGCGAGCGCGAGGACCGGCTGCTGGAGGGCTCATCCGAGCTGGTGCGGCACCAGGGCCTGGTGACCGAGGTGCGCGACGACCTGCTCTCCGCCGACGCCTACCTGCGCAGCTTCACCGAGGTGACCGACCTGCTCGCACGCGGTGGCGTTGAGTTCGCCCCGATCCGGGGCCAGGAGTTCCGGTACTGGGTGATGATCGCTCCCGGGCAGCGGGCCGAGGTGCTGGCCGCGTTCGCCGCGGGCTTCGCCGGTCAGCCGGTCTACGCGGACCTGCTCGGCCATGACGTGGTGATCCGCACGGTGCTCGCGGACGAGCTGCCGCAGGCCGTGGCGGCAGTGGAGGGGACTGCTGAGGCGGGTGGCGCGGACGCTGCCGGGGCGGACGCTGCTCCCGAGGTGCTCGACGGTGTGCGGGTCAAGGGCGTGCGGATCTACCGTCCGGTGGTCACCCCGGGGCGGACCCTGACCTACGGCTCCGAGCACGGCTGCGACCTCGATTTCTGGGATTCCGCGGCGCCTTCCGAGGGGGCGATAGCCGCGATCCACGAACCGCCCTTCGGCTGGTGGGTGCCCTCCCTGGAGGCGGACTCGATCATGCGGATCGGAGGCCGCGACCACCCCGCGCCGGCCGCCTTCACCCGGCCGCTGCTCGACGACGTCACCTTTCCGATCGACGCGGTGATCACCTGGGTCGACGACGGTGATCCGGTCTGGCGCGGGCGCCGAGCGGCGGTGCTGGCCGGTCTGCCGGTGCCGCCTGCCACCGGCACGGGCGATGAGCGCTTCCACAACCGCGACGAGCTGCGCTATTGTCTGCGCTCGATCGCCATGTACGCGCCGTGGATCCGGCACGTCTTCCTGGTCACCGACGGCCAGCAGCCCGACTGGCTGATGGCCGAGCACCCTGACCTGACGCTGGTTCCGCACCGCGAACTTTTCGCCGATCCGAGTGTGCTGCCGGTATTCAATTCGCGGGCGATCGAATCCCAGCTGCACCGCATCCCGAACCTCGCCGAGCACTTCCTGTATTTCAACGACGACATGTTCTTGGGGCGGCCGGTCCGCCCCGAGCAGTTCTTCCAGGGAAATGGCGCACCGCTGGTCAACCTGGACTCCCGGGTGATCCCGCCGGGGCCGGTCGCGGCGGACGAGGACGAGTACGTCGCGGGGCAGAAGAACACCCGAGCGCTGATCCGGCGCGAGTTCGGCCGGGACACCACCCACACCCTCAGCCACGTGCCCTACCCGCTGACCAGGACGCTGCTCACCGAGAGCACCGAGGTCTTCGCCGCCGAGCTGTCCAGCACCGCCCGCTCGGTCTTCCGCTCGCGCTCGGACGTTGCGCCCATCACCCTGGCCGTCAGCCGCGGCTACCTCACCGGCCGGGTCGCCTGGGGGCGGATCGGCCACCGCTACGTCGATGTCGACCGGCAGGCCGCCCTGGAGCAGTTGCCGGGCCTGGTCAGGGACCGCGGCATCGAGAGCTTCTGCCTGAACGACGGAGCCCTGGACCACGTGCCCAGGCAGGAGCAGGACCGGCTCGTCACGCTCTTCCTGCAGGACTTCTTCCCGGTGGCGGGTCCCTTCGAGGACTCCCCGCCGGTGCCGGCCGCCCGTACCGCCCCCGCCCAGGCCCAGGAGACGGATGCGGCCGGGCCGACGGAAGGCGGTGCGGACCCGTGGGGCCCCGAGCAGCTCGAAGCCACCAGGCCGGCGGCCGAACCCCGGTCGGCAGAATCCCAGCCTGTCGAATCCGGTCCGGCTGAATCCCGTCCGGCTGAATCCCGTCCGGCTGAATCCCGCCTGGCCGAGCAGCACGGCTGACGCCGCGTCGCACCGGCGGGAGGAGCACGTCGGCCCCGAGACCGACCGGTCTCGGGGCCGACGTGCTCTCCGGCCCCGCTCAGCCCAGCAGGCCGTCGACCACCCGGGCGGCGGCGTGGCCGTCGTCCAGGTCGCAGTAGGTCGACCGGAACGCCGCGTAGGCCTCCCGGTGCTCGGCCGCGACCTGGTCCAGCCCGCTCAGCGCCCCGACCAGCTCCGCCGAGGTCCGCAGCAGCGGGCCGGGAGCTTCCTGCTCGAAGTCGAAGGTGAACCCGCACAGGTTGTCGCGGTAGTGCTCCAGGTCGTGGGTGAAGAAGAGGATCGGCCGGCCGGTGTTGGCGAAGTCGAACATCGACGCCGAGTAGTCGGTCACCAGCACGTCGGCGAGCACCAGCAGGTCGGACATGTCCGGGTAGAGCGAGACGTCCCAGACGTAGCCGTTGCCGGCCTCGGCGATCGGCTCGTGGCAGTTCGCGTGCGGGCGCACCAGCAGCACCTGGTCATCGCCCAGGGCGGCGCGGGCCGCCTCCAGGTCGATCCGCAGGTCGACCTGGTAGCCGCCGTGCGGGCGCTTGCGGTCCTCCCGGAAGGTCGGCGCGTACAGCACCACCTTCTTGTCCTCGGGCAGACCAAGCCGGCGGCGCACCTCGGCGGCCCGCTTCTCCCGCTCGGGGGAGAAGAGGATGTCGTTGTGCGGGTAACCGGTCTCCAGCATCTCGCCCTGGAACTTGAAGGCCCGGCGCAGCACCGGGGTGGCGAAGCTGCTCCCGGAGATCAGCTTGCCCCAGTGCGGCACCTCGCGGTCGAGGTGCTTGAGGTAGTTGCTGTCGATGAACCAGATCTTCTCGAAGTCGTGGCCGATCCGCTTGAGCGGGCTGCCGACCCAGGTCTGCAGGACCACCTGATCCGGGCGCGGCACCACGAAGTCGGGCAGGTGAGCGCTGGTGACTATGTACTTGGCGGTAGCCATCGCCTCGTACCACTCGGGGCTCCACTGGCGCAGCCCGCGGGTGCTCTGGGGCAGCTCCGTCTGCTGGTCGTCGACCGTCCACAGGTGCTCCAGCGGCAGGCCGCGGCGGACCAGCTCCTCGTGGATGGCGCGCGGCGAGCCGGCGTACTGGCCGCCGTGGGCCACGTTGTAGAGCACCGCCTCGCGCAGCGGCTTCAGCTTGGCGGCCGGGTAGACCTCCTTGCGCAGCTGCCGCTGCCGGTAGCCGCTGCGCTCGTGCGGGCCGAGGTCGGAGAGCGCCTCCAGCGAGAGCGTGTCGTAGTAGCGGCGCTCCAGCACCACCTGCTTGCCGCGTACCCGGATCTCGTTGGGCAGCGAGGCGTGCGCCGACAGCGCGACCTGGACCTTGGGCCAGGCGAACTCGGGGTCGCCGCCCTCGGGCCGGAAGGAGACCTCCCAGGTGCCCTTGTGCAGCGGCACCTGGCCCGCGTAGGAGCCGATCGGCGCGGCGGGCAGCCGGACCTCGAACCGGCCGTCGCGCACGACCAGCGGGTGCAGGTAGTCCTCCTCGCGCCAGCTGTGGCGGATCACCAGGTCGTAGCGGTGCTCGCCGGGCAGCGGGAAGTCACCGCTGAGGGTGAAGCCCTCCTCGTCGGCGCCGGTGATCCTGTCCACCACCGGCTGGACCAGCTGGTCGGTGAACTGCAGGTGCCCGGTGTCGGTCGGCTTGGAGGTCAGCACCCGGGCGGTGCCCACCGGGGTCGCGGGGTCCAGCGGCTGGACCAGGTGCCGCAGCGCCACCCGGTCGTCGACCACGAGCTGCAGCGTGGTCCCGTCCGTCAGCAGCAGCTTGGCGTACCAGTGGTCGGTGGTGCGTGAGTCGGCGCCCGGGTCCAGGGCGTTCCACTTGTCGCGTACCTCGGTCAGCCGCTCGATCGGGATCCGAGCGGTGAACGGCACCGGCCGGCCGGCCGGGACGCCGAACTCGATCGGGAAGTCGATCTTCGTACCGGATTCGGAGTGGTGCAGCTGCAGCCGCACACCCGCCAGGTCGGCGGTGTTGCGCACCGTTCCGCTGAGCTCGACCGCTCCGTCCACCGAGCGCAGCTCGGTGACCGCGGCTCGCAGCTTCTCGACGATGATGTGCAGGAAGCTGTCCCGCAGTATCGGGACGATCCGGGTGGTGGCGTCCACCCAGTGGGTCGGGTAGCTCTGGGCGGTGTCGGCCCAGCCGCCGGACACCCGGCCCTTGTAGACCCCGGACTTGCCGATTCCGCCCATCAGCACCCGCCAGGTGCCCTCCTGCCACTGGCCGCGCTTCTTCAGCTTCACCGGGTCGATGAGGGTCGTGAACCCGGCCCAGTCGCAGCTGTAGAGGTCGTGCGGGGAACTGGCGGTCGCCTCGGGCGCGTACTGCGCCTTGGCCGAGAACGTGACGATCCGCTTGCCGTTCGCCTCGCGCAGCACGACCTTGCGCACCAGGTCGTGCTTGTTCTCCACCCCCACGTGCTCGGGGAAGGCGTGGCCGGTCAGTCGCAGCCCGCCGTCCTCCCAGGCCGACTCGTAGACCCGGGTGCGCATCACCAGGGCGTTGTCCAGCCGCAGCACGTCGGCGGGCACGCTCTTGCGGCCGCCGCGCAGGAACGGGTAGTCGGCGTAGGGGCGGAGCACACCGCGGGCCGGCGCGGCCCCGTTGCTCTCGGCCTCGAAGCGCATCTGCTCGATGAACTCGTCGATCCGGCCCTGCAGGGTCAGGTGGTACTTCAGCCGCAGCGGTGCCCGCTGCTTGCGGACCAGGTCGGGGCCGATCGCGCGCAGCAGGCGGCCCACGCACTCCAGGTACGCGTCGCGGTAGTCCTGCTCGCCGTCGACCACCGACCAGAAGAACATCGGGATCTCCTCGACGAGGTTGTTCTCGTCGTAGGCGCGCAGGTACTCCTTGTACTTCGGCGCGGTCTGCTTCAGCAGCCAGGAGCGGACCAGCTCCATCGAGGTGACCCGGTCGATCAGGCCCTTGGGGTTGGTGCGCATCTGGGTGATCGACATCTCGCCGACCTCGCGCTCGCGCCAGTGGTAGATCGGCTCGCCGAGCACGTCCACGCTCTTGGCCAGGTAGTGGTGCGGCACGCTGACCGGGGCGTCCTCGTAGAGGATGCCCTCCGGGTAGAGCAGGCCGGCCGCGTCCCAGAAGCTGCGCCGGTACACCTTGTTCCACGCGGTGCGGTCGGTGACCAGCGCCGGGATCTCGGTGATGTGGGTCTTGAGCTTGGTCTGCCGGAACGGCTTGCTGTGGCCGCCCGACTGGTAGTGGCCCACCGCGCGGAAGCGCAGCACGTTGCCGGTCGCGAAGTCGGAGCCGGTCTCGTCGAGCGTGGAGATCATCAGCTCGTACGCGCTCGGCGGCAGGGTGTCGTCGCTGTCCACGAAGGCGAGGAACTCGGTGCCCTCGGTCAGGTGCAGCAGACCGGTGTTGCGGGCGGCGCCGAGACCGGCGTTCTTCTTGCGGACCAGTCTGAACCGGGAGTCCTTGGCGGCGAACGCCTCGGCGAGCGCGGCACTCCCGTCCTTGGAGCCGTCGTCCACCATGACGCATTCGAGGTCGCTCATGGTCTGGGCGGCGATGGATTCCAGGCACTCCTCCAAGTACCGCTCGACGTTGTAGATCGGAACAACGACGGAGAGACGGGGGGCCATCTTCGAGGCGGGCCTTTCATCAGGGGCGGGACGAACGGCCTGGAGCGGGGCCCGCGGTTTCGGGGGGCACCGGACAGGCGGTACGGGGCGAATCCTACCGTCCGGCACCGCGGGCCTCCCGGGGGCGCCGGTCCGGCGGGGCTCGGCCGCCACCGGGCGCGGACCTGTCAGGCTGAACCGCATGGGATTCCTCACCAGGCTGCCGGTGATCGGTCCACTCGCCGCCGTCGTGCTGCGCAGCCGTCCGTACCGGGTCTACGAGCACTTCACGGCGGCGAAGGCCAACCGGCTGGCGGGTGCCGTCACCTTCTTCGGCTTCCTGGCGCTCTTCCCGCTGCTCACGGTGGCACTGGCGATCGCGGTGGCGACCCTCACCCCGGCCCGGGTGGACACCCTGAAGAACAAGATCGCCGACCAGGTCCCGGGGCTGGCCCACTCGCTCGACCTGGACTCGCTGGTCGCCAACGCCGCCACGGTCGGGGCGCTCAGCGGGCTGCTGCTGCTGATCTCGGGACTGGGCTGGGTGGACACCATGCGCGGCGCGATCCGGGACGTCTGGCAGCTGCCCGAGGAGGACGGCAACGTGGTGCTGCGCAAGGCCTGGGACTGCCTGGTGCTGGTCGGCCTCGGCGCGGTCGCGCTGGTCTCGCTGGGCGCCTCCGCGGTGACCACCCGGTTGGCCGGGCGGCTGGCCACCGCGCTCGGCCTCTCCGACCACGGCCCGGCGCACTACCTGCTGGCGGCGGTCGGCTTCGTCATCGCGGTCGGCGCCGACCTGCTGCTCTTCCTCTACCTGCTGGCGCCGTTCCCGCGGATCGCCGACCAGCGCCGGCGCGACCTGCTGACCGCCGCGCTGATCGGGGCGGTCGGCTTCGAGTTGCTCAAACTGCTGCTCTCCTCCTACCTGGGCTCGGTGGCGGGCAAGAGCCTGTACGGCGCCTTCGGGGTCCCGGTCGCCCTGCTGCTCTGGATCGACTTCGTCAACCGGCTGCTGATGTACTGCGCCTCCTGGACGGCCCTGGCCGACCCCGAGGGTGCCCGGGCACGCGCCCGCGCGAGCGCCGAGGCCGCCTACCGGGCAGCCGGGGAGCTCGGCGCGGGCGGGGCGCCGGCGCGAGGCTGAGGCGCCTCAGGTGCGCGGCGGCCGGCGGCGGCGCAGGCGCGGCACGATGGCGCCGCGCCCGACCCGGGAGGCGCTCGCGCCGCCCGAGCCGTCCGGCCCGGCCGTCCCGGTGGCGGCCGCGGCGGCCGGGTGCGGTCCGCGGCGGCGCCGGTTCAGCACCCAGCCGGCCGCGGTGGCGCACAGGGTGACCACCGCGACCACCGTCCAGCCCTCCGGGCTCAGCACCTTCGCGCGGTGCCGGGGCGGCCCGGCCAGCAGTCCGTGGGCCGCCGCGGGCGCGGGCGCCCGCGGCACGGCGAGGCCGGGCAGCGGGGCGGGCGCGGCACCCTGCGGGCCGGCCGCCGGCGCGGCAGCCGCCGCCGCGGCTGCCCCGGCGGCCGGCGTGGCGGAGACCAGCCGGCCGACCGGGGTCAGCCGGCCGCCCACCGCGAAGCCCCAGTCCAGCAGGGCGGCGGTCTCGTCGTAGACCTTCATGTAGGTCTCCGGGTGCATCACCGCCACCAGCAGGGTGCGCCCGTCCCGCTGGGCGGCCCCGACGAAGGTGCTGCCCGCGTTGGTGGTGTAGCCGTTCTTGACGCCGATCAGGCCCGGGTACTTGCCGAGCAGCCGGTCGGTGTTCTGGATGCCGAAGGTGCCGCGCTGCCCGGTGCGGCTGTCGACCGCGCCGGGGAACTGGGCGTCCTTGGTGCCGCAGTAGGAGCGGAAGTCCGGGTTGCGCAGCCCCTCGCGGGCGAAGAGCGTCAGGTCGTAGGCCGAGGTGAGCTGCCCGTCCTCGTCGTAGCCGTCCGGCGAGACCACGTGCGTGTCGGCGGCGCCCAGCTCGACGGCCTTCTGCTGCATCTGGCCGACCGTCTGCTCGACCCCGCCGTTCATGTGCGCGAGCACGTGCACCGCGTCGTTGCCCGAGCTCAGGAAGACCCCGCGCCAGAGGTCCTCGACCCGGTAGTCCAGGTCCTCCTTGACCCCGACCAGGCTGCTGCCGGCCCCCAGCCCGGCAAGTTCCTCCGGCGCGACCCGGTGCACGGCCTTGCGGTCGAACTTGGGCAGCACGGTGTCGGCGAAGAGCATCTTCAAGGTGCTGGCCGGTGGCAGCCGCAGGTGCGGGTTGAAGGCGGCCAGCACCGCGCCCGAGTCGGCGTCCGCCACCAGCCAGGACATCCCGGTCAGCCCTTCCGGAGGGCGGGGCGCCCCGGGCGCCAGGGCGACCTGCACTCCGGGTAGCCCGAGCCGCTCGCCGCCGACCGCGGTGGCGACCGGTGGCGGTTCGGCGGCGGCGACGGGGGCGGTCGCCAGGAGGAGCGCGGCGGCCAGCGCGGCGGCTCGGCGAGCGGTACGACACATCAGGTAAGCATCCAAATGCACTCGGTGTCCGTACCCAGCCCAACGCCCCACCGTCCCGTCGGGCCGCAGGTCCTCGCCCCAACGGGGGACCGCCGCCTGGGCCGATCGGCCCTTTGCCCATACTGGGGAGGCTGCTCCGCCCCGCACCGCTAAGGACCGCCCTGATGAAGCTCAGCCGCCGCACCTCCTGGTTCCTCGCCGCCTTCGGCGTATGGTCCGTGATCATCTGGACCACCTTTGTGAAGAACTTGTGGCAGGACTCGGCCCACCAGGCCTTCGCCAACGGCGATCACAGCCGCCCCACCGCCTTCTTCTGGATCCACCTCGCGCTGGCCATCACCTCCTTCGTCCTGGGCGTCCTGGTGGGGCTGGTGGGGGTGCGGGGGCTGCGGAACGGAAAGTCGGTGGCCTGACGGGTCGGCAGCTGGAAGAGTCCCGGGTGCTTCACCAGCTGACCGGATTTTCCCGAGGGGGACTCTTCTTGCGTACATCCCGTGTGCTCGCCGTCACCGGCGTGCTCACCGTGGCCGTCGGCCTGGCCGCGGCCCCGAACGCCGTCGCCGCCACCGGCCCGGCCTTCAGCAACCCGCGCGTCACACCGGCCCCGGTGCTCGCTCCCGGCGGCACCGCGACCGAGGACTGCGCGCCGAACGGCACCCCGGGCTGGGTCGGGCTGAGCACCGCACTGCCGACGCTCAGCGCCGATGTCCAGCTCCCGGCCGGTGCCACCGTCCTGCCGGACATCGCGGTCACCGACACCACCGTCGTGCCGCACACCTCGGTCCTGCGGGCCACCGAGCTGCCGGTCCAGAACGGCACCGTGAGCGTCCAGGTGCCGAACCTGCGGGACGGTCACAGCTATGTCTGGCACGCCTACACGGCGGGCGCCGGGGTCGACGCCTCCACACCCGAGTGTCACTTCCGCCTCGACCTGACGGCGCCGGCGGTCAACGTGAACTCCACCGACTTCCCGGCCTTGGGCTCGGGGCAGACGGCGACCAAGTACGCCGGCCAGTCGGGCACCTTCACCTTCACCGGCAGTGACCCGGTGCCCGCCGGTGGTGCGGCCTCGGGAGTGGCCTGCTACCAGTACGCGCTCGCACCCGCCTCGCTGGGCGTCTTCACCGGCTGCGGAGGCGCCGACACCGTGGTGCCCGCCGCCGACGGCACCGCGAGCGTGCAGCTGACGCCCGCCGACTGGGGCGCGAACACGCTGCTCGTCCAGGCGATCGACAACGCGGGCAATGTCTCGCAGTCGTTCTCGTACGGCTTCTACGCGCCGAGCAACCCGACCCCGCCGGCAACGCTGGGCGATGTCGACAACAACGGCACCCCCGACATCGTGCTGCCGGACTCGGCGGGCAACCTCCAGGTGATCAGTGGCAACACGGGCAGCGTCCTGCCCAGTGAGACCGTCCCGGCCGTCGACGCACCTGACGGTTCGGGCAACTGGACCGGTTTCGAGGTCAGCCACCGCGGTTGGATGCCCAACACCGCCACCTCCGACACGGTCTTCGCGCGCGACCTGAACTCGTCGGTCGGCAAGGCCAACCTCTACGAGTACAAGAACCAGGGGTCGCTGCCGCTCGGCTCGCAGAGCGCCACCCTGGTCTCCCGTCCCACGACCTGCCAGGACGCCACCGGAGCGACGATCAGCTGCCCGGTGGGCTACGGCAGCGACTGGTCCGGCGTGGACCAGCTCCTCGCGCTCGGCTCGACGGACCCGGGCCAGCCGGACGACCCGTCGCTGCTCACCGTCGAGGGTGGCAACCTGTGGCTCTTCGACAATGTCGGCTTCCGCGGCTTCCGGGACGCCCAGCAGCTGACCACCACGGGCAACTGGAGTGGCTACGACCTGATCGCTCCCGGCGCCGACGCCCAGGGCAACCTGGCGCTGTGGGCCCGCGACCGGGCCACCGGTGAGCTGCACGCCTACCCGCTGCCGAAGAAGGCCGACGGCACCTTCGACTTCTCCGCCCTGGGCGACCCCACCGCGCACGTGGTGGCGTCCGGGTTCACCACCGCCGCCTACCCGACCCTGGGCAGCTCCGGTGACCTGGACGGCGACGGCGCCCCCGACCTGTGGACCGTCACCGCTGACCGGCACCTGGTCATCTTCAGCGGCTGGACCAGCCCTGAGGACATCGGTGCGCTGAAGTAGCCGACCACGGCCGAGGGCCCGCCCGGTGCGTACCGGACGGGCCCTCGGCCGTTGCTCGCTCGACGGAGCGTCAGAAGCGGAGCGTCAGAAGCGGCGCGTCACCAGGGCGCGCTTGACTTCCTGGATCGCCTTGGTGACCTCGATGCCGCGGGGGCAGGCCTCCGAGCAGTTGAAGGTGGTGCGGCAACGCCACACACCCTCGCGGTCGTTGAGGATCTCGAGCCGCTGCTCGGCGCCCTCGTCACGCGAGTCGAAGATGAAGCGGTGCGCGTTGACGATGGCGGCCGGGCCGAAGTACTGGCCGTCGTTCCAGAAGACCGGGCAGGACGAGGTGCACGCGGCGCACAGGATGCACTTGGTGGTGTCGTCGAAGCGCTCGCGGTCCTCGGCGGACTGCAGCCGCTCGCGGGTCGGCTCGTTCCCCGAGGTGATCAGGAACGGCATGACGTCCTTGTACGCCTGGAAGAACGGGTCCATGTCGACCACCAGGTCCTTGAGGACCGTCAGGCCCTTGATGGCCTCGATGGTGATCGGCTGCACGCCGCCCTTGCCGTCGGGCGAGGTGACGTCCTTCAGCAGGGTCTTGCAGGCCAGCCGGTTGCGGCCGTTGATCCGCATGGCGTCCGACCCGCAGATGCCGTGCGCGCAGGAGCGGCGGTAGGTCAGGGTGCCGTCCTGCTCCCACTTGACCTTGTTGAGGGCGTCCAGGACGCGCTCCTTGGGGTCCATGGTGAGCTGGTAGTCCACCCACACCGGGTCCGGGTGCTCCTCCGGGTTGAACCGGCGGATCCGCAGGGTGAAGGTGATCATCTGCACGCCGCCGGCCTCGGCCGCGTCCAGCGCCGCGGAGTGCGGGGCGTCGATCGTGGGGGCGCTCATCAGTACTTACGCTCCATCGGCTGGTAGCGGGTCGTGACGACCGGCTTGTAGTCAAGGCGGATCGAGGTGCTGCCGTCCTCGGCCACCTCCTGGTACGCCATGGTGTGCTGCATGAACTTCACGTCGTCACGGGTCGGGAAGTCCTCGCGGAAGTGGCCGCCGCGCGACTCCTCGCGGGCCAGCGCGGAGACGACCAGCACCTCGGCCAGGTCGAGCAGGTTGCCCAGCTCCACGGCCTCCAGCAGGTCGGTGTTGTAGCGGTAGCCCTTGTCCTGGATCGCCACGTGCTTGTAGCGCTCGCGCAGCGCCGCGATGTCCTCGCTGGCCTGCTTCAGGGTGGCGCCGGTGCGGTAGACCATGGCGTTGACGTCCATGGTCTCCTGGAGCTCCTTGCGGATCTCCGCCACGGACTCGGTGCCGGTGGACTCGCGCAGGCCGTCGACCAGCGCCTGCACCTTCTCGGCCGGGTTCGCCGGCAGCGGGGTGAAGCCGACCGTCGAGGAGTAGTTCGCCGCGGCGATGCCGGCCCGCTTGCCGAAGACGTTGATGTCCAGCAGCGAGTTGGTGCCCAGTCGGTTGGCGCCGTGCACCGAGACGCAGGCGACCTCGCCGGCCGCGTACAGGCCCGGGACGACGTCGGTGTTGTTGCGCAGCACCTCACCCTCGACGTTGGTCGGGATGCCGCCCATCGCGTAGTGCGCGGTGGGCTGGATCGGGATCGGGTCCGTGTAGGGCTCGATGCCGAGGTAGGTGCGGGCGAACTCGGTGATGTCCGGGAGCTTGGCGTCCAGCTGCTCCGGCGGAAGGTGCGTCAGGTCCAGGTAGACGTGGTCGCCCTCGGGACCGCAGCCGCGGCCCTCGCGGATCTCGGTGTAGATCGCGCGCGAGCAGACGTCACGGGACGCGAGGTCCTTCATGACCGGGGCGTAGCGCTCCATGAAGCGCTCGCCGTCCTTGTTGCGCAGGATGCCGCCCTCGCCACGGGCGCCCTCGGTGAGCAGGATGCCCATCCGCCAGATGCCGGTCGGGTGGAACTGGAAGAACTCCATGTCCTCCAGCGGCAGGCCGCGGCGGTAGACCAGGGCCTGGCCGTCACCGGTGAGGGTGTGGGCGTTGGAGGTCACCTTGAAGAACTTGCCGGTGCCGCCGGAGGCGAAGACGACCGCCTTCGCCTGGAAGACGTGGATCTCACCGGTGGCCAGCTCGTAGGCGACCACGCCGGAGGTCTTGCCGTCGTTGATCAGCAGATCGAGGACGTAGAACTCGTTGAAGAACTCGACGCCGTGCTTGACGCAGTTCTGGAACAGCGTCTGCAGGATCATGTGACCGGTGCGGTCGGCCGCGTAGCAGGAGCGGCGCACGGCCGCCTCGCCGTGGTTGCGGGTGTGGCCGCCGAAGCGGCGCTGGTCGATCCGGCCGGCCTCGGTGCGGGAGAAGGGCAGGCCCATCTTCTCCAGGTCGAGGACCGCGTCGATGGCCTCCTTGCACATGATCTCGGCGGCGTCCTGGTCGACCAGGTAGTCACCGCCCTTGACCGTGTCGAAGGTGTGCCACTCCCAGTTGTCCTCCTCGACGTTGGCCAGGGCGGCGCACATGCCGCCCTGGGCCGCGCCGGTGTGGGACCGGGTCGGGTAGAGCTTGGTCAGCACCGCGGTGCGGCTGCGCTGGGTCGACTCGATGGCCGCCCGCATGCCGGCGCCGCCGGCGCCGACGATGACGGTGTCGTACTGGTGAATCTGCATAGGGGTTAGCTCGCCTCTGGCTCTGCTGGCTCTGCGATGGCCGAGTTAGATGTTCGGGTCGAAGGTGAAGATGACCAGGGTGCCGAGCAGCACGGTGAAGACCGTGGCGACGCCCATGAGGCCCTTCAGCCAGAGCCGGGTGGAGTCCTTCTCGGCGTAGTCGTTGATCACGGTGCGCATGCCGTTGGCGCCGTGCAGCATGGCGAGCCAGAGCATCAGCAGGTCCCAGCCCTGCCAGAACGGCGAGGCCCAGCGGCCGGCCACGAAGGCGAAGTTGATCTTCGACACGCCGTGGTCCAGGAACAGCATGATCAGCAGGTGACCCAGGATCAGCACCACCAGCACGACGCCCGACAGGCGCATGAAGAGCCAGGCGAGCATCTCGAAGTTGGTCCGGGTGCGCCGCGGGGTCTTCTTGGTGCGGGTGCGCGGCGGCTCGACCACGAAGGCGTCGGCGGGGTTGCCGGTGCCCAGGCCCTTGCCGGTGTGCGCCTGCGAGGAGGAGACCAGCTCGATGTCAGGAGTCTCAGTCGACATGCCGGATCACTTCCCGAACCAGGTGAGCAGGGTGTGCTGCAGAATCGGGTAGAAGGCCCCGGCCATCAGGACGACCCAGAGGCCGACGACGCTCCAGAGCATCTGCTTCTGGTACTTCGGGCCCTGCGACCAGAAGTCCACCGCGATGACCCGCAGGCCGTTCAGGGCGTGGAACAGGATGGCGGCGGTGAGGCCGTACTCCATCAGGTTCACCAGCGGAGTCTTGTACGTCTGGATGACCGAGTCGTACGCCTGGGGCGAGACGCGGACCAGGGCGGTGTCAAGGACGTGGACGAGAAGGAAGAAGAAGATGAGGACGCCAGTGACTCGATGAGCCACCCAGGACCACATGCCTTCGCGGCCGCGGTACAGCGTTCCAGCCGGCACGGAAAACCCTCCGGAAGCGGTTGAAGGGCTCGGCCGGCGTCGGTGTCGGTAAGCCCGGCCGGGTACGGTCCACCGGCCGCGGTCATCCTATCGACGCCTCGTCGGGAACCGCCTCCGGGGGGTTTGAGTGTGATCAATCAGGCACGGGCGGGCTAATGGGGCGACTTTCGGTGACCCTGGGTCGCCCTGCGGCAGCGGTACGGTGACGGATCTTCCGATTTCGCCCGTTGTCAATCGCCATTGAGGACATCGATGACCGTTCGACCCGCCGTCCTGTTGCTGCTGCCCGTGCTCGCGGCCGGCGGGTGCGCGACGGTGAAGCCGACCGCCGCCGACCAGGCGCCGCCCGCGCGGGTGCTGACCGCCGCCGAGCTGCGGGCCGCCGCCGTCGGGCCGGCGGATCTCGGCGCCGGCTACACCGTCACGGTGCTGAACCCCGGTCAGGCCGTCCAGCCGCAGGGCGCCGAGCGGCAGCTCGCCGATGTCCCGGCCTGCCAGCCGGTGCTGGACGCGATCGGCCCCGCCGACCCGGCCGCCCAGCCGCAGGCCGAGACCGACCTGACCGCCATCGGGCCCGGCACGGCGAAGGTCCCCCTCTACACGGCGCTCCTCGGCTATCCGGCGGGCCGCTCGGCGGTGCTGCAGTCGGCGCTGGAGGCGGTGCTCGCGCAGTGCGCCGACTTCACCTCCGGGGTGGCGGGTGGCGCGGCGGCGGCGCGCACCCGGCACCAGTTGGTGCGCGCCGACACGCCCACCCCCGGGGGAGCGGACGGGGCGACCGCGTTCACTCTGACGAGTGGTCCGCAGGCGGGCGGGCCGGTGCTCTCCCAGCGGGCCGCGGTGGTCCGGGTCGGCACGGCGCTGGCCGTCTTCTCCACCGTGGGGACGGCGAAGGAGGCGGCCGCCGTGCCGGACCCGGCGGTGGTCCTGGCGCAGACCCGCAAGCTGCGGGCCGCGCAGGGGTGAGTGCCCAGGGCTGACTGCCCGAGGCCGAGTGCCCGGGGCTGGGTACCCGGGGCGGGTACTCGGGGCTGGGCGGGGCCGGTCGTCAGCCGGTGGTGCTGCTGGCGACCAGGTGCTCCAGCCGGTTCAGGGCGATCCGGCGCAGTTCCTCGGCGGCGATGAGCCGCTCCTCGTCCGGCTCGTTGGCCAGCCGGGTGCGGATCGAGGTGAGCACGGTGTCGAGCATCTCCTCCGGCTCCACGCCGTCCAGGCAGACCACGAAGACGTGTCCGAACCGGGACTCGTAGGCGGCGTGCGCGGCGCGCAGCGCGGTGTGCGCCGCCTGGCTGCCGGGAGCCCGCATGCCCAGCAGCGGCTGCGGCATCCAGCTCTCGTCGGCCAGCGCCTCGGCCAGGTCGCTCGGCCGCAGGTCGTAGGAGGCCTCGCTGGCCGCGGCCAGCAGGGACTCCAGGTCGGGATAGGGGCGGTGGGCGGTCAGCCGCAGGGCCCAGCGGTGACTGCCGCAGCAGGCGAGCAGGGCTTCCTCGGCGGCGCCGGGGTCGGCCTCGTTGAACCGGTGCAGTCCGACCGCGGGGCTGGGCGGGAGTGTCGGCCGCGGAGCGGGAATGTCGGCCGGGATGTCGCTGGCCAGCGGGTCCTCCTCGGGAGGGCGGAAAGGGGGCTCGTGGGGTCGGACGTAACCAGCATGGATCACAGCAGACCGCGAGCGGGGTCGCCCACGCGGTGCCGCGGTCCTCCCGGGCAGCGGCACCACGGTAGTTGAGCACTCATCAGTTGGGGAGAGTGCTCGCGGAATTCACCCTGACGAGCTATCAAGTTGTGACCCGTGCGCTACCGGACCATCCATGGGCCCCGTCCGGGTCAGTCCCGGTGCACCTTGTAGTTGGAGGCCTGGGCCCGCGGCCGGACCACCAGCAGGTCGATGTTGACGTGCGAGGGCCGGGTGACCGCCCAGGCCACCGTGTCGGCGATGTCCTCGGAGGTCAGCGGGTGCGAGACGCCCTGGTAGACGGCGGCCGCCTTGGCCTCGTCGCCGCGGAACCGGGTCACCGCGAAGCCCTCCGACTTGACCATGCCCGGCGCGATCTCGATCACCCGGATCGGCTCGCCGACCAGCTCCAGGCGGAGCGTGGCGGCGATGGTGTGCGCGGCGTGCTTGGCGGCCACGTACCCGCCGCCGCCCTCGTAGGCGGCCAGCGCGGCGGTGGAGGAGAGGATCAGCACGGTGCCGTCGCCGCTCTCGCGCAGCCGCGGCAGCAGCGCCTGGGTCATGTGCAGCACGCCCAGGACGTTCACCTGGTACATCGCCAGCCAGTCGGCCGGGTCGCCCCGCTCGACCGACTCGGAGCCGAAGGCCCCGCCGGCGTTGTTGACCAGGACGTCGATGGGGCCCACCGCCTCGGCGAAGGCGTCCACCGCGGCCCGGTCGGTTACGTCCAGCGTGACGGCCCGCGCGCTGCCGCCCCGGCTCTCGACCTCCTTGGCGAGCTGCTCGATCCGCTCGGTGCGACGCGCGGTCAGCACCACCTCGAAGCCCTCGTCCGCCAGCCGCCGCGCCGTCGCGGCGCCGATGCCGCTGCTCGCGCCCGTGACCACTGCGACCCTGCGCTGACCGGTACTCATTGCCGTGTCCTTTGCCTGCGTTCCCGTCGTGCCTGACAGCCTGCGGTGCCATCATCGCAGCAAGCCGCGAACCGCCGGCCGGCACCCGTTCCCGTGCGGAGGACCCCCATGGCAGCAGAGCCGCGACGCGCCGAGTCCGGCTTCCCGATCGCGCCGCTCTACGGACCGCAGCCGCCGGCGCCGCAGCTGGGTGAACCGGGGGAGTTCCCGTTCACCCGGGGCATCCACCCCTCGATGTACACCGGCCGCCCGTGGACCATGCGCCAGTACGCGGGGTTCGGCACCGCCGCCGAGTCCAACGCGCGCTACCGCCAGCTGATCGCGGGCGGCACCACCGGGCTCTCGGTCGCCTTCGACCTGCCGACCCAGATGGGCTACGACTCGGACGCCCCGCTCGCGGCCGGCGAGGTCGGCAAGGTGGGGGTGGCGATCGACAGCGTCGAGGACATGGCGGTGCTCTTCGGCGGCATCCCGCTGGGCGAGGTCTCCACCTCGATGACCATCAACGCCCCCGCCGCGCTCCTGCTGCTGCTCTACCAGCTGGTGGCGGAGGCGCAGGGCGCGGCGGCCCGGCAGCTCACCGGCACCGTGCAGAACGACGTGCTCAAGGAGTACATCGCGCGCGGCACCTACATCTTCCCGCCGGAGCCCTCGCTGCGGCTGGTCGCCGACGTCTTCCGGTACTGCCGGGCCGAGATCCCGCGCTGGAACACCATCTCGATCTCCGGTTACCACATGGCCGAGGCCGGGGCCGATCCCGCGCAGGAGATCGCCTTCACCCTGGCCAACGGCATCGCCTACGTGCGTACCGCGCTGGCCGCGGGGATGGCGGTGGACGACTTCGCACCCCGGCTCTCCTTCTTCTTCGTGGCCCGCACCACGCTGCTCGAAGAGGTGGCCAAGTTCCGTGCGGCGCGCCGGATCTGGGCCCGGATCATGCGCGACACCTTCGGCGCGCGCGACCCGAGGTCGCAGATGCTGCGCTTCCACACCCAGACCGCGGGCGTCCAGCTCACCGCGCAGCAGCCCGAGGTCAACCTGGCCCGGGTCACCGTCCAGGCGCTGGCCGCCGTGCTGGGCGGGACCCAGTCGCTGCACACCAACAGCTTCGACGAGGCGATCGCGCTGCCCACCGAGAAGGCGGCCCGCCTGGCGCTGCGCACCCAGCAGGTGCTCGCCCACGAGAGCGACGTCACCGCCACCGTCGACCCGTTCGCCGGCTCCTACGCGGTGGAGGCGATGACCGACGAGGTGGAGGCGGCGGCACTGGCGCTGCTGGAGCGGATCGAGGAGCTGGGCGGCGCGGTGGCCGCGATCGAGCAGGGCTACCAGAAGGGCGAGATCGAGCGGACCGCCTACCGGATCCAGCAGCAGACCGACGCGGGGGAGCGGACCGTGGTCGGGGTCAACCGGTTCCGCTTGGAGGCCGAGGAGCCGTACCGGCCGCTGCGGGTGGACCCGGCGATCGAGGAGCGGCAGGTCCGGCGGCTGGCCGGGCTGCGCGCCGAACGGGACGGCTCGGCGGTGCGCCGCGCACTGGACGGGCTGCGCCGGGCCGCGGCCGGCGAGGCGAACGTGCTGTACCCGATGAAGGAGGCGCTGGCGGCCCGGGCCACGGTCGGCGAGGTGAGTGACGCGCTGCGCGAGGTGTGGGGGACCTACACCCCGGCCGAGCGGTTCTGAGTGGCCCAGTGGCCCAGTGGTCCGGCGGCCCAGTGGCCGGAGCGCGACGAAGCGGGGCCCGGGGTCGGTGCGACTCCGGGGCCCCGCTCAGCTGCCGGCCGGCAGCGGACTACGTCAGTTCTTGGTGGCGAAGGACTTCAGGAAGTCCTTGCCCGGGCTGCCGAGACCGGTGGCGGTGTCGTAGCCCTCGGTCGCCTTCAGGCCGAAGTCCGAGCCGATCTTGTACAGGCGGACCTTCAGCGCGCCGCCGACCATGCCCAGGTCCACCACGTTGCCGAGCTTGCCGTGGTCGGGGGCGTCGTCGACGTCGTTGAAGATGCTGTCGTTGTTGGCGCGGTCGTACAGCTCCGGGTTGGCGAAGCCGATCGGACGGCCGCCGCGCTCCTGGATGGCGTCGGCCAGCATGCCCGCGACCTCCGGGGAGGAGACCGAGGTGCCGCCGTAGCCGCCCTCGCTGTAGGCGCCGCCGGTCGGGGTGTAGCCGACCAGGGTGGCGGCCACCAGGTCACCGCTCATCGCGATGTCCGGGGTGGCGCGCAGCGGGGTCGCCGACTTGGTGCCGTCCGCGGCCGTCTTGGCGATGGAGTCCGGGACGACGTCCTTCTGGTACCACGGCTGCGGGGTGTCCTTGGAGACGCCGCCGCCACCGCCGAAGTAGAACTTGCCCGGCATCGGGCTCCAGGACTTGCCGTCGGTCGACAGCACCGAGCGCAGGTCGCCCATGCTGACCTCGTCGGCGTAGTCGCCCTTCTTGTTGTTCAGCTCCAGGGCGGTGCCGCCGACCGAGGTCACCCACGGCGAGGAGGACGGCCACTGGGTCTGCGCCTGGTCGGTGTCGGCCTGGCAGTTCGCACCGCTCGCCGCGGCGGCCGGGGAGTTGTCGCCGCAGTCGCCGGCGGAGACGGTGAAGCCGATGCCCTCGGCCGTGCCCAGCTCGAAGATCTGGTTGTCGGCCGCGATCACGGCCGGGTCCAGGTCGCCGTCCGAGGCGTGGGTGATCTCGCCCCAGGAGTTGGAGACGATGTCGGCCAGGTGGTTGTCGACGATGTTCGCCAGCGCGTCGCCGAGGTCGGCGTCCATGCAGGAGTTGGCACCGACGTAGACGACGTTGGCGTCCGGCGCGAGGCCGTGCACCATCTCGACGTCCAGCGCCTCCTCGCCCGACCAGTCGCCGCAGGCGGCCTGGCTGTTCCACTTGGCGGGGGTGAGGACCTCCTTGTACTGCCCCGGGGCGAACGGCTTGTCACCGTGCGCGAGGGAGAAGGTGTTGGCGTCCTGCTGCATGGTGCCCAGGCCGTACGCGTCGACGATCGCGACGGTGGCGCCCTTGCCGGTCACCTTGGACTTGGTGACGCCGTAGGCCTGGCGCAGCTGCGAGGGGACGTACGAGCAGGGAGCGAACGGGTCGTTCTTCTCGTAGCCCTGCGGGGCGCCCTTGGCGACGTCCGAGTCGTAGCCGTCGGCCGAGCAGGTCGCGACGGTGGGCAGGGTGGCCTGCTTCTTGTCGGTGCCGGCGGTCGGCGCCTGGGCGTCGGCCGTGGCCTCGGCGGTGGCGGCCGAGACCGCGTTCGAGGAGGACTTGGCGACGGTGTCGTTCAGGCCCGTCACGTCCAGCACCGCGTTGGCGACCGAGGCCGGCACGATGGCGTCGGAGGTCGGCGCCTTGTGAGTGCCGTCCGTCGTACGGAAGTTGTGCACCTGGACGCTGAACGCCTTGGCCAGTGCGCCGGTGTCCCCGGACACCTGGACGTAGTGGTTGGTGACGGAGTCCACCTTGAGCCCGGCGCCGGTCAGCCAGTCGGTGACCGCCTTGACCTGCTCGGGGGTGGCGCCGAACCGGGCCTTGGCCTGGTCGGTGGAGAGGAACTGCCCGTACACCGGGGAGCCCTTGGTGGAGACGGCCTGCGCGTAGGCGGCCAGGCCCTGGGGGTCCTTGCCGGCCAGGTAGACGCGCGCGGTGCCCGGGGTGCCGTTCGGCACCGCACCGGCGTCGGCCTCGGGGGTCGCCCAGTCGGGGTGGCTGCCGGCCAGGTCCTTCGCGGCGTTGGCCGCGGTGCCCGACGGGGTGTCAGCGAGCGCCGGGTTGGCGATCGCGAGCGTTCCCAGGACGAGGGCGGCGGCCGGGGCCACCACTGCTATCCGGGTGAGCCGGCTGCGCTTGGCTGCGGGCACGAGGGTTCCCCACTCTCTGGTGAGTGCGTCTCGGGCCCGCCTTGTGGGCGTGCTCCGGGACGCGGGCGTGACGGACCGCGCCACCGGACCGGGCTCCTGACGGAGGATCGGTGGAGCGGAAGTTTGACTGTGCGGTCGTTGTCTATTCGCTCAGATGGCCGATCTTCAAGACTTCGTCTGAATTTTTTGCCAGCGCATGACCAGAACGTCCGGATCCTGATACGCGGCGGCCATCCAGCTGTGATCGGACGGGGTCGGCCCCGCTCTTCGCCCGTCTTCGCCTGTCCGCGCTGGTCGCAGCGGCCGACAGAACGTCACGTCCGGTCGTGACCCCCTGGGGTGCCTGGTCGTTGCACAGGTTCATCGCTCAGGGCGGTGCCACCGGGGAAGGCGGCTGAAACGAGATGTCATACCCACCCGCGGGCCGTGCATGCGCCAAACCGGGGAGTTATTCGGCCGAAGTCAAGCCAAACTCCGCCCGCCCCGATATTCTTGTTGGGGTGAACCGTCCTCAGACCGCCAAGCAGCCAAGCCCGCAGGTCACGGCGCCCGCCGCCGCCCAGCAGCCCTCCGCCGCCGGAAGGGGGCCGCGGCCGCCGCGCGCGGAGGTCCGGCGGTACGAGGCCGAGCTGATCGCCTTCCGCCGCGATCTGCACCGTCACCCCGAGCTGGGCCGCCAGGAGTTCCGCACCACCTCGCTGCTGCGCGAGCGGCTCACCGCGGCGGGCCTGGCGCCGCGGGTGCTGCCCGGCGGCACCGGCCTGATCGTCGACCTGGTCCCGTCCGGCACCAAGTCCGGCACCCCGCTGCTCGCGTTCCGCGCGGACATCGACGCGCTGCCCATCGCGGATGCCAAGACCGAGGCGCCGTACCGCTCCACGGTGCCCGGCTGCGCCCACGCCTGCGGCCACGACGTGCACACCTCGGTCGTGCTCGGCACCGCGCTGGTGCTGGCCGACGCGCTGCGCGAGGGGCGGCTGCGGCAGCCGGTCCGGCTGCTCTTCCAGCCCGCCGAGGAGGTGATGCCCGGTGGTGCGCTGGACGTGATCGCGGCCGGCGGGATGGACGGGGTGGGCCGGATCTTCGCGGTGCACTGCGATCCCAAGGTGGTGGTGGGCCGGATCGGCCTGCGCACCGGCGCGATCACCTCGGCCTGCGACGCCCTGACGCTCAGTCTGGACGGCCCCGGCGGGCACACCGCCCGCCCGCACCTGACCACGGATCTGGTCACCGCGATCGGGCGGCTGGCGGCCGACCTGCCGGGGGCGCTCGCCCGGCGGATGGACCCGCGCTGGGGCGTCAGCCTGGTCTGGGGCCGGATCGAGGCGGGCTCGGCACCGAACGTGATCCCGCAGCACGCCGAGCTGGAGGGCACCGTCCGCTGCCTGGAGCTGGCCGGCTGGCGCGAGGCGCCGGACGCGCTGCACGAGCTGATCGACTCGATGGCCGAGACTCATCGGGCCAAGTGGAGCCTGGACTACAAGCGGGGGGTCCCGCCGGTGGTGAACGAGGCGGAGTCGATCGCCCAGTTCGAGATGGCGATGACGAGCTTCTTCGGTGCCGAAGGTGAAGAGGTCGTGGAGCCGACGGAACAGTCCCTGGGAGGCGAGGACTTCTCCTGGTACCTGGAGCACGCGCCGGGGGCGCTGGCCCGACTCGGTGTGCGCGCGCCGCACGAGACCGCGGTGCGGGACCTGCACCAGGGCCGGTTCGACGTGGACGAGCGGGCGATCGCGGTCGGCGTCGAGCTCTTCAGCTCGCTGGCGCTGGAGCACGGCCGGGTCTGAGGGCCGCCGGGAGCAGGGACCGCGCCGGATCGACCAAGATCGAACATGGTTGCGGTCCTTCGGCGCGACCATGGGACACTGGGGTACTCATCGAGGTTTAAATGACCCGATGTGCCTCAGTGCCACGGTTTGATAACAACCCGAATGGCCGGGCGACCCGTAACACAACCGTGTTCTACGCGCGTTACGGTGGCGCTCGACCACGCCAAACGGGTGTGTGAGAAGGAGATACTCCCTTGCGCCGTTCAGTAAAGCTCGCCGCGGTTGTGCTCTCGGGTTCCCTGGGCATCGCCTCGCTCGCCGCTTGCGGCGCAAAGAGCACCACCACCTCGTCCTCCTCCGGCGGCTCGGGTCTCAAGGTCGGCATGGCCTACGACGTCGGCGGCCGTGGTGACCAGGGCTTCAACGACATGGCCGCCGCGGGTCTGGACAAGGCCAAGGCCGACTTCGGCATCCAGGCCACCGAGGCCGAGGCCAAGACCGGTGAGGCGGACTCCGACAAGCAGACCCGCCTGGAGAACCTGGTCTCGGCCGGTTACAACCCGATCATCGCGGTCGGCTTCGTGTACCAGGCGACCGTCGAGAAGGTCGCCAAGGAGCACCCGAACGTCAAGTTCGCGATCATCGACTCCGACTCGGCGACCCAGCCCAGCAACGTCACCTCGCTGGAGTTCACCGAGCAGCAGAGCTCCTACCTGGCCGGTATCGCCGCCGCGAGCAAGACCCGGTCCAACGAGGTCGGCTTCATCGGTGGCGTGCAGTCCGAGCTGATCAAGAAGTTCGAGGCCGGTTACCGCGCTGGCGTCGCCTCGGTCAACCCGAACATCAAGGTCGACGTGACCTACCTGACCACCCCGCCGGACTTCAGCGGCTTCAGCGACCCGGCCAAGGGCAAGGCCGCCGCGCAGGGCATGATCGACAAGGGTGACGACGTCATCTACGCCGCCGCCGGCGCCTCCGGCACCGGTGCGATCCAGGCCGTCGCCACCACCACCGGCAAGGGCCAGCTCTGGGCCATCGGCGTGGACAGTGACCAGGCCGCCCAGAGCGCGCTGGCGCAGTACAAGGACCACATCCTGACCTCGGCGCTGAAGAACGTGAACACCGCGGTCTACAACTACATCCAGAGCGTCAAGAACGGTCAGCCGCTGACCGGTGTCCAGCGCTTCGACCTGAAGTCGGGCGGTGTCGGCCTCGCCACCACCGGTGGCCACATCGACGACATCGCGCCGAAGATCAAGCAGGCGACCCAGGACATCATCTCGGGTGCGGTCACCCCGCCGACCGCGCCGCCGGCCGGCTGAACCGCCAGCACCGCCAGGTAGTGCCGCAGTACGTCATCCAGTACGTCTGAGACAGGGAGGGGCCCGGTGGGTCGCGCGAGAGCGCACTCCGCCGGGCCCCTCTCGTTCCCTCCCCACGCCGTCAAGCAGCACGGCAGGCCTCCCCTCCCCAGCGCAACGACGCGCCTGTCACCATCAGGAGATCGCCATCACCGCTTCCAAGCCCTCCCTCAGCAAGGGAGGTAACTCCTCCATGGGATCGGCGACCGTGGCCGTCGAACTGCGCGGCATCACCAAGCGCTTTCCCGGCGTCGTGGCCAACCACGACATCAACCTCACCGTGCGCACCGGTACCGTGCACGCCCTGATGGGTGAGAACGGCGCGGGCAAGTCCACGCTGATGAAGATCCTCTACGGCATGCAGCGGCCGGACGAGGGCACCATCGCGATCAACGGCGAGCGGTGCGAGTTCGCCACCCCGGGGGACGCGATCGCCCGTGGCATCGGCATGGTCCACCAGCACTTCATGCTGGCCGACAACCTCACCGTGATCGAGAACGTCGTCCTCGGCGGCGAGAAGCTGCACGGCATCGGTGGCAGGGCCCGGGCGAGGATCCAGGAGATCTCCGACCAGTACGGCCTGAACGTGCGCCCCGACGCCCTGGTCGAGGACCTCGGCGTGGCCGACCGCCAGCGGGTCGAGATCCTCAAGGTGCTCTACCGCGGCGCCCGGATCCTGATCCTGGACGAGCCCACCGCGGTGCTGGTCCCGCAGGAGGTCGACGCGCTCTTCGCCAACCTGCGCGAGCTCAAGGCCGAGGGCGTCACCGTCATCTTCATCTCGCACAAGCTGCACGAGGTGCTCTCGGTGGCCGACGCGATCAGCGTGATCCGCCGCGGCACCACGGTCGGCGACGCCGACCCCGCGCAGGTGACCGCGCGTGAACTCGCCGAGCTGATGGTCGGCAGCGAGCTGCCCTCGCCGCAGAGCCGCGAGTCCACCGTGACCGACGTGGTGATGCTCCAGGCCGAGAAGCTGCGGATCGCCAAGGCGGACGCCGAGGGCATCGAACGCGTGGTGCTCGACGACGTCACGCTGACCATCCGCAAGGGCGAGATCCTCGGCCTCGCGGGGGTCGAGGGCAACGGCCAGGCCGAGCTGGTCGAGGCCATCGTCGGCATGCTCCCGGTGGACGCCGGCCGGGTCGTGCTGGACGGCGAGGACCTGACGGCGAAGCAGACCCGGGCCCGCCGCGAGGCCGGCATCGGCTACATCCCCGAGGACCGGCACCGGCACGGCCTGCTGCTGGAGGCCCCGCTCTGGGAGAACCGGATCCTGGGCCACGTGACCGAGGAGCCGAACTCCAAGGGCTTCCGGCTGGAGCCCGCCGCCGCGCGGCGCGACACCAAGCGGATCGTCGAGCAGTACGACGTCCGCACCCCGGGCATCGAGGTCACCGCGGCCTCGCTCTCCGGCGGCAACCAGCAGAAGCTGATCGTCGGCCGCGAGATGAGCCACCGGCCCAAGCTGCTGATCGCCGCCCACCCGACCCGCGGGGTCGACGTCGGCGCGCAGGCGCAGATCTGGGAGCACATCCGGGTCGCCCAGCGCGAGGGCCTGGCGGTGCTGCTGATCTCCGCCGACCTGGACGAGCTGATCGGGCTCTCCGACACCATCAAGGTGATCTACCGCGGCCGCCTGGTCGCCGACGCCGACCCGGCCACCGTCACCGCGGAGGACCTGGGCACCGCGATGACCGGCGCCGCCTCCGGCCGGATCGAGTCGGACGAGGCCGCGCTGGCCCAGGCCGCGCTGGTCACCGACGAGGAGCACGGCCGCCTGGACGTCCCGCTCGAGGACGCCGCCGCCGAGGCCGCTGCCGAGGAGACCGCCGCCGAGGCCACCACCACCGAGGCCACCACCACCGAGGACGCCGCGGACGAGGCGACCGCCACCGACGCCGCTGCCTCTGACGAGCAGGCGGGGGAGTGACCCACATGAGCACCACCACCCAGACCGCCGACAAGCGCGGCCTGCTGCAGCGGATCGACCGCGAGCGCCTGGTCCTGGCCATCGCCGCACCCGTGCTGGCCATCGCCGCCGCCGCGGTGATCTGCGCGGCCCTGCTGGCCGTCGCGGGCTTCAACCCGTTCCAGGCCTTCCAGCTGATGACCCACTACGGGTTCGCCTCCGACGGGCAGGTGGCGGTCATCAACAAGGCCACCACCTACTACCTCGCCGGTGTCGCGGTGGCCTTCGGCTTCCGGATGAACCTGTTCAACATCGGCGCCGACGGCCAGTACCAGCTGGCCGCGCTCTTCACCGCCTACGTCGGCGGTGTGGTGAACCTGCCCTCGTTCATCGAGATCCCGCTGCTGCTGATCGTCGCCATGCTGGTCGGCGGTCTGTGGGCCTCGGTCGCCGGCATCCTGCGGGTCACCCGCGGGGTCAGCGAGGTCATCTCGACCATCATGCTGAACGCCATCACCACCGCGATCATCGGTGTGCTGCTGGTGCCCGGCATCTTCGCGCCGAGCAACGGCGGCGGGACCAGCAACTCCATCCAGACCAAGATGATGGCCACCTCCAGCAACTTCTTCACGCTGAGCACCGCGGGCGGTTCGGTCTACGGCTTCGCCATCCTGGCGGTGGTCATCGGGGTGCTGTTCCAGCTGGTGCTGACCCGCACCCGGTTCGGCTTCGACCTGCGCGCCACCGGCCGCTCCGAGTCGGCCGCCGCCGCCAGCGGGGTCAACGTCAAGCGGATGATCCTGACCAGCATGTGCGTCTCCGGCGCGCTGGCCGGTCTGATCGGCATGCCCGACCTGCTGACCTACTCGCACTACTTCGGCCAGAACTTCCAGGCGGGCGTCGGCTTCACCGGCATCGCGATCGCGCTGCTGGGCCGCAACACCCCGCTCGGCATCGGTTTCGCCGCGCTGCTCTGGTCCTTCCTGGATGTCACCGCCGACAAGCTCTCGGTGAACAACTACCCGCCGGAGATCATCAAGGTCATGCAGGGCACCATCGTCATCTGCGTGGTCGTCGCCTACGAGCTGGTGCGCCGCTACGGCCTCAAGCGCCAGCAGCAGCGCGTCGGTGCCCAGCTTGCCGCTCAGGCCGAGTCGGCCGCCAAGAAGGAGGTGGCGGCATGAGCACCGCGACTGAGCCCCGTACCAAGCCGTCCGTCAAGGCCCCCGGGCAGCGGGCCAGGCTCTCGCTGCCGGTCATCCTGCTGCTGGTCTCCGGCGCGATCCTGCTGTTCGCCTTCGTCGGCGCCGTCACCGGCAACCACGAGCTGACCTCCTCCGGCCAGGTGACCGCCGCGCTGGGCGCCGCGGTGCCGATCGGCATGGCGGGTCTGGGCGGTCTGTGGGCCGAGCGGGCCGGTGTGGTCAACATCGGCCTCGAAGGCATGATGGTGGCCGGCACCTTCGCCGGCGCCTGGGTCGGCTACCTGGTCAACCCCTGGGTCGGCCTGCTGGCCGCGATCGCGGCCGGCGCCGCGGGCGGCCTGCTGCACGCGGTGCTCACGGTCGGGGTCGGGGTGGACCACATCGTCTCCGGTGTCGGCATCAACCTGCTGATCCCCGGCATCTGCCTCTACGTCAACCGGATCTACTACCCGGACTACGTCTCGGCCGGTGCCGGTGCCTCGCAGTCGCCGCCCACCCCGGGGCTGCCGACCATCACCATCGGCGGCCTCTCGACCTGGCTGGACAAGATCGAGGGCCACCACTGGTTCTTCGTCTCCGACGTCGCGGGTCTGCTCGGCGGCCTGGTCACCGACCTGTCGGTGGTCACCGTGCTGGCGGTCGCGCTGCTGGTCGGCACCTACTTCGTGCTCTGGCGCACCACCTTCGGGCTGCGGCTGCGCTCCTGCGGCGAGAACCCGACCGCGGCCGAGTCGCTGGGCGTGAACGTCTACAAGTACAAGTACATCGCGGTGATCGCCTCCGGCGGCTTCGCGGGCCTGGGCGGGGCCTACCTCTCGATGGTCGCCGCCAGCGTCTACCGCGACGGCCAGACCGGCAACCGCGGTTACATCGGTCTCGCCTCGATGATCTTCGGCAACTGGCTGCCGGGCGGCCTGGCCACCGGCGCGGGCCTGTTCGGCTTCACCGACAGCCTCCAGCTGCGCGACCCGGACTCGGTGCACGTGCTGCTGCTCGCGCTGGCGATCATCATGGCGCTGCTCGCGGCCTGGCAGGGCTACCGGCGCAAGCTGGTGCCGGCCGTGGTCAGCCTGGTCGCCGCCGGCGGCCTGGCGCTCTGGTACGCGACCACCGACGTCGTGCAGCGCCCGCTGATCGTGGCGACGCCGTACGTGATCACCCTGGTGGTGCTGGCCCTCTCGGCGCAGCGGTTGCGGCCGCCGAAGGCCGACGGGCAGATCTACCGCAAGGGGCAGGGCAAGTGACGGCCGCCCAGCGGTCGGTCGAGGTGGACTGGGCGGCGCTGCGCACGGCCGCCCGGGACGCGATGACCCGGGCGTACGCCCCGTACAGCAAGTACCCGGTCGGGGCGGCCGCGCTGGTCGACGACGGGCGGGTGGTCACCGGCTGCAACGTGGAGAACGCCTCCTACGGCCTGGGCCTGTGCGCCGAGTGCGGGCTGGTCTCGGCGCTCTTCGCGAGCGGTGGCGGCCGGCTGGTCGCCTTCGCCTGCGTGGACGGTGCCGGGCAGGCGCTGATGCCGTGCGGGCGCTGCCGCCAGCTGCTCTACGAGCACGGCGGCCCCGACCTGCTGGTCGACCTGCCCTCGGGGATCAAGCCGATGACCGAGGTGCTGCCGGACGCGTTCGGGCCCGAGCGGCTGTAGCCGGCAGGGATCAGCGGTCAGGGATCGGTAGTAGTCACACGCGGTGTGACGCGCGTAGAGTGGCGGGGGGGCGACTGAGCAGCAGTCGCCCCCGCGCCACTTCCGTTCTTCTGCCGGTTCCCCGTTGGAGAAATGCCATGGACGTCATCTCCGTCATCACTGCCAAGCGCGATCGCCGCGAGCTGACCGATGATCAGATCGACTGGGTCATCGATGCCTACACCCGCGGTGTGGTGGCCGACGAGCAGATGTCGGCGCTGGCCATGGCCATCCTGCTGAACGGGATGAACCTGCGCGAGATCGGGCGCTGGACCGACGCGATGATCCGCTCGGGCGTCCGGATGGACTTCGCCGCCCTGGGCGTCCCGACCGCCGACAAGCACTCCACCGGGGGCGTCGGCGACAAGATCACCCTGCCGCTGGCCCCGCTGGTCGCCGCCTGCGGCGCGGCCGTCCCGCAGCTGTCGGGCCGCGGCCTGGGCCACACCGGCGGCACCCTGGACAAGCTGGAGTCCATCCCCGGCTGGCGCGCGCTGCTCTCCAACGACGAGATGATGCACGTGCTGCGCGAGTCCGGCGCGGTGATCTGCGCGGCCGGTGACGGCCTGGCCCCCGCCGACAAGAAGCTCTACGCGCTGCGCGACGTCACCGGCACGGTCGAGGCCATCCCGCTGATCGCCTCCTCGATCATGTCCAAGAAGATCGCCGAGGGCACCGGCTCCCTGGTCCTGGACGTGAAGGTCGGCTCCGGCGCCTTCATGAAGAACCTGGCCGACGCCCAGGAGCTGGCCCGCACCATGGTCGGCCTGGGCCGCGGCGCGGGCGTCAACACCGTCGCGCTGCTGACCGACATGTCCACCCCGCTCGGCCTCACCGCGGGCAACGCGCTGGAGGTGCGCGAGTCCGTCGAGGTGCTGGCCGGCGGCGGCCCGGCCGACGTGGTCGAGCTGACCGTGGCGCTGGCCCGCGAGATGCTCAAGGCCGCGGGCGTGCACGGCAAGGACCCGGCCGACGCGCTCAGGGACGGCTCCGCGATGGACCACTGGCGCCGGCTGATCTCCGCCCAGGGCGGCGACGTGGACGCCCCGCTGCCCGTCGCCAAGGAGCAGCACGTGATCCCCGCCCCCGCGAGCGGCGTGCTCACCGCGCTGGACGCCTACGCGGTGGGCGTCTGCGCCTGGCGCCTGGGCGCCGGCCGCGCGCGCAAGGAGGACCCGGTGCAGGCGGGCGCGGGCGTGGAGATGCACGCCAAGCCCGGCGACGTGGTGACGGCCGGCCAGCCCCTGCTGACCCTGCACACGGACACCCCGGAGCGGTTCGACTACGCGATCGAGGCGCTGGCCGGCGGCGTCGAGGTCGCGCCGCTGGGCACGGAGTACACCCGCACGCCGCTGGTGCTGGACCGCATCGGCTGAGGCGGCGGGCAGGTTCCGGTGGGCGGCTCGCGGGGTGCGGGCCGCCCACCGGCGTGTTCGGGACCGCCTCGCTCCAGATGTACATCTGCTACATTCGCTACATGAGTGAGCCAGTGGTCGAATCCATGGCAGAGGTCCGCAGCCACCTCGCGGACGTCATCGATCGGGCCCGTCGTGACGAGACCCCGACGATCATCACGCGTCGCGGCAAGCAGGAGGCCGTGGTCCTCGACATAGGGGAGTACCAGCGGCTGCGGCAGCTCGCCGACCAGGCGGAGGACGCCTGGCTGGGCGTGCTGGCCGACGAAGCGGAAGCCGAAGGCCGGGAAGGGTCCGTCTCGCTCGATGAGATGGCCGCCATGGTCCGCGCGCACCACGCCTGACCGGCATGGGTCACGTCACGAGGTTCACCCCGCATGCCCAGCGGGACATGCTGAAGATCCCGCGGGCCGACGCGATCCGGATCCTGCACCGCCTCGCCGAGTTCCAGCAGGCGTTGGACAGCGGGGAGACGGCGGCCTTCGACATCAAGGCCCTGCGAGGGCGCGCCGACCAGTGGCGGCTCAGGGTCGGCGACTACCGGGTGGTGTACACGGTCGAGCAGGGCCGGTTGATCGTCTGGGTCCTGGCCGCCGGAAACCGCCGCGAGGTCTACCGCGACCGGTAGCCGTCGCGGCGGCTCACCGCTCCACTCGCAGGCTCAGGCAGCGCCAGCTCAGCCGGCGGGGGCCGAAGAACGAAGGGGCGGGGTGGTAGGTGCCGTCGGAGACCGAGAGGTTGACGATCAGGTAGGCGGACCAGTCGGCCCCGACGCCCTGGCCGTCGGAGTGGAAGAGGGTGTCGCCCGCGTACCAGTCGACGGAGTCGGCGCCGATGGTGGTGCTGAGGTCGACGGTGGCCCCGGGGGCGACGCCGGCGGAGGCGCCGTGCCAGTAGAAGGAGTCACCGCTGAGGTGGTTGCTGACCTCCAGCAGGTCGGGGTGGTCGGGGTGGTACTCGAAGACGTCGACCTCGTTGCCGCCGTCGCGCCAGGTCCAGATCGCCGGCCAGGCGCCGATCCCGGTGGGCAGCGTGACCTGGGCGTGCAGGGTGTCGCCGGCCTTGAGCTGGAAGGCCTGCGGGCTGCCCTCAGTGGTGAGCAGGTTGCAGCTCCACTGGCGGCTGAACCAGCCGCGGGTGGCGGTGAAGGTGCCGTCCGGGCAGTAGGCGTGGTTGAGGTTGTCGAGCTTGTGGTCGGCCCGGTTGGTCGGGCCCATGTTCGGATAGGCGCTGGTGCGGCCGGCCACCCACTGGGTGGCCGAGCCGAAGTCCGCGTCGAAGACGATCGCCATGGTTCTCTCCCCTGATTTCTCAGGGTGATATGCCCTTCACGCACGGCGATAACCGCTGGTTGGTCGGGTCAGTGGCGACCGAGCCCGAGGCGCACGGCGCGCTCCACGGGCGAGTGGTCGCCGTCGGCGCGGTCCAGGTCGAGCAGGCCGGTCGGCACCAGCGGGGGCTGGGCCAGGAAGCGTGGGACGGTGCCGTGGTGCGGCTGGGCGGAGTGGATGAGGAACGGGTGGCAGAGGTAGACGTCGCCGGCCAGGCCGGTGGCGAGGGCCTCCGGGCGCTCGGGGGCGTCGAGGCGGCCGGCCTCGGCCATCTCGCCACAGAGCGCGAAGCCGTCCACCCCGCGCTCGCCGTGGGGCTGGAGGAAGGCCGGCACGTCCAGGTGCGAGCCGACCTTGATCCGGGTCGGCGCGTTGTCGGCGTCGGTGTCCGAGAAGAGGAAGAGCATCAGCAGGGCCCGGCCCTCGGAGCGCAGGTTGAGCCAGTAGCCCTGCTCGCCGGGCGGCGTGAAGCTGGCGTCCATGTGCCAGCCGGCGTCGCCCGGGTCGGCGGGGTGCGGGAAGCGGATCGGGAAGGTGCCCAGGCCGGTGCGCGGCACCCAGCGCCGCGGGCCGACCAGTTGGTCGAAGGCCGCGTGCAGGCGCGCGGTGGTGGCGGCCTGCTGGAACGGCGCCTGCCCGTAGCCGTCGAGGCGGATGACCGGCTGGGTCCAGGTCGCCGGGTCGTCCGGGTCCAGGCCGGTCTCGCGCCACAGGAAGGCGCGGCACTCGTCGGCGAGGGCGCGTGGGAACGCCTCCGGGAGGTGGACGAAGCCCTCGGTGACGAAGCGTTCGATCTGTTCGTCGGTCAGCACAGCGGTACCCATGGCGCCGATTCTTGACGGGCCAACGGCACTGCGGCAACAGGATTTTCGGGCCCGCCGCCGCTCGGTCAGCGGCGCGGCCGGCGGCTGCGGACCAGCGCGATGGTGCCCAGGGTGATCAGGGTGAGGGAGAGCGCGGCGACGGAGAGCAGCCGGGGCGAGGTGCCGCTGCCGGCCAGCGTGGGGCGGGGAGCGGCGGACGTCTCGTGCGCCGGATCAGCCGCCCGGCCGCCGGTGGTGGTGGTGACGGTGGCGGCGCCCACGGTGGCGGTGGTGTCGATGGTGCTCACCGCGACGGCGGCCGTGCGAGGTGGTGGTGCGGCGGCGGCCGCGCCCGGTGCGGCGAGTGGTGCGGCCAGGGCGAGCGCCGTGAGCAGGAGGAGGGCGGCGAGGCGCGGGACGCCGTCGCTCGGTGACTTGGACATGCGAGGGCTCCTGGAGGCAGGAGGGATCGGCCGCTGCCCAGTGCACTCGAACGGGGGTATGGCCGTCGCGCAGGCGCACCGGGCATGCGGCCCCTCGGGTGAGCCGCGTTCACCCGTGCGGGAGGGGTGCACACCTGTGGGAGGGTTCCACCCGCGTGGGAGGGGCGCCCACCGGTGCGGGCGGCTCAGGCCCGCGGTGCGGCCGCCCGGCCGGCCTGGCGGGTGGCGTAGAGCGTCACGCCCGCCGCCAGGGCCATGGCCGCCAGGCCCACGCTCGCCGCGCCGGACCAGCCGACCGCGTGGTAGGCGTCGGCGCCGACCGTGCCGCCCAGGCTGTTGCCCAGGTAGTAGGCCATCAGGTAGAGCGCGGAGGCCTGCGCCCGGCCGTGCGTCGCGGTGCGGCCCACCGCGGAGGAGGCGGTGGCATGGCCCGCGAAGAAGCCGCCGGTGATCAGCACCAGGCCGAGCAGCGCGCAGAGCAGCGAGTCGGCGAGCGAGAGCAGCAGCCCGGCGCTGGTGAGGGCGATCGCCACGTAGAGCGTGCCGCGGCGGCCCAGGGCCTGGGTGAGGCGGCCGGCGGCGGCCGAGGTGCCGGTGCCGACCAGGTAGACCGCGAAGATCGAGGCCGCGATCGACTGCGGCAGGTGGAACGGGGCGGCGATCAGCCGGAAGCCCACCGTGTTGTAGACCGCGCCGAAGACCGCCATGAAGAGCATCCCGAGCGCGTACAGCCGCAGCAGCAACGGGTTGCGCAGGTGCGCGCCGACGGTGCGGGCCAGGGCGCGCGGGTCCACCGGGGTGCGGCGGAAGTGCCGGGCGGCCGGGATCAGCAGGCGGAAGGCGAGCACCGAGAGCAGCGCGAGCACCGCCGAGGAGGCCAGGCCCCAGCGCCAGCCCCAGGCGGCGCCGGTCCAGCCGGCGATCAGCCGCCCGCCCATGCCGCCGATGCTGTTGCCCGCGACGTACAGCCCCATCGCGGAGGGCAGCGCGCTCTGGTGCACCTCCTCCGCGAGGTAGGCCATGGCGGTCGCGGGCAGCCCGGCCAGCGCCGCGCCCTGGACCGCGCGCAGTGCGACCAGCACGCCGAGCGAGGAGGCGAAGGGCAGCGCGATGGCCAGCGCGGAGGCGGCGAGCACCGAGCCGGTCATCACCGCGGTGCGGCCGTACCGGTCGGAGAGCGCGCTGGCCGGCAGCAGGCCCAGGGCGAGGCCCAGGGTGGCCGCCGAGGCCGTCCAACTCGCCTGCCCGGGAGTGAGGTGGAGGTCGGCCGAGAGCAGCGGCAGCAGGCCCTGGGTGGAGTAGAGCAGCACGAAGGTGGCGACGCCGGCGGCGAACAGCGCGAGGTTGGAGCGCCGGAAGTCGCGCTGCCCGGGGCGCAGGCGGCGGTCGGCGCCGTCCGGCGTGGCGGGCGCGGTGGCCATGGCGGGCACGGTGGGCGTGACGGGTGCGGCGGGCACGGTGGGTGTCACGGGTGCGGTGGACGTGGCGGCGCGGGACGGTACGGCACCCGGGGCGGTGGCGGCGGATGCCTCGGGAGCTGCGGTCTCGACGGGAGGCATGGCAGCGACGCTAGACCTGGCAGGTTCCATGCGTCCAATACATGAATTGGCGATAATCGATGCTGTGACGTATGAGGAGGGCGCTGCCCCCAATCCCACCGAGCTCGATCCGCTCTCCCCCGCCGTCCAGTTGGCGCCGCGGCTGGCCCAGTTCGCGGCGGTGGCCCGGCTGGAGCACGTGACCCGGGCGGCCGAGCTGCTCGGCATGCCGCAGCCCACGCTGTCGCGCGCGATCGCCCGGCTGGAGCGGGAGCTGGGCGTGGACCTGCTGGTCCGCGAGGGCCGCACGGTGCGGCTGACCAGGGCCGGCCACCTGCTGCTCGGCTCGGTGGAGCGCGCGCTGGGCGAACTGGAGCGTGGGGCACGGGCGGTGCGCGCCGAGGTGGACCCGGCGGCGGGCCGGGTGGCCTTCGGCTTCCTGCACACCATGGGGACGGACGCGGTGCCCGCGCTGCTGCGCGGCTTTCGGGCCGACCATCCGCGGGTGCGCTTCCAACTGGTCCAGGACTACGTGGCGGCGATGCTGGCCCGGCTGCGGGCGGGTGAGTTGGACCTCTGCCTGGTCTCGCCGCTGCCCGCCGAGGACGACCCGGAGCTGACCGCCCGGCCGCTGGACGAGCAGGTGCTGCACCTGGCGGTGCCGGCCGACCACCGGCTCGCCCGGCGGCGGCGGATCCGGCTGGCGGAGGTGGCCGAGGAGCCGTTCGTCGCGCTGGAGCACGGCTACGGGCTGCGCCAGATCACCGACGGCTTCTGCGCGCAGGCCGGCTTCGCGCCGCGGATCGCCTTCGAGGGGGAGGAGGCGGAGACGCTGCGCGGGCTGGTCGCGGCCGGGCTCGGGGTGGCCCTGCTGCCGCCGGGGACGGTGCCCCGCCCCGGGGTGGTGGACCTGACCGTGACGGCGCCGCGGACCAGGCGGGCGATCGGTCTCGCCTGGGTGACCGGCCGGCCGCTGCCGCCGCCGGCCGAGGCCTTCCGGGCGTTCGTGCTGTCGCGGCGCGGGCGGCTGCTGGACCACGGGTGACAAGCGCCACGCCGATGCGGTGACAGGTGGGAATCTACGCGCGTAGGGGCTACACTCCCGCAATGGAAACGCAGATCTCCGTCCCCGCGGGCACCACGGCCCCGCGCGTCCCCACCGCCGACCAGATCCGCCGGGCCCCCAAGGTGCTGCTGCACGATCACCTGGACGGCGGCCTGCGCCCCGAGACCATCGTCGAGCTGGCCGCCGCCTGCGGCTACCAGGGGCTGCCCACCACCGACCCGGCCAAGCTGGGCGTCTGGTTCCGCGAGGCCGCCGACTCAGGCTCGCTGGTCCGCTACCTGGAGACCTTCGCCCACACCTGTGCCGTGATGCAGACCCGCGAGGCGCTGATCAGGGTCGCCGCCGACTGCGCCGAGGACCTGGCCGCCGACGGCGTGGTCTACGCCGAGGTGCGCTACGCCCCTGAGCAGCACCTGGAGGCCGGGCTGAGCCTGGACGAGGTGGTCGAGGCGGTCAACGAGGGCTTCCGGATCGGCGAGGCCAAGGCCCGCGCGGCCGGCCACCGGATCAAGGTCGGCACCCTGCTCACCGCGATGCGCCACGCCGCCCGCTCGCAGGAGATCGCGGAGCTGGCCAACCGCTACCGCGACGCCGGCGTGGTCGGCTTCGACATCGCCGGCGCCGAGGCGGGCCACCCGCCGACCCGCCACCAGGGCGCCTTCGACTACCTCAAGGGCGAGAACAACCACTTCACCATCCACGCCGGCGAGGCCTTCGGCCTGCCCTCGATTTGGGAGGCGCTGCAGTGCTGCGGCGCCGACCGGTTGGGCCACGGCGTGCGGATCATCGACGACATCACGGTGCGCGAGGACGGCACCGTCGCGCTCGGCCGGCTGGCCGCCTACGTGCGCGACAAGCGGGTCCCGCTGGAGATGTGCCCGACCTCCAACCTGCAGACAGCGGCGGCGAGTTCCTACGCGGAGCACCCGATCAGGCTGCTCAGCCGGCTGAAGTTCCGGGTCACCGTGAACACCGACAACCGGTTGATGAGCGGTACCAGCATGAGCCAGGAGTTCGCCCACCTGATCGAGGCCTTCGGCTACGGCCTCGACGACATGCTGTGGTTCACCGTGAACGCGATGAAGTCCTCCTTCCTGCCGTTCGACGAGCGACTGGCGATGATCAACGAGGTGATCAAGCCGGGCTACGCGGAGCTGAAGGCCGAGTGGCTGTTCGGCGCCTCGGTCTGACGTCCGAAGTCTGAGGGTTCGTCAAGTCCGTTGCGAACAAAGGTCGGTGGGACTGTATGACGGTTCACTCGGGTGAGTGAGGCGTCTTTGGTGCTGACCTGAGGGTGTGTCTACGGTGTGCCAGTCACTGCTGACACGGTGCGGCGGCGCAAGCCCGGTCCGGCCCAACTGCGGCCTCCCGGGCGCGAGCCCGCGCCGCCCCGACGAGGACACGAGGACGGACCCATGAAGCAGACCACTCTCAAGGTCGCTGGAACCGCGGCGCTCGGCGTAGCCATCGCGGCGACCGCGGTCGGTACCGCCTCCGCGGCCGCCGCCGGCGGTCTCACCGCGCTGCCCGACACCGGTGGCCTGACCGGGACGCTGAACCAGGCCCCGGCCGTCGGCGGCCCGGTCACCTCCGCCATGGGCACGCTGGACAAGGGCGCCGGCACCCAGGCGCAGGCCCCGGCCGCGCAGGCCCCCGCGGCCGATGCCCCCGCCGCCGCGCCGAGCGGCGCCACCCGCGGCCTGCCGGTCGGCGCGCTGGGCGGCGTCGCCAAGCAGGCGCCGGGTCCGGTGGGCGGCCTGCTCGGCAGCGCCGCGCCGGTCAGCGGCGGGCTGCCGCTGGGCTAGCTGGTCGACCGGACCAGTGATCGGCCTGATCAATGATCGGCCGGACCAGTGACAGGGCCGCCCCTCCCACGCGTGTGGGAGGGGCGGCCCTGTGCCGTGCCGTGCCGTGCCGTGCCGTGCCGTGCCGTGCCGTGCCGTGCCGTGCCGTGCACGGGCGGGGTCCAGGACCGGTGGTCAGGACCGGGCGTCACGGTTCCTGGGGGAGCAGCAGCCACAGGGCCGGGTAGATCAGGATCTGCGGGCCGGGCAGCAGGCAGGAGACCAGGAAGATCACCCGGACCGTCCCGGCGGAGAGGCCGAAGCGCTCGGCGACGCCGGCGCAGACGCCGGCGATCATGCGGTGGTGGCGGGGGCGGGCGAGGGTGCGCATGGGAGTCTCCGAGCGGTGGCGGGGTGTCGCTCCGGTGGTCCCGGGGCTGTGACTCCATGCTGCGTCCGGCGGGGCCGACCGGGCGTCAGCCAGGATGCGGATCCGGCACCCCGGAGTCCCACCGGGCCGGGGCGGCGGGATCTCGGGGTCGCGCTCAGGGTTCAGCCCTGAGGCGGCGCGGGGGCGGGCCGAGGCCGGGGCACGGCGAGTGCGAGGGGACGGGCGCGGCGAGTGCGAGGGGACGGGCGCGGCCCGGGTGCGGCTCGGATGGGCTCGGCGGGGGTGGGACGGCCGGGGTGGGACGGCCTCAGCGGCGGTGGGCGCGGGCCGAGGGGGCGCCGCGGTGGTGCCCGGCGGTGAACTGGCCCGGGCGGTGGACGCGCGGGTGGTGGGCCCGGGTGCCCAGGATGTCGCCGACTCGCTCGCGCCGGGCCTCGGAACCGGCCGCCGTCGGCGTGCCGCCGCTCGACCGCGGGGCCGCCTCCGCGCCCTCCGCGGCCGCCGGTTCGGGGCGCGCGGGTACGGCCGCCGGCTCCCGCGCCTCCCGGGTCCGCAGCCAGGCGCGGCCGGCCGGGACCACCAGCAGGTGGGCCGTCGCCGCGCCGATCACGCCCAGCAGTATGTCGTCCACGTTCAGCACGTGACCCGCCACGCCGGTGCGCAGCACCTCGACCGCGGTGGCGATCAGCGCGGTGCCGCCGAGGGTCTGCAGGAAGGACGGCAGCCAGGCCGCGCGCGGGCGCCCGCCCGCGACCGGCAGCAGCACACCGAGCGGGGCCAGCAGCGCCAACTCGCCCGCCACCTGCCGCAGCCCGGCCGCCCCGCCGGTGGCGAGCGCGCGGTGCACGGAGGCGAAGGGCGTCAGATTGGCGTCGTACGCCCAGGCGGTCGGCACCTGGCGCAGCGTCACCCAGGCCAGCAGCAGGAAGTAGAGCGCGAGCAGGCTCAGACCCACCGAGCGCAGCGCGAGCGGCAGTCCGTCCGGTCCCGCCGCGCGGACCGCCGGGGTGCCGAGCACATCCGGAACGTCCGGTACCGCGGGAGTGTCCGGAGCTGTCGGAGCGTCGGCTCGCGGCGCGGCCTCGTCGGCCGTCCGTCCGTCTTCGATCCGCACGCTGTCGCGCGCATTCCGCACGCCGGTGCCATCTCGCTGCACGTCACACAGGACGCGGGGCCGGTTCGGCGTGGTTCCCCGCGCTGCCACGAGCTCGGGCGTGGCGTCACTCACACGGGGCCGGCGGGCCCGCCTCACTGGCAGGAGAGGGTGCCGTTCGGGCTCGGGGCCGGCGAGGGCTGCGCGCTGAACAGGCTGCCGGCGGGCGCCGAGGGCGACGGCGAGGGGGAGACGACGGGCCGCCCCGGGCTCCTGGCCGCGCCGAACGGCGCGGGGGTAGGCGTGTTGACCGGTGCGAGCGGCGCGGCCGGCGGGTGCACCGGGCTGGGGCAGGCGGTGCGGCTGGCGGGTGCGCCCGCGTCGACCGGGACGGCCGTCGGCCGGATGCCGCAGCCGCCGACCAGCGCGACGACCGCTGCCGCCGCGCCCAGCGCGGCTGCCAGCCGCCTCGGCCGACCGGCTCTGCTCGTCACCTTGTTCACTGGTCCGACCTCCGCTCGGTGTGCTCCCCCGAGCCCCCCGGCCGTGTGTGCGCTCCGCCCGGCCCGCCGAGTCCGTCGGCCGGGCCCGCCTCGCCGTCCGCGAGGCCGTCCCGGTTGGGCGGGCGCAGCGGCAGCCGCAGGGTGAAGACCGCCCCGCCGCCGTCCGGGGAGTTGGCGGCGGAGATGGTGCCGCCGTGGATCTGAGCGTTGGCCATCGCGATGGAGAGCCCGAGCCCGCTGCCCTCCGAGCGGGCCCGCCCCTTGTCGGCCTTGAAGAACCGGTCGAAGACGTGCGGCAGCACGTCCGGGGGGATGCCGGGGCCGCTGTCGCAGACCTCGACCACCACCTCGCCCGCGCCGGTGGGCCCGGTGCCCTGGCTGACCTTGACCCGCACCGGCGAGCCGCCGTGCTTGAGCGCGTTGCCGATCAGGTTGGCGAAGACCACGTCGAGCCGGCGCGGGTCGACCACGGCCAGCACCCCGCGCGGGGCGTCCACCTCGACCGCGTCGTACCAGGCCCGGCCGTCGATGCAGGACATGATCAGGTCGGCGATGTCCATCTCGTCGGCGACCAGCTTGGCGGTGCCGGCGTCGAACCGGGTCACCTCCATCAGGTTCTCCACCAGGTCGGAGAGCCGGCGGGTCTCGCTGACCACCAGTCGCACGGCCGGTGCGATCATCGGGTCGAGCGACTCGGCCTCGTCCTCCAGGATGTCGGTGACCGCCGTCATCGCGGTCAGCGGGGTGCGCAGCTCGTGCGACATGTCGGCGACGAAGCGGCGGCTCTGCGCCTCGCGGGCGCTCAACTCCTCGACCTGCGCGCCCAAGGCCTCGGCGGTGCGGTTGAAGGTCCTGGCCAGGTCGGCCAGTTCGTCCGCGCCGCTGACCTCCAGCCGGGTCTCCAGCTTGCCCTCGCCCAACCGCCGCGCGGCCTCGCCGAGTCGGCGGACCGGGCGGAGCACGGTGGCGGAGGCGGCCTGGGCCAGCAGGGTGGCCGCGATCAGTGCCAGCGCGGTGGCCACCGCCAGGGACCAGCCCAGCGTGTCGAGATCGGCCCGCTCGTTGTCCAGCGACTTGAACATGTAGGCGGTCGGGCCGCTCGGCACCACCTTGGTGCCGCCGACCACGAACGGCTCGCCGTTGATGTTCACCCGCTGCCAGTAGAGGTGGTAGGCGTACTGGTTGCCCATGGCCAGCGGGCGCGGCGTGGCGACCGCGGTCAGCAGTGGGTGCGGCACCTGGGCCACGGTGAAGCGCGGGTCGGAGGTCGCGGTGCAGCCGGGCTGGCTGTCGTCCACCACCACCACGTTGAAGTTCAGGCCCGAGCTCGCCACGTCGTTGGCCAGCTGGATGAGCGCCGGGCAACTGGCGCCGAGCGGCAGGCTGGAGACGTCGCTGCTGAGCGAGGAGCGGAAAGCGGTGAGCGCGGTGTCCTGGGCGCGCTTGAGCACCGCGTCGCGGTTCAGCCAGTAGGCGATGCCGGAGGCCGAGACGGCGGCGGTCAGCGCGACCACGGCGAACACCGCGGCCAGCCGGACCCGCAGCGAACTCAGCCGCAGCCGCCGCCGCAGGACGCCGGTCAGGCGGCGGTTCTGATGGTCAGTCACGTGTCGGGTCAGCCATTCGGGTCAGGGCAGGCTTCGGCTCGGCCGGCGCGCGGTGGGTCGGCGTGCGGCGAGCGGGGTCTGCTCAGGGTCTGCTCAGGCGGGCGGGTCCAGACGATAGCCCACCCCGCGCACCGTGCGGATCAGCGTGGGGGCCGAGGGCACATCCTCGACCTTGGCCCGCAGCCGCTGCACGCAGGCGTCCACCAGCCGGGAGTCGCCCAGGTAGTCGTGCTCCCAGACCAGCCGCAGCAGTTGCTGGCGGGAGAGCGCCTGGCCGGGCCGGCGGCTCAGTTCGAGCAGCAGGCGCAGTTCGGTGGGGGTCAGCTGGAGGTCCTCGCCGTCCTTGGTGACGGTCATCGCCGAGCGGTCGATCACCACCGAGCCGTAGGCCGAGGAGTCCGAGTTCTCCCGCTCACCGCGGCGCAGCACGGCGCGGATCCGGGCGTCCAGCACCCGTGGCTGCACCGGCTTGACCACGTAGTCGTCGGCGCCGGACTCCAGCCCCACCACCACGTCGATGTCGTCCGAGCGGGCGGTCAGCAGGATGATCGGCAGTTGGTCGCTGCGCCGGATCCGGCGGCAGACCTCGAAGCCGTCGATTCCGGGCAGCATCACGTCAAGAACGATCAGGTCCGGACGTTGTTCCTTGAAGAGCCGAAGGCCGTCCTCTCCGGACGCTGCGGCGGCCACGCGGTGGCCCTGGCGGGTGAGGGCGAGTTCGAGGCCGGTCCGGATGGCGTCGTCGTCCTCGATCAGTAGGAGGAAAGGCACGCGTTCATTCTGGCTCACCGGGTGCGCTGCCGGGAACCGCGGGCCCCGGGCCGGGCGTCGCAACTGTCGAGGGCGGCGGCGGGACCAAGGTCCCGTTCCTTGTGACACCGCTGTGACAGTCGCCGGACACCGCCATGACGGGCGGCGGGCAGGATTTTCCCTGTCACCGCGACGCACCGGACACCAACGGGGCGGAGCGGGGCACCGAAAGGACCCGCTCGTACCGAACCATGGGGGCGCCACATGAACGCAACGCTTGAGACCCGGGGCATCCTGGATGCGCACAACCCGGCCGTCCGCGGCGTGCGTCCAGCGGCGCGGGTCCGGGTCGAGCACTGCTCGGGGGCCCGCCGGGTGAGCGGCGGGAGCAGGGCGGGGGTCGTGCCCGGGGGAGCGTTCGGGGGGACGCACGGGGGCACGCACGGGGCAGCGGGGACGGGGCGGACCGCAGTCGGCTCGGGGGAGCCGACGGGGGACCGGACCACGGGCGCCACCCTCTACCGGCTCGCGCCGGTAGAGGGTGCCGTCCGGCAGAGCGAGCAGGGTGGCGCGCAGGGGGAGCCCTCGACCACCGAGGTGGACCACCTCACGGAGTTCACCGCGTATGTGCGCGAGCGCCGCGCCTCCCTGTACGCCACTGCCTACCACCTGACCGGTGACCGCTTCGAGGCCGAGGACCTGCTGCAGAGCGCGCTCTTCAGCACCTACCGCGCCTGGGGCCGGATCACCGACAAGGCGGCGGTCGGCGGATACCTGCGCCGCACCATGACCAACCTGCACATCTCGGCCTGGCGCCGGCGCAAGCTCAACGAGTACCCGACCGAGGAGCTGCCGGAGACGGTCGGCGACACCGACGCCATGGGCGGCACCGAGCTGCGCGCCGTGCTCTGGCAGGCGCTCGCCAAGCTTCCCGAGAACCAGCGCACCATGCTGGTGCTGCGCTACTACGAGGGCCGCACCGACCCGGAGATCGCCGACATCCTGGGCATCAGCGTCGGCACCGTCAAGAGCAGCATCTGGCGCGCCCTGCGCCGGTTGCGCGAGGACGAGCAGCTCAACCGCAACGGCGACACCGCGCACGCCTTCGGCGAGTTGGTGGCGTAGTTCGTAGTTCGTAGGGCGCAGGGTTCGCACGGCGCAGGGTTCGTGCGGCACAAGGTTCGTACGGCACAGGACTCCCGTCGGGGGACGGGTCGGAACGCGGAGCGGTCGCGGGCTCGGGGGAGCCGCGGCGGCAGGGAAGTCGCGTTCACGCAGGAACAGCAGGGCCCGGTGTCTCGGGAGAAGACGCCGGGCCCTGCTGCGTGTGTGCCTGTGTGCGTGTGTGCGTGTGTGCGTGTGTGCGGGCGGGCGGGGGTAACTGACTTTCAGCGCAGGGAGGGAGTGAATTCTCACGATCCGTGCGTGCGGCGTGGCAGTGCGCAGTTAGCATCCGGGACGGGGGTTCTCATTCGGCTCGCACAGACGAGGAGGGGCCGTGCCCGGACCCAAGGAACTCGATCCCACAGTGTCACTTGAGGCCTATCTGGGTTCTCGGGTGCGCCGGTTGCGCGAGGCGCTGGGACTGACGCAGCGGCAGCTCGGGCTGATGGTCTTCGTCTCGCACAACCGGATCGCGCAGATCGAGCTGGCCACGGACCCGCCGGGGCGGGATCTGGTGAGACTGCTGGACGTGGCGTTGCGGGCGGACAATGCCCTCACCGACCTGTGGGAGCACATCAACGACCGGAAGTTCGACCACTACGCGAAGATGTTCCTGCGTCGGCAGGGTGAAGCCAAGGTCATCCAGGAATGCTCCCTGATCATCCCAGGTCTGCTGCAGACCGAGGCGTACATGACGGCGCTGTTCGTCGAGAGCGATGGCCTGCTGGACGACCTCACCACAGCTGAGAAGCTCGCCATCCGTCTCGGGCGACAGCAGATCCTGAACGCCGAGCAGCCACCGTGGTACCGGGTGACACTGCACGAGTCCGCCCTGCACCTCCCCGTCGGTGGTGCCGAGGTGATGCGCGAACAATTGGCCCACCTGCTGGAGGTGGCCCAGCGGCGGAACGTCGATCTCCAAGTACTGCCGCAGCGCCTCGTGCCGTTGCCAGCCGTGAACGGGTCGTTCTGCCTGCTCACGATGCCGGACGGCTCGCGAGCGGCCTATAGCGAGGGGATCGGGATCGGGAGGCTCTTCCAACGGCCGGAGGAGGTTACCCGCTTGGCGCTCATCTACGATCGGGTTCAGGCCGCCGCGCTCGATCCGGAGATGTCGGTCGCCTTCATCCGGAACGTGATGGAGGATCGCTACACGTGGGAACTGCCGCCCTTGGCCTAGCAATGCGCCCTGGTGGCGGGCCAGTTACAGCGCCGGTACCGGGGACAACTGCATCGAGGTCGCGGACGGATTCCCCGGTGTCACCCCCGTGCGCGACTCCAAGGATCCGTCCGGCCCGGCGCTCGTCTTCCCCGCCGCCGCGTTCGCCGCGTTCGTCGCCGACCTCAGGGCCGGCCGCCTGCGGTAGTCCGGCCGGGGCCGACCGCTCTTGCGCGGTTCAGAGGTCGAGGAGACGGCGGAGGTCGATCTCGACGGGGAACGGCAGTTCGGTCTTCAGTTGCCCGACGTGGTGCCCACCTTTGGGAGCCGGGGCGTAGACGCCGCTCTCGCGGTCGAGCCAGAACTCGAAGACCTCGGGGAGGTCTTCGGCGCCGCGCTCGACGCGCCAGAAGTAGGGGATGCCGGCCTCGGCGTAGAGGCCGGGCTTGCGGAAGCGGTCGTCGGAACAGGAGTCGGGGGAGACCACCTCGACCGTGAGTGACACTGAGGCGACAGGCAGACACTCCAGCGAGAACACGTCCAGGCCGGTCTTGTCGAAGACCACGACGTCGGGCTTGGGTGGGTTGTACTGGTCGATGAGCACGTACTGCTCGGAGTTCACCGCTGAGGGGGATCGACGGGCCGTTTCCAGCCTGAGGTACAGCCTGTCCCGCACCGTGTTGTGCCAGTGACTGGTCGTCCCGCGAGGCACGATCTCCCCATCCACCAGGTCGAAGTCAAAGGGCAGGTCCAAGTCCTTGACCTGGTCGAACGTCCACCTCTGGCCGCGGGCGCATCCAGTCGACGGGCTCGGCTGTCATGACTTCCTCCTCGTGCTGCGGTGTCGTCGGCTCTGGAAGTCCTGCCTATCCCTCGCCTGTCATCGCCGAGCCGCTTCGCCGCCCCGCGCCGCGCCCCTGCTCCCGGTAGCGGCCCGGGGAGAGGTCGTACTCGCGCTTGAAGGCCTTGGCGAAGGCGAACTCGCTGAGGTAGCCGGTCTGTTGGGCGACGCTGCGCAGCGGGGCGTCGGTCTCGCGGAGCAGCCGTCCGGCGGTGGTCATCCGCCACCAGGTGAGGTAGGCGAGCGGGGGCCGGCCGACCAGGGCGGTGAAGCGGCGGGCGAAGGCGGCGCGGGAGAGGCCGGTGCGGGCGCCGAGCTCCTCGACGGTCCAGGGGTGGGCCGGGCTCTGGTGGATCTCCCGCAGGGCGGCGGTGACCACCGGGTCGCCCAGGGCGGCGGCCCAGCCACTGGTGGCCACGCACGCGCTCTCCTCGAACCAGGCGCGCAGGATGTAGAGCAGCAGGGTGTCGAGCAGTGCGGGCACGGCGGCGTCGGTGCCCAGCCGCCGGTCGGTCAGCTCCGCGCCGAGCAGCTCGACCAGGGAGCGCAGGCCCGGGTGCCGGCCGACCTGGGCCGGCAGGTGGAGCACGTCGGGCAGCGAGGCGAGCAGCGGGTGCGGGCGGGCCTGGTTGAGCTGGTAGGCGCCGCAGAGCATGGTGGTCGTCTCGGCACCGGGCGGGCCGTCGGTCAGCTCGGACCGCTGGGCGGGCAGCAGGCCGCCGTCCGTGAGGACCACGTCGATCAGCTCGGTCTCCAGCGAGTCCGCCAGGCCGTAGCCCCGGTTGCGCGGCAGCAGCACCACGTCGCCGACCCCGAGCCTGACCGGCGGCGCGTCCTCGGGCGGCAGCAGCCAGCAGGAGCCGCGCAGCACGATGTGGAAGCCGGCGCCGGGCGAGGGCGGGAAGCGCAGCCCCCAGGGGGCGAGCTTGTGGGTGTGGCCCGAGTGCGGCCGTCCGGTGCGCATGGCGGTGATCGCGTCGCTGAGCACGTCCATGGCGGGAGCGTACTGCCGGAGAGACGATCGGACAGGAAAACGAGACTTTGTGGCATGGGACGTCTCGATCATGGCTCCTACGGTGGAGATGCGTCAGCGAGCTGACGACGAGTCACCTGATGATCGTTCACTTGATGGGGGATTCCGCCATGGCCAAGGCAGTGGTGTTCGACGAGACCGGTGGGCCCGAGGTCCTGAAGATCGTGGAGGTGGAGCTCGGCGCGCCGGGGCCGGACGAGGTGCTGGTGCGGGTCGAGGCGCTCGGGCTGAACCGCGCGGAGGCGCTGTTCCGCGCGGGCGGCTACTTCTACCAGCCGGAACTGCCCGCCTCCCGGCTCGGGTACGAGGCCACCGGCGTGGTCGAGGCGGTCGGCGCGGAGGTCACCGCCTTCGCGGTCGGCGACCTGGTCAGCACCGCCGCGCTGGGGCACCTGAGCACGCACGGCGTCTACGGTGACCGGGTGCTGGTGCCGGAGGCCAACCTGATCCACCGCCCGGGCGGGAGCGGGATCGACGCGGTGACCGGTGTGGCCGTCTGGCTCTCGTACAGCACCGCGTACGGCGCGCTGGTGGAGCAGGGCGGGCTGCGGCCCGGGGACACGGTGCTGATCACGGCGGCCTCCAGCAGCGTGGGGGTGGCGGCGATCCAGGTGGCCGGGCACCTGGGGGCGATTCCGGTGGCGGTCACCCGGACGGCGGCGAAGCGCGAGCAGCTGCTCAAGCTGGGCGCGGCACACGTGATCGCGCTGGACGAGGAGGACCTGCTGGAGCGGGTCGGCGAGATCACTGCGGGGCGGGGGGCCGAGCTGGTCTTCGACCCGGTGGCCGGGCCGGGGCTGGCCACCGTCGCGCAGGCGGTGGCCACCGGCGGGCTGCTGATCGTCTACGGCTGGCTGGACCCGCGCCCGGCCTCGCTGCCGGTCAACTGGGGTCTGCGCATTCTCGGTTACAACAACCTGGAGGTCGTCGGCGACCCGGTGGTTCGGCGGCGGGCGCAGCACTTCATCGACGCCGGGCTGCGAGCGGGGACGCTGGCGCCGGCGGTGGACCGGACCTTCGACCTGAGCGAGATCGTGGAGGCGCACCGGCACCTTGAGTCGAACGGGCAGGTGGGGAAGGTGGTGGTGACGGTGGCGCACTGACAGGGGCGCGCTGACGGTCGTGCAGTGACGGTCGTGCATTGACGGGGGACGGCGAGTGGGAGACGGAGGGTGGATAGCAGGTGACGGATGACAGAATCTGAAATCTGTCATCCGTCAGTGCGTCATCGCAGACCGTCAGCGAGTCTCGGTCAGCCGTCAGCCGTCAGCCGTCAGCCGTCAGCCGCCATCGCGCCACGGTCAACGCGTCAAGCCCCGACCGCGACCCGCCCGCCCTGCCGGACCACGGCGCGCACCCGGGCCGCCGCCTCGTCGCCCGCGCAGGCGTCCGCGCCCAGCTCCACCTGCCGCGCCACGATGCCGCGTTCGGCGCGCATCAGCCGCCAGCCGCGCCGCAGCAGGTACGGGACGGACTTGCGGCCCTCGCGCACGTCACGGCGGAAGCGGCGCCAGGCCGTGGTCAGCGGGCGGTTGCGCAGGCAGAGGGCGGCGCCGAGCAGGCCTTCCGCCTCGCAGGCGGCGACCAGTTCGGCGGCGAAGATGCCCTCGGCGATGAAGGCGGGCGCGCCGTCCAGCTCCAGGGTGCGCGAGCCGGCTCGGCCGTTGGCGGGGATCGAGTAGACCGGGACCTCGGCCCGCCCGCCCGCCACCAGTTGCCGGATCGCGGCCAGCGCCTCGGCGCCGTGCCAGGAGAGCGGCGAGTCCCAGTCGGTGCCGGAGCCGTCGGGCAGCAGTGGCAGGCTGGGGTCGTCGCCGTCCTTGTAGAAGTCGTCGAGCTGCAGCACCGGCAGGGCCAGGCGCTCGGCCAGCGAGGACTTCCCCGACCCCGAGGGCCCGGAGAGCAGCACCACGCGGGCACGGGTGGGATGGGCGGGGTTCAGCGGCGAGACACTCACGAGAAACCAGTCTGACGCATCAGGCGCCGTGCTCGGAACCCGCCGTCCTGGGGGGAAACGGAGAAGAAGGGGCGGGAACGGAGGACGGGCCCGCGCCAGGGGGGGTGGGCGCGGGCCCGTCAGTGGCGCGTCCGGGCCCCTGGGGGGGAGAGGGGCACTGAGGACGGCCAGTTCGAGGCGGATGGTCCGGCGGGGCCGGGCTACTGGCCCATCGGGTGCCAGACCGTCTTGGTCTCCAGGAAGGAGAGTAGCCGGTTGGTACCCGGAGCAATGGTCCAGTCCTGCGCTGCCGGATCGAGAGCCGGGCGCAGCACCCGCTTCAATGTATCGGCCGCGGCCGCCTCCAGGACAGCCGCCGCGCCCGGACCGTCGGAAGCGATCGCACCGGTCAGGTCCACCGCGTTGACGTCCTGGTGCGAGGCCAGTGTCGGCGCCAGGTCGGCGGTGCGGCCCGAGATGATGTTCACCACACCGCCGGGCAGGTCCGAGGTGGCGAGCACCTCGCCCAGTGACAGGGCCGGCAGCGGGGCGTCGGCGGCGGCCGCCACCACGGCGGTGTTGCCGGTGGCGATCACCGGGGCGAGCACCGAGACCAGGCCGAGGAAGGAGTGCCCGTAGCCGGTCTGCGGGGCCACGATGCCCACCACGCCGGTCGGCTCCGGCACCGAGAGGTTGAAGAACGGCCCGGCCACCGGGTTGGCGGCGCCGGCGATCTGCGCCACCTTGTCGGTCCAGCCCGCGTACCAGACCCAGCGGTCGATCGCCTGGTCCACCAGCGCCGCGGCCTTCTTGCCGCTCAGCCCCTCGGCCGCCGCCACCTCGGCGGCGAACTGCTCGCGCCGCCCCTGGAGCATCTCGGCCACCCGGTAGAGCACCTGGCCGCGGTTGTACGCCGTGGTCCCGGCCCAGCCCTTGACCGCCGCGCGGGCGGCGAGCACGGCGTCGCGGGTGTCCTTGCGGGTCCCGAGCGGCGCGTTGGCCAGCCACTGGCCCTGACTGTCGGTCACCTCGTACACCCGCCCGCTCTCGGAGCGCGGGAACTTCCCGCCGACGAACAGCTTGTAGGTCTTCATCACGTCAAGCCGGATGACATCAGACATCGAGATAGGCCTCCAGACCGTGCCGGCCACCCTCGCGGCCGTAGCCCGACTCCTTGTAGCCGCCGAACGGCGAGGTCGGGTCGAACTTGTTGAAGGTGTTGGCCCACACCACGCCGGCCTTGAGCCGGTCCGCCATCCACAGGATGCGCGAGCCCTTCTCGGTCCAGACGCCGGCGGAGAGGCCGAACGGGGTGTTGTTGGCCTTGGCGACGGCCTCGTCCGGAGTGCGGAAGGTCAGCACCGACAGGACCGGGCCGAAGACCTCCTCCTGGGCGATCCGGTGCGCCTGGCTGACGCCGGTGAACAGGGTCGGCCGGAACCAGTAGCCGGCGGACGGCAGTTCGCACTCGGGCGACCAGCGCTCGGCGCCCTCGGCCTCGCCCGCCTCGGTCAGCTCGGTGATCCGGGCCAGCTGGGCGGCGGAGTTGATCGCGCCGATGTCGGTGTTCTTGTCCAGCGGGTCGCCCAGCCGCAGCGTGCCGATCCGGCGCTTGAGCGCCTCCAGCAGCTCGTCCTGGACCGACTCCTGGACCAGCAGCCGGCTCCCCGCGCAGCAGACGTGGCCCTGGTTGAAGAAGATGCCGTTGACGATGCCCTCGACGGCCTGGTCGATCGGCGCGTCGTCGAAGACGATGTTGGCCGCCTTGCCGCCCAGCTCCAGCGACACCTTCTTGCGGCTGCCGGCCACCTGGCGGGCGATCGCGCGGCCCACGTTGGTCGAGCCGGTGAAGGCGACCTTGTTGACGTCCGGGTGCGCGGTGAGCGCGGCGCCGGTGCGGCCGTCGCCGGTGACGATGTTGACCACGCCCTTGGGCAGACCGGCCTGGCGGCAGATCTCGGCGAACCGCAGCGCGGTCAGCGGGGTGGTCTCGGCCGGCTTCAGCACGACGGTGTTGCCGGTGGCGAGCGCCGGGGCGATCTTCCAGGCCAGCATCATCAGCGGGAAGTTCCACGGGATGACCTGCGCGGCCACGCCGACCGGGCGCGGGTTCGCGCCGAAGCCGGCGAAGTCGAGCTTGTCGGCCCAGCCCGCGTAGTAGAAGAAGTGCGCGGCGACCATCGGCAGGTCGAAGTCGCGGGTCTCCCTGATCGGCTTGCCGTTGTCGATCGACTCCAGCACGGCCAGCTCGCGCGAGCGCTCCTGGATGATCCGGGCGATCCGGAACAGGTACTTGGCCCGCTCGCTGCCCGGCAGCGCCGACCAGTCGCCGAACGCCTTGCGGGCGGCGGCGACGGCGCGGTCGACGTCCTCCGCGGTGCCCTGGGCGAACTCGGCCAGCACCTGCTCGGTGGCCGGGTTGACCGTCTTCAGCGCCTCGCTGCCGCTGGAGTCGGTGAACTCGCCGCCGATGAAGTGGCCGTAGGAGGTGGCGATGTCGCCGGCCGCCGCGGGGGACTCGGGCGCGGGGGCGTAGGCGAAGAGGCCGGACCCGCGCGCCGGGGCAGCCTGGGCCGCCGCCGGGGCAGCCGGGACAGCCTGGGCCGCCGCCGGGCTCGCCGCGGCCTGCTCGGTCTTCTTGTTCTTGGCCATCGTGATCAGTCCACCGTCACGTAGTCGGGACCGGAGTACCGGCCGGTGCTGAGCTTCTGACGCTGCATCAGCAGGTCGTTGAGCAGGCTGGAGGCGCCGAAGCGGAACCAGTGCGGGCTCAGCCAGTCGTCGCCGAGCGTCTCGTTGACCATCACCAGGTACTTCATCGCGTCCTTGGTGGTCTTGATGCCGCCGGCCGGCTTCACGCCGATCTGGACCCCGGTGGCCGCCTTGAAGTCGCGCACGGCCTCCAGCATCAGCAGGGTCACCGGGGGCGTGGCGTTGACCGTCACCTTGCCGGTGGAGGTCTTGATGAAGTCGGCGCCGGCCAGCATGGCCAGCCAGGAGGCACGGCGGACGTTGTCGTAGGTCTGCAGCTCACCGGTCTCGAAGATCACCTTGAGGTGGGCCGAGCTGCCGTCGGGCCGCACGCAGGCCTGCTTGACGGCGGTGATCTCGTCGAAGACGTCCAGGTACCGGCCGGAGAGGAAGGCGCCGCGGTCGATCACCATGTCGATCTCGTCGGCCCCGGCGGCCACCGCGTCGGCGGTGTCGGCGAGCTTCACCGGGAGCGCGGCGCGCCCGGCGGGGAAGGCGGTGGCGACCGAGGCGACCTGGATCCCGGTGCCGGCCACGGCCGCCTTCGCGGTGGCGACCATGTCCGGATAGACGCAGATCGCGGCGACCCGCGGAGCGGAGGGGTCGCTCGGGTCGGGGTGCTTCCCCTTGGCGCACAGGGAGCGCACCTTGCCGACCGTGTCCGCGCCCTCCAGCGTGGTCAGGTCGATCATCGAGATGGCGAGATCGATCGCGAAGGCCTTGGCCGTCGTCTTGATCGAACGCGTACCGAGGGAGGCGGCGCGGGCTTCCAGGCCGACGGCGTCGACGCCGGGCAGGCCGTGCAGGAAGCGGCGGAGCGAGGCCTCGGAGCTGGCGACGTCGCTCAGGCCGCCGCCCGCAGCGCCGGGGGCGTTGGCTGCAAGAGTGGACATAGTCACCAGATCAGCATATCTACGCGCGTAGGCATAGGCCAGGGGGCCCCACTTTCGATGCGGGACCGAGATCCGGCGGGACCGGGCCCAGCAGCCGGGGTGCGTCCCGCGACCCTTCGCCGAGGTGGACATGCCGGTGCTGGCGGTCCTACTTCCCGCAGTGCCCGGCGGGAGCTCGGATCCCGGGGCGGAACCTCCGTCCGGCCCGGTAGAGCGCCGTCCTACGCGGGTAGCGTCCCGGTACGGGGAGGGGCGAGCGCGGAGGTGGCGCGGTGTTCGAGTCGGAGCGTTGGCCGCTGCTCTGGACCGGGTTCCTGCTGATCGCGGTGAGCGTGCGCCTGGCGGTCACGGTGCGCGGCCGCCGGTACCGGCGGCCCGGGTCGGGGCGGCGCCCCAGTCACCTGGAGTGGCTGCCGGGGCTGGCCGGACTGATCATGGTGGCCGACGAGGCCCCCCGGCTGCTGCGGGCGAGCGGTGCGGTGCTCACGGCGGGCGACGACCTGGCGGGCGTGGCCGGGGCGGCGGTGTTGGGCCTGCTGCTGTACGGCGGCTCGGTGGTGGCCCGGCGGCCGCGCGGTTGAGCGCCGGGTCGGTCACCGCGGGCCGATCACCACGGATCAGGTGGTCCGTCGGAAGGCGAGGACGGCGTTGTGGCCGCCGAACCCGAAGGAGTTGCTCAAGGCCACGTCCCTGTCCGGCAGTGCGCGGGGTGCGCCGGTGACGATGTCGAGGGGGTTGTCGTCGTCGGGGCTCCGGTGGCCGACGGTCGGGGGGATCAGCCCGTGGTGAAGGGTCAGGACGGTGGCGACGGCCTCCACACCGCCGGCGGCACCCTGCATGTGGCCCAGTGCTCCCTTGGGGGCGGTGACGGGCACGGTGCCGACGGCCGGCCCGAAGACCTTGGTCAGGGCCAGCACCTCGGCGGCGTCCCCCTGCGGGGTCGCGGTGGCGTGGGCGTTGACGTGCGCGACGTCGCCCGGTGCGGCACCGGCGTCGGTCAGTGCCTTGGTGATCGCGTCCACGATGCCCTCGCCGTCCGGCCGCGGCGTGACCATGTGGTGGGCGTCGGCGGATATGCCCCAGCCGGCCGCCTCGCAGTAGATCCTGGCGCCGCGGGCCAGCGCGTGCTCCTCGGCCTCCAGGACCAGCACGCCGGCGCCTTCACCGAGGACGAAGCCGTCGCGGTCCTTGTCGAAGGGGCGGGAGGCGTTCTCGGGGCTCTCCGCGCGGGACAGGGCCCGCATGGCGGTGAAGGAGGCCAGGACGGTCGGTGTGATGACCGCCTCGGTGCCGCCGGCGAGTATCACGTCCGCGTGACCGTCGCGGATCCGGTCGATCGCCTGTCCGATCGCTTCGGTGCCGGACGCGCAGGCGGCGACGACGGTCCTGGCCTCGGCTCTGGCCCCGAGGTCGATGGCCACCTGGGCCGCCGCACCGTTGGGCACCACCATCGGCGCGGTGTGCGGGGACACGTGCCGCGCGCCGCGGGCCTGGAGCGTGTGGTCGGCGGCGACCAGCACCGGTGCTCCGCCGATGATCGTGCCGATCGACACCCCGACCCGCCGCGCGTCGAGCATGCCCCCGCGCGTCTGCGCGGGATCGAACCCGGCATCCGCCCACGCCTCCCGCGCGGCCAGGACCGCGAACTGCGAGCAGCGGTTGAGGGTGCGCGCCTGTCCGTGCGTCAGCCGCTCGGCGGGCTCCACCGCGCTCGGCGCCACGACCCGCACGGGGATCTCCTCGAACTCCTCGCCCGCCAGCGGCCGAACCCCGCACCTGCCCTCCAGCAGGCCCTGCCAGGTCGTGGACGCATCCGCCCCGAGCGGCGAGATCGCCCCCAACCCGGTGACGACGACCCTGCGCTTCCCGGCGGACGCAGGGCCGTTGACGTGGTGGGCGGGGAGGACTGGCGGGTTTGCCACGGCGTGATCCTTCGCAGACGAATGGAACCGACGCGACAATGTATCCCGCTCTTGATCACCTTTCATCCGAATATGATCGATCGTCACCGAAGCAGCAATGGTGAACCCTTGTCACCGGCACGCTCCTCGGCTCGCGCGAGGGGCCGGAGTTGGCCGCCGGGTGCGGACGGGAGCTCATCCACGCCGGCCGCTGCGCGAGCGGCCGCCGGCATCGCCGAGGCCGCCGGATCGCGGCGGCCCCGGCCTGATGTCACTGCTGCCAGGTGTCGTTCAGCGTGCCGCCCGAAGTGCCGCTGCCGGCGCTGTGGTTGCCGCCGTTCTCCCAGGTGACGTTCCCCGACGAGTCCTTGATCAGGTACTTGTACTGGAAGGCGGTGTTCGCCGGCAGGCTGACCGTGCCGCCCCAGACCGGGTAGTTGGCCGAGGAGAGCGGGATCGCCGCGCTCGGGTTCCAGCTGCCGAGCGCCGGGATCGAGCCGACCACGTAGACGTTCTGGCCCCAGCTGGTGGTCCTGGTCTCGTTGAAGGTCTCGCCGACCGTGCCGCCGACCGGCGCGGTCGGGTAGAGCGCCACCGCGTCACCGGCGTTCACCGTCACGGTGGCCTGACCGGTGGCGTTCACCGCCACGGTGGGCCCGCTGCAGCCGCCGCCGGCGCTGGGGGTGCCGTGGATGATGTCGCAGTACGTCCCGGCCGGCAGCCCGGTGGTGAAGGTCTGGGTCACCGCGCTGGTGCCGTTGTTGATCGAGATCCAGGCCGCGTTGCCCCGGCTGAACGCGATCGCGTTGCCGCCGTTGTCCCACCAGTTGGCCACCGGCTTGCCCTGGGCGGCGTTGTGCCAGGCCACCATGGCGGCGATGCCCTGGTTGCGGTCGGTGCAGATCCAGGCGCCCGAGGAGCAGTCGGTCGCGGTCACGTAGCCGTTCTGGTCGGCCGGCGGGGACTGGTCGCTGGTGCTGAAGTCGAAGCCGGAGTAGACCTGCGGGGTGCCGTAGCCCCAGGCGAGTTCGAAGAGGGTGGCCAGCGTGTACTTGCTGCCGTCCTTGTAGCTCAGCGTCTGGCCGCTGCGCTCGGTGTCGTGGTTGGCCACCATCACCGAGGACTCGGCGCTCGGTTCGATGCCCCAGCTCTGGCCGAAGGTCTTGAGGTTGGCGATGCTGCCCTCGAACTGGCTCTTCAGGTCGTAGGCGTAGGTGAACTCGATCACGCTGCCGTTGCCCTCGAAGGCGGCGGGCGCCAACTGGCCGCTGCTGCCGGGTATCACCTCCTGGTAGACGTAGGGCCGCGAGCCGGTCCAGCTGGTGTTGTTCACCCGGCCCAGGATGTTGGCCATGTCGGCCTGCGCGATGTGCTTGGCCGCGTCCATCCGGAACCCGTCGACGCCGTAGCCGACCAGCTTGTTGAGGTAGCCGGCCAGCTCGGCGCGCACGTCGTCCCGCTCGGTGGCCAGGTCGGAGAGCGAGGAGAGGTCGCAGTCCTGCACCTGCGTGACGTTGTTCCAGTCGGAGATGCTCATGTCCGCGTTGGGGCACGGCGGCGAGAAGTGGAAGTCCGAGCTGGTGTACCCGGCGCTGCCGTAGCTGAACGTCGCCGGGTTGAAGCTCGCGCCGCCGTAGGAGTCGGTGCTGGTCTGGTTGGCGCCGGCGGTGTGGTTCAGCACGGCGTCGGCGTAGACCTTGACGCCCGCGTTGTGGCAGGCCGTCACCATCTGGGCGAACTGGGCCTCGGTGCCCATCCGGCTGTTCAGGTCGTAGGCCACCGGCTGGTAGACGTCCCACCAGGCGTGCGTACTGCCCGCTAGGCGGATCGAGTCCTCGGGCGGGGCCACCTGGACGGCGCCGTAGCCCTTGGGGCCCAGTACGGTGGTGCACTCGTTGGCCACCGAGGGCCAGTTCCACTCGAAGAGGTTGGCGATCACGTCGCCGCCGTCGGGTGCGGTGGCGGCGTGCGCGGCGCCCTGCAAGGTCAGCGGCAGCAGCGCGCCGGCCATCAGGGTGGCCGCGGTGAAGGCCGCGGCTCGGCTGGTCCGGTCTCGTCGGAGCAGGCTCATGGGCAGGACTCCCGTAGGGGTGGGCCGTCCCGCCGAGGACCGGCGGCGCAGGCTGTGGGGCTGCGCCGCCGGGAGTGGGGCTCGGCGGGACGGGGAACCGGGATGGGGTGTGGACGCGGGCCGGTGACGGCTGGCAAGGCCGTCCGGGGCACCGCGCGCTAGACCATCCCGCCCGTGCGAGGGCGTCGTCAAGGCCCCGGCAAGTAATTGCTGAAACTTTCGGCAAATTGTTGCCGACCGGCGATCGACCGGCGATCGTCCGGCGCCCAGCCGCCGATCGGCCGCCGGGCGGACGGCGACCGGCCGACGGCCGGGACGGCAGCTGCGCAGGTCGCGGCCTAAAAGTGACATGTGCGACCCAGGGGGCAGGCGGTCCGATGGGGCAGAATCGTCCCCATGACCGATTCCGCCGGCACGCCCGACCCGGGTCCTGCCGCTCCCGCCGACGGGCCGAAGTACGCCGATCACGTCTTCCGCTCGACCCCCGGCATCGTCTCCGGCGTCCTGCTGCTCGCCGTCGCCGGCTGGCTGATCGTCGACGCCATGCTGAACAGCAGCGGCAAGACCCCCTGGATCGCGCTGGCCTGCGCCCCGGTCTTCGCCTTCCCGGTGATCGCCTACACCCTGCGCCCGTCGGTCTCGGCCGGCCTGGACAGGCTGGTGGTGCGCAACCCGCTGCGCACCGTCGTGGTGCCGTGGGCCGAGGTGGAGGAGCTGCGCGCGGGCTACTCCGTCGAGGTGCTGGCCGACGGCAAGTCGTACCAGATGTGGGCGGTGCCGGTCTCGCTGCGCCAGCGCAACAAGGCGAACCGGATGGCGGCCCGCGGCGCCGTCACCGAGGACCCGCGGGCGCCGCGGCTCAACCCCTTCACCCGGCCCACCCGCAACACGGTGCCGGGCGCTCCGGACTCCAACCGTGCCTGGTCGGACCAGGTGGTCGACGTGCTGCGCGAGCAGGGGCGGACCAACGCGGTGCGCCCCACCGCGAAGGGCGAGATCACGGTCAGCTGGTGCTGGTGGGTGATCGTGCCGACGCTGGTCGGGGCGGCGGTGCTGGCGGCGCTGGTCGCCGCCTGAGAGCCCGAGAGCCCGAGGCCCGGCCCCTGCCCGGTGCCCCGCCCCCGTGCGAAGGGCCCGCGACCACCACCGTGGTCGCGGGCCCTTCGCCTGCTCCGCCGCCGGTGCGGCCCCGGAGCGGCCCCCGGTGCGGCCCTGGAGCGGTCAGATCCCGGCGGCCGCCGCCAGGTCCCGCTTCAGGGCGGCCAGCAGCTCGGCGGCCCGCACCCGGGTCACCGCCAGCGCGTCGGCCGAGCCCACCGGCAGCACGACCTCCAGGTAGCACTTGAGCTTCGGCTCGGTTCCGGAGGGCCGCACCACGATCCGCGCCGAGCGCACCGCGGGCCCGGCCAGGTAGTACCGCAGGCCGTCGGTCGGCGGCAGCTCGGCCGAGCCCGCCGCCAGGTCGTCCGCCCGCTCGACGCGCAGCCCGGCCAGCTCGGCCGGCGGCCGCTCGCGCAGCCTGCGCATCGCCGCGGTGATCAGCGACAGGTCCTCGACCCGCGCCGAGAGCTGGTCGGTGGCGTGCAGGCCGTGGGTGAGCGCCAGCTCGTCCAGCAGGTCGGTCAGGCTCCGCCCGGCGCGCTTGAGCGAGGCGGCCAGCTCGGCGATCAGCAGGGCGGCGGTGATGCCGTCCTTGTCCCGCACGCCGTCCGGGTCGACGCAGTAGCCGAGCGCCTCCTCGTAGCCGTAGCGCAGGCCCTTGGCACGGGAGAGCCACTTGAAGCCGGTCAGCGTCTCCTCGTAGTCCAGGCCCGCGGCCTCGGCGATCCGGCCGAGCAGGGTGGCGGAGACGATGGTGGTGGCGAAGGTGCCGGTGGCGCCCTTGGCGACCAGCGCCGCGCCCAGCAGCGCGCCGACCTCGTCGCCGCGCAGCATCCGCCAGCCGGCGGCGGCGGTGGCGTCCGGCACGGCCACCGCGCAGCGGTCCGCGTCCGGGTCGTTGGCGATCACCAGGTCGGGGGCGTGCTCGGCGGCGGTGGCGAAGGCCAGGTCCATCGCGCCCGGCTCCTCCGGGTTGGGGAACGCGACGGTCGGGAACTGAGGGTCCGGCTCGGCCTGGGCGGCGACCACGGTCGGGGCCGGGAAGCCGGCCTGCTTGAAGGCCGCCAGCAAGGTGTCGCGGCCGACGCCGTGCATCGGGGTGTAGACCACCTCCAGCTCCCGGGGTCCGTCCTGCTCGACCACGGTGACGGCGCGGGCCAGGTAGGCGTCGAGCACGTCCTCGCCCAGCACCTGCCAGCCGTCGGTGGCCAGCGGGACGTCGTGCAGCGAGGCCACCGCGTCGATCTCGGCGGCGATCTCGGCGTCCGCGGGCGGCACGATCTGCGAGCCGTCGCCGAGGTAGACCTTGTAGCCGTTGTCCTGCGGCGGGTTGTGGCTGGCCGTCACCATCACGCCGGCCGCCGCGCCCAGGTGGCGGATCGCGAAGGCGAGCACCGGGGTGGGCAGCGGGCCGGGCAGCAGCGCGGCGCGCAGGCCTGCGCCGACCATCACGGCGGCGGTGTCGCGGGCGAAGTCGAAGGACTTGTGGCGGGCGTCGTAGCCGACCACCACCAGGTCGCCGGCCCCGGCCGCGCGGACGTGGGCGGCCAGGCCCGCGGCGGCCCGGATGACGACCGCGCGGTTCATCCGCATCGGGCCCGCGCCGAGCTCGCCGCGCAGCCCGGCGGTGCCGAACTGGAGGCGGTCGGCGAACCGCTCGGCCAGCTCGGTCAACCCGGCGGGCGCCTCCGCGCCGGCCTCCGCGCCGACCGCTGCGCCGGCCTCCGCGCTGGCCAGCAGGGCGGCCAGCTCCTCGCGGGTCTCGGCGTCGGGGTCCTCGGCCAGCCACTGGCGGGCGCGGGCGAGGAGGTCGGTGGTGCTTTCCTGAGCCATGGGTCGCCTACTCCGGTATCCGGTGGGGATCGTTGGGGACGCCGTGGGGGCGGACGTCGGGGGAATCTTCGGGCGGTGGGGAGCTGTGGGGAGCTGTGGGGAGCTGTGGGGAGCTGTGCCGAGCGGCCGCGGGGGAGGCTCCCGCGGGAAAGGGAACGGCCCGGGCGCCCCTTCTTAGCAGCGGGGGAGCGCCCGGGCCGGGCTCAGGGCCCCGTCCGGTGGTGTCGACCGGGCGGGGCCTGGCGGGCGGGCGGCGTCAGATCCGCTCCATGACCTTCGCCAGCAGGGTGCCCATCCGCTCGGCGGAGGCCTTGCCGGCCTCCAGTACCTCGGCGTGGTTCAGCGGCTCGCCGGTGATGCCGGCGGCCAGGTTGGTGACCAGCGAGATGCCCAGCACCTCGCTGCCGGCCTCGCGGGCGGCGATCGCCTCCAGCGTGGTGGACATGCCCACCAGCTCGCCGCCGATCACCCGGGCCATCCGCACCTCGGCCGGGGTCTCGTAGTGCGGGCCGCGGAACTGCACGTAGACGGCCTCGTCCAGGCTCGGGTCCACCTCGCGGCAGAGCTCGCGCAGCCGCTTGGAGTAGAGGTCGGTGAGGTCGACGAAGTTGGCGCCGACGATCGGGGAGTCCGCGGTCAGGTTGATGTGGTCGCTGATCAGCACCGGCTGGCCGGGCACCCAGCCCTCCCGCAGGCCGCCGCAGCCGTTGGTCAGCACGATGGTCCCGCAGCCCGCCGCGGCGGCGGTGCGCACGCCGTGCACCACGGTCGCCACGCCGTGGCCCTCGTAGTAGTGGTTGCGGCCCAGGAAGATCAGGGCGCGCTTGTCGCCTATCTTCACCGAGCGGATCTTGCCGGCGTGGCCGGCGACGGCGGGGGCGGGGAAGCCCGGGAGCTCCGTGATCGGGAACTCGGCGTTCCCTTCGTCACGGGGATCGCCCAGGGCGTCCGCGGCCGGCACCCAGCCCGACCCCATCACCAGGGCGACGTCGTGCTGCTCGACACCGGTCAGCTCGCGCAGGCGGGCAGCGGCGGCCTGAGCGGCGGCGTAGGGGTCGGCGGACACGGCGGTCTGAGGAGAAGCGTTCACACGGCTGAGGATAGTCAACAAATCCCTACGCGCGTAGAACCAGCCCGGCGCGCTGTCCGGATCGTTACCAGGTTGACCTGAAAACACTGGCCGCGGCCGGTTCGCCGGGCCCCGTTTCGGAGGATCCGCCAGTGGCCGGCGGGCTTTACCCCGGCATGGCGTTCGGCCGGGCCCGCCGCGCGCCCGCGGTACGGCCGCCGCGCGGCCTCAGCAGGGTCGGCGGCGCAGGTCCAGCACGTAGTCATGGGGCGCGCCGGCGCTCTCCGCGGCGTCCGCGATCAGGCCGAGGTAGCGCGCGGCCGGCAGCCCGCCCTCGTAGTCGTTCAGCACGTAGGTCCAGACCGGGACGTCCCCGTCCAGCGTGTGCGCGCGCAGCCGTACCTTGCGGTAGATGCCCAGCTGCAGGCCCTCCCAGCGGTCCAGGCCGTCCTCGTCCATCGGCGACACGTCGTAGAGCGAGACGAAGACCTGGTCCTTCTCGTCCTCCACCACGGTGGCCAGTGAGCCCTCCCAGCCGAGCTGCTCGCCGCCGAAGGTCAGCCGCCAGCCGTCCAGCCAGCCGGTGCCGCGCAGGGGGGAGTGCGGCGCGCGGCGGCTCATCTGCCGGGCGTCGAGGTTCGTGGCGTACGCGGCGTAGAGCGACATGGGCGTCAGCCTACGGGAGTTGGCGAACGGATCAAGGGCGGGGCGGCCGGGCCGCCACCGCGGCCCTTCGGTGATGCGCACAAATCAACGGGCCGGTGCTCGCTTCGAACTCGGTGTGCGGGACAATGGTGCACGTGACTCGGATCGTGATCATCGGTGGCGGACCCGGCGGATACGAGGCGGCCCTGGTGGCGGCCCAGCTCGGCGCGGAGGTGACCGTCGTCGACCGCGACGGACTGGGCGGGGCGGCGGTGCTGACGGACTGCGTGCCGTCCAAGACGCTGATCGCGACGGCCGAGGTGATGACCGGCTTCGACGCCTCCTACCAGGAGCTCGGCATCACGCTCGCCTGCGACCGGCCGAACGGCGAGGGCGGCGAGCGGGCGATCAGCGTCGACCTCGGCAAGGTCAACCGGCGCGTCAAGCGGCTGGCGATCGCCCAGTCGCACGACATCACCCAGTCCGTCACCCGGGCCGGCGTCACCGTGCTGCGCGGTACAGGGCGGCTCGGCGCCGGCGGCCAGGCGGCGGACGGCTCGCGCGAGGTGATCGTGCGGGCCGCCGACGGCAGCACCCAGTCGGTGCGCGCCGACGCGGTGCTGATCGCCAGCGGCGTGCACCCGCGCGAGGCGCCGGACGCGCTCCCGGACGGCGAGCGGATCCTGAACTGGAAGCAGGTCTACGACCTGGAGGAGCTGCCCCGCGAGCTGATCGTGGTCGGCTCCGGTGTCACCGGCGCCGAGTTCGCCGGCGCCTACCAGGCGCTCGGCTCCAAGGTCACCCTGGTCTCCAGCCGCGACCGGGTGCTGCCGGGCGAGGACCCGGACGCCGCCGAGGTGCTGGAGGACGTCTTCCGCCGCCGCGGCATGAACGTGATGAGCCGGCTGCGGGCCGAGAGCGCCAAGCGGGTGGGCGACCGGGTGGAGGTCACCCTCTCGGACGGCCGGGTGATCAGTGGCACGCACTGCCTGATCGCGATCGGCGCGATCCCCAACACCGCGGACATGGGGCTGGAGGAGGCCGGGGTCAAGCTCAACGACTGGGGCCAGATCGTGGTGGACCGGGTCTCGCGCACCAGCGCCCCCGGCGTCTACGCGGCCGGCGACTGCACCGGCGTCTTCATGCTCGCCTCGGTCGCCGCGATGCAGGGCCGGATCGCGATGTACCACGCGCTGGGCGACGCGGTGCAGCCGCTGAACCTGAAGACCATCGCCTCCAACATCTTCACCGACCCGGAGATCGCCACCGTCGGCTACACCGCCGCCGACGTCTCCTGCGGGAAGATGGACGCCGTCGAGATCAAGCTGCCGCTGCGCGGCAACCCGCGGGCCAAGATGCAGGGCATCAGGGACGGCTTCGTCAAGCTCTTCTGCCGCCCGGGCACCGGCATCGTGGTGGGCGGCGTGGTGGTCGCGCCGCGCGCGAGCGAACTCATTCACTCGATCTCGCTCGCGGTGGACAACAACTTGACGGTCGAGCAGGTGGCGAGCGCCTTCACGGTCTACCCCTCGCTCTCCGGGTCCACCGCCGAGGCGGCCCGCCAGCTGCACATCCGCAAGCGGGCGGAGAGCGAATCCTGAGGGCGTCACCCGAATGCGCGGGCGCTTCGTCCTGACGGCGGAGAGCACGCGGGGGTGCGGCGGCGCGAATTGTACGGTCATGCGCCGCCGTGAGGTGAGTAGTTCCTGTTACTAGCGGCAAACGCCTGAAAGCGGACGGTCAGGAGGGTTACCGTCGGTTCTGTGTTTGCTGCAGAACGTCGCCAGTTGATCCTCGAAATGGTGCGGGCCAACGGAGCGGTATCGCTCCGCGAGTTGGCCCGCGTCGTCCAGACCTCCGAAGTGACCGTCCGCCGGGACGTCCGCGCGCTGGAGGCCGAAGGGCTGCTCGACCGCCGGCACGGCGGCGCGGTGCTCCCCGGAGGCTTCAGTCGTGAGCCGGGGTACCCGCAGAAGACCCACCTCGCCGCCGCCGAGAAGAGCGCGATCGCGGACCTCGCGGCCACGCTGGTCGAGGAGGGCGACGCGGTGGTGATCGGGGCCGGCACCACCACCCAGGAGCTGGCCCGCCGCCTGGCCCGGGTCCCGGGCCTGACGGTGGTGACCAACTCGCTGCTGGTCGCCCAGGCGCTCGCGCACGCCAACCGGGTGGAGGTGGTGATGACCGGCGGCACCCTGCGCGGGTCCAACTACGCCCTGGTCGGCAGCGGTGCCGAGCAGTCGCTGCACGGGCTGCGGGTCTCCAAGGCCTTCATCTCCGGCAGTGGGCTGACCGCCGAGCGCGGGCTCTCCACCACCAACATGCTCTCGGCGAGCGTGGACCGGGCCCTGGTGCAGTCGGCCACGGAGGTGATCGTGCTGGCCGACCACACCAAGCTGGGCACCGACACCATGTTCCAGACCGTGCCCACCGACGCGATCACCCGCCTGGTCACCGACGAGCACGCGGCGGGCCACGACCCGACCGCCCGCGAGCTGGACGCACTGGCCGACTGCGGGGTGCAGATCGCCATCGCGCCGCTGGGGCTGGCCGCCGAGCCGCCGGGCCACCCCGCCCCGGAGCGCCACCCGCAGCAGCCCCCGGGGCCACCGCGCCGGGCCGTGCCGGGCGTGCCCACGGCGGCGCCGGCCGCCGGCGCCCCGCTGCCCGGTCAGCGCCGCCCGGGCACCCACGCCTTCCGGCCGCTGGCCGCCGGGCGCCCGTGAACGCGCTGTGGCCCGCCGGTTGACGAGCAACCAGCGGGCCACGGGGGGCCGGCGAGCGGCCGGCCCCGGATCTCGCGTCAGTCCTTGATCTCGCAGAGCGCCGCGCCACTGCTGACGCTCGCGCCGACCTCCGCCTTCAGGCCCACGATGGTGCCGGCCTTGTGGGCGTTGAGCGGCTGCTCCATCTTCATCGCCTCCAGGACGACGATCAGCTCGCCCTCGGCGACCTGCTGACCCTCCGCCACGGCGACCTTGACGATGGTGCCCTGCATCGGCGAGGCCAGGGTGTCACCGCTGACCGCGGTGCCGGCCTTCTTCGCGCCGACCCGGCGCTTGGCCTTGCCCGCGCCACCGGCGGCCGCCGCCGGGGCGGAGCCGACGCCCAGCGAGGCGGGCAGCGAGACCTCGATCCGCTTGCCGCCGACCTCGACCACCACGGTCTCGCGCTCGTTCGACTCCTCGCCGTCCACCGCACCGCCGGCGAACGGCGGGATGGTGTTGTCGAACTCGGTCTCGATCCAGCGGGTGTAGATGCTGAACGGGCCGTCCTGGCCGTGCGTCTCCGGCGCGAACGCCGGGTCGGACACCACGGCCTGGTGGAACGGGATGGCGGTGGCCATGCCCTCGACCTTGAACTCGGCCAGCGCGCGCCGGGCCCGCTCCAGGGCCTGCTTGCGGTCCCGGCCGGTGACGATCAGCTTGGCCAGCAGCGAGTCCCAGGCGGGGCCGATGACCGAGCCGGTCTCCACCCCCGCGTCCAGCCGCACGCCGGGGCCCGACGGCGGCGCGAAGAGCGTCACCGTGCCGGGGGCGGGCAGGAAGTTGCGCCCCGGGTCCTCGCCGTTGATCCGGAACTCGAAGGAGTGGGCGCGGATCGCGGGGTCGTCGTAGCCGAGCTCCTCGCCGTCCGCGATCCGGAACATCTCGCGCACCAGGTCGATGCCGGTGACCTCCTCGGTCACCGGGTGCTCGACCTGCAGGCGGGTGTTGACCTCCAGGAAGGAGATCAGCCCGTCCTGGGAGACCAGGAACTCGCAGGTCCCGGCGCCGACGTAGCCCGCCTCGCGCAGGATCGCCTTGGAGGCCCGGTAGAGCTCGGCGTTCTGCTCCTCGGTGAGGAACGGCGCGGGCGCCTCCTCGACCAGCTTCTGGTGCCGGCGCTGCAGCGAGCAGTCGCGGGTGGAGACGACCACGACGTTGCCGTGCTGGTCGGCCAGGCACTGGGTCTCGACGTGCCGCGGGTTGTCCAGGTACTGCTCGACGAAGCACTCGCCGCGCCCGAAGGCGGCGACCGCCTCGCGCACCGCGGACTCGAAGAGCTCCGGGATCTCCTCCAGCGTGCGGGCCACCTTCAGGCCGCGCCCGCCGCCGCCGAAGGCCGCCTTGATGGCGACCGGCAGGCCGTGCTCGGTCGCGAAGGCGACCACCTCGTCCGGCCCGGCGACCGGGTCCGGGGTGCCGGCCACCAGGGGCGCGCCGGCCCGCTGGGCGACGTGCCGGGCGGTGACCTTGTCGCCGAGGTCACGGATGGCCTGCGGCGGCGGGCCGATCCAGATCAGGCCGGCGTCGAGCACGGCCTGGGCGAACTCGGCATTCTCGGAGAGGAAGCCGTAACCCGGGTGGACGGCGTCCGCCCCCGAGTCCGCGGCCGCCTTGAGGACCTTGGCGATGTCCAGGTAGCTGGTCGCGGGGGTGTCGCCGCCGAGAGCGTAGGCCTCGTCGGCCGCGCGGACGTGCAGCGCGTCCCGGTCTGGCTCGGCGTAGACGGCGACGCTGGCGATACCGGCGTCCGAGCAGGCCCTGGCGACGCGGACGGCGATTTCCCCGCGGTTGGCGATGAGCACCTTGCGCACTGTGGCTCCCTTCTTGAACCTCGATGGAGTTTAGGGATGACGGGGTGGTACCGGCGAGTAGCCCCAGGTGGTGAGCTTGCCCACACGGAGCGTGACGCACATGGTGATCATGCGCGCACGGAGCGGGAGGGCCGCAGGTGGCAACGGTACGCCGGGCCGCTAGGGCGCCTCTTGATCGCGGCGGCGGCCGAGGTGGGGCACCGTGGCGTTCGCCACAGCGAGGGGGTCATCCGGTGCTCCCGGTGCTCGGGGCCGCCGTGGCGGGGGCTGTCGCGGGGGCCGTGGCGGCCGGTGCCGCGGCGGCGTCGGTGACGTCGGCCACCCGCTCGACCACGTCCGGGCCGTAGCGGGTCGGGTTGACCACCCGCAGCATCAGCGCGAAGGTCCCGTGCAGCCCGTAGCGCCTGGTCAACTGCCGCTCGTGCGCGACCAGGTAGCGGACCGCCGCGTGGTTGGCGATGGCCACCTGACCGGCGATCAGGAAGACCGGTCGACCCTGACCGCCGGGGTCGAGCCGGGCCAGCAGGGCGTAGCTCCACCCCGGGGTGTCCCGGCCGTCGGGGACCAGTCGGAACTCCTGGTCGCCGACCACGATGGCGGGTCCGTCGGTCGAGGACCGGTCGTAGCCGAACCGCACGCTCGGCAGCCGCCAGCCCAGGTGCGCGGCCGTCCGGTCGTTGCTGTACGGGCCGCCGACGCAGAACTCGGCCTTGTCGCCGAGGCCTTGGCGGACCAGGTCGTGCGCCATGATCTCCGGTCGGGCGCCGCAGGAGTTCACCAGGATGGCGAGCTCCATCAGCGCGCTCACGTCGTCGCGGTGCACGCTGGTGGTCTGGCCGCTGATCTGCCGGTTGACCACCACCAGGCAGTCGGTGCCGGCCGGCATCCCGAAGAAGGCCCGGCGCCGCTCGGTGAGCCGGCGCCGGCGCACGGACTGGGCGAGCCAGGCCAGGCCCGCGCCGATCGCGCTGGTGAGCAGCCCGATCAACACGTTCAGCAACTGGTCAGTCACCGCTATCACTTCCCCCTCGACCGGCGGCGCCAGCCTAGCGGGGCGGCGGGGCGAGGGCCCAGGCTTCAGGCCCAGAGATCGGTGATCCGCACCCCTAGATCGGCGAGCAGGGTGCGCAGCAGCGGCAGCGACAGGCCGATCACGTTGCCGTGGTCGCCCTCGATGCCCGCCACGAACGGCGCCGAGCGCCCGTCCAGGGTGAAGGCCCCGGCCACGTGCAGCGGTTCGCCGCTGGCCACGTAGGCCTCGATCTCGGCGTCGTCGGGCTCGGCGAAGTGCACGGTGGTGGAGGCGGTGGCCGAGACCTGGCGGCCGCTCGCGGTGTCGATCACGCAGTGCCCGGTCCGCAGCACTCCGCTGCGCCCGCGCATCGAGCGCCAGCGGGCCAGCGCGTCGGCGGTGTCGGTGGGCTTGCCCAGCGCCTGCCCGTCCAGCTCCAGCACCGAGTCGCAGCCGATCACCAGCTCGCCGTCGGCCAGTTCGGCGGCCACGGCGGCGGCCTTGGCCTCGGCGAGCACCAGGGCCAGCTCGGCGGGGGTGGCGGCGCTCAGCGCGTCCTCGTCCACCCCGCTGACGATCACGCGGGGTTCGAGCCCGGCTTGGCGCAGCAGGCCCAGCCGGGCGGGGGAGGCGGAGGCGAGCACGAGGGGGCGACGATCGGTCATGCGGGCCAGCCTACGGGCCGGCGGACGGGGTACCGGGCGACCGGACTGTGAGTATTGTTTATGACAGCTGTTGGCCATCAACATCAGCCATCGACATCGGGAGTGTGCGCGATGAGCCTGACCACGCTGGATCTTGATGACGACGCACTCGCCGAGGCGATGAAGCTGTCCGGCGTCAAGACCAAGAAGGACACCGTCAACACGGCCCTGCGCGAGTACGCCGCGCGGCACCGCCGGATAGCGGCGCTGGAGCTGTACGCCGAGCTGGCCAAGGACTGGGACTACGAGGGGTGGGAGCGCCGCCGCCGGGCCGAGAAGGGTCGCCCCGAGTGATCCGGTACCTCATCGACTCCTCGGCCCTCTGGCGCCTCCAGCGCGATCCGCGGCTGCGGGCGGCATGGGCCGGGGTGGTCTCCGAGGGAGTGGTGGGGTCCTGCCACCCGCAGCGGACCGAGTTCCGGGTGTCGGCCCGCAGCGGACGCGAGTACGAGGTCATGAGCCGCATGTTCGACGACCTCTATCCGGACGTGCCGGTGCCGAAGGCGGCCTGGCGCTGGGTCGAGGCCGCCCAGCACGACCTCGCCCAGCGCGGGGAACATCAGGCGCTGGGCGTGGTCGATCTGCTGATCTGCGCCACGGCGGCCCACGCGGGCCTGGTCGTCCTGCACGACGACCAGGACTTTGCGACCGCGGCCCGGGCCCTGCCGGATCTGGCCGAGCGCAATCTCAACCGGCTTCCCGGCACCTGAGAGCCTGAGAACCTGAGTCAAGGGGGCGCTGGTTCAGCGGGCCCAGCCGGAGGTGCGCCAGGCGTTGGCGCCCGGACGCACGGCGGGGCGGATCCGGCGGGCCGGGTCGGTCCACGGGGAGGCCGGGCCGCTCGCCGCCCGGCGGGCCGCCTCGGCGGCGGCCTCGGCGGCGGCCCGGGCTTGGACCACCGCCAGGACGGTGGCCAGCTCCTCGGGGGTCGGCTGCCCGTGCAGCACCTGGATGGGGGGCATCGTCGGGATCCTTTCCGAGCGGGAGGTGGGCCGGGCCCTACAGGGGGATGTTGCCGTGCTTCTTGGGCGGCAGCACCTCGCGCTTGCCGCGCAGCGCCCGCAGCCCGCGCACGATGTGCTTGCGGGTGTCGGAGGGCGCGATCACGGCGTCCACGTAGCCGCGCTCGGCCGCCAGGTAGGGGTTGAGCAGGGTGTCCTCGTACTCGGCGACCAGCTCGGCGCGGCGCGCGTCCACGTCCGCCCCGGCGGCCGCGGCGTCGGCCAGCTCGCGCCGGTAGACGATGTTGGCCGCGCCCTGCGCGCCCATCACCGCGATCTGCGCGGTGGGCCAGGCGAGGTTGAGGTCGGCGCCCAGGTGCTTGGAGCCCATCACGTCGTAGGCGCCGCCGAAGGCCTTGCGGGTGATCACGGTGATCAGCGGCACGGTGGCCTCGGCGTAGGCGTAGATGAGCTTGGCGCCGCGGCGGATGATGCCGTCCCACTCCTGGCCGGTGCCGGGCAGGAAGCCGGGCACGTCCACGAAGGTGAGCACCGGGATGTTGAAGCTGTCGCAGGTCCGCACGAAGCGCGCGGCCTTCTCGCTGGCCGCGATGTCCAGGCAGCCGGCCAGGTCCAGCGGCTGGTTGCCGACCACGCCGACCGGCTGGCCCTCGACCCGGCCGAAGCCGGTGATGATGTTGCGGGCGTACAGCGGCTGGGTCTCCAGGAACTCGCCGTCGTCCAGCACGTGCTCGATCACGGTGTGCATGTCGTACGGCTGGTTGGCCGAGTCCGGCACGATCGCGTCGAGTTCGAGGTCCTGCTCGGAGACGGCGAGGTCGGCCTCCTCGGGGAAGCCCGGCGGATCGCTCAGGTTGTTGGAGGGCAGGTACGAGAGCAGGCTCTTGACGTACTCGACCGCCTCCTTCTCGTCCGCGGCCAGGTAGTGCGCGTTGCCCGACTTGGTGTTGTGCGAGCGGGCGCCGCCCAGCTCCTCCATGCCGACGTCCTCGCCGGTGACCGTCTTGATCACGTCGGGCCCGGTGATGAACATGTGCGAGGTCTGGTCGGCCATCACGACGAAGTCGGTGATCGCGGGGGAGTAGACCGCGCCGCCCGCGCACGGGCCCAGGATCAGCGAGATCTGCGGGATCACCCCGGAGGCGTGCACGTTGCGGCGGAAGATCTCGCCGTACAGGCCGAGCGAGACCACGCCCTCCTGGATCCGGGCGCCGCCGGAGTCGTTGATGCCGACCATGGGGCAGCCGGTCTTCAGCGCGAAGTCCATCACCTTGACGATCTTCTCGCCGAACACCTCGCCGAGCGAGCCGCCGAAGACGGTGAAGTCCTGGGCGAAGACCGCGATCTGACGGCCGTCCACGGTGCCGTAGCCGGTGACCACGCCGTCCCCGTACGGGCGGTTCTTCTGCTGGCCGAAATTGGTCGATCGGTGCCGGGCGAACTCGTCGAACTCCACGAAGGAGTCCTCGTCCAGCAGTTCGAGAACCCGCTCACGGGCCGTCAGCTTGCCTTTGGCGTGCTGCTTCTCGACCGCTGCGGCGGAGCCGGAGTGCACCGCCTCGTCGATCCTGCGGCGCAGGTCGGCGAGCTTGCCGGCGGTGGTGTGCGGGTCCAGCGTGGAGTCGGTGGGCACGTCGGTCATCCCGAGGGGTTCCTCACGTGAGGGGCGCGGTGGAGGGTGGGGGAGTCCGAGCCGGACGGTCCGCGGACTACCGTCCGGTAGCGTAGCCAGCCGGGTGCCGTTCGCGTTATGGCCAGCGACACAGTGTGTTAATCAGCGTTTCTGCGGGACGATGGGTCGGCCTGGGGCTACCCCTGGTGCCCCCATACGCTAGGGCCATGACCGAGCCGGATCGCCCTCGTCGCAGCGGACTGCGTGGTTTCGGCCACGACGGTCCTTCCCCCTGGACCGACCTGGACCGCCCACCGCTGGAAGCCGCCGCGCTGCGCCAGGACCTGCTGCTGCCCGGCGGCCTGTGGACCGCGCTCGACGTGGTCGAGGAGACCGGCTCCACCAACAGCGACCTGACCGCGCGGGCCAAGGACGGCGCGGCCGAGGGCGCGGTGCTGGTCGCCGAGCGGCAGAACGCCGGGCGCGGCCGACTGGACCGGAGGTGGAGCGCCCCAGCCCGCTCCGGGCTCTTCCTGTCACTGCTGCTGCGGCCCACCGTGCCGCGCGAGCGGCTGGGCTGGCTGCCGATCCTGGTCGGCGTCTCGACCGCCGCCACCCTGGCGCGGGTGGCCGAGGTCGAGGTCGGCCTGAAATGGCCCAACGACCTGCAGCTGACGGTGGCGGGCGAGGAGCGCAAGGTCGGCGGCATCCTCACCGAGCTGACCGGCGAGGCGGTGGTGGCCGGCCTGGGGCTGAACATCACGCTGCGCGAGGAGGAACTCCCGGTGCCCACCGCCACCTCGCTCGCGCTCGCCGGCGCCGCCGTGACCGACCGGGCCACCCTGCTGCGCGCGCTGCTGCGCGAGTTCGCCGAGCTGTACGGCGAGTGGCAGGCGGCGGCGGGCGACCCGCAGGCCAGCGGCCTGCTGGCGGCCTACACCGCGCGCTGCGGCACGCTGGGGCGCCAGGTGGTGGTGCAGCTGCCCGGGGAGCGCGAACTGCGCGGCGAGGCGGTCGCGCTGGACGCCGACGGGCGCCTGGTGGTGCGCGGCGCGGACGGCGCGCGGCAGGCGGTCGGCGCTGGCGACGTGGTGCACCTGCGCCCCCAGCCGCGCACCGGCTGAGCGCTGTCCGCGGCAGCGCTCCGGCACTGGTTCGTCAGGTCCGGATGCCCCGGATCTGGGAATTCCGTGCGACCATTCCACCTGGCAACGGTGTGAGGCGCGCCACGTCCCCGGGCGGCGGAGTGCCTCACGAAGGACGGGAACTCAACGGCAAGTGCGGCGACCGCACGGGGACGGACCGGTGGCAGAGGACGACGGCGGGCTCGCGCCGGACGACAACGCGCGCGACGGTGGCGCCCCCGAGGAGGCGGACCACACCGTCGCGCTCGACCTGGAGGAGCTGATCCTCGGGGCGCCGCGCCGGTACACCCCCTACCAGGCGGCCCGCACCGCCGAGGTGCCGATGGAGCTGGCCACCCGCTTCTGGCGGGCCATGGGGTTCCCCGACATCGGCCAGTCCCGCGCGCTCAACGACGGTGACGTGATCGCGCTGCGCCGACTGGCCGGTCTGGTCGAGTCCGGGCTGATCAACGAGGCGATGGCGATCCAGGTGGCCCGCTCCACCGGCCAGACCACCGCCCGGCTGGCCGGCTGGCAGATGGACACCTTCCTGGAGAACCTCACCCAGGCCGCCGAGCCGGGCCTGACCCGGGCCGAGGTGGCCTACCCGCTGGTCGAGCTGCTGCTGCCGGAGCTGGAGCAGTTCCTGATCTACGTCTGGCGCCGCCAGCTGGCCGCCGTCACCGGCCGGGTGGTGCAGGCGGCCGAGGACACCGAGATCACCAGCGGCAAGCTCGCGGTGGGCTTCGCCGACCTGGTCGGCTTCACCCGGCTCTCCCGGCGGCTGGAGGAGGAGGAGCTCGGCTCGCTGGTGGAGACCTTCGAGTCCACCTGCGCCGATCTGATCGCGGGGCAGGGCGGGCGGCTGATCAAGACGCTGGGTGACGAGATCCTCTACGTCTCGGAGGACCCGGTCACCGCGGCCGAGATCGCGCTCAGCCTGGTCGAGACGCTCACCGAGCAGGAGTCGATCCCGGCGCTGCGGGTCGGCATGGCCTTCGGCACCGTCACCTCGCGGATGGGCGACGTCTTCGGCACCACGGTCAACCTGGCCAGCCGGCTCACCTCGATCGCGCAGCGCGACGCGGTGCTGATCGACGGGCAGTTCGCGGCGGCGCTGGAGCAGGCCGGGGCCGCCGGCCAGGGCGCGGCGGACGGGACGGGCACCGCGCAGGCGCAGTTGGCGGACGCGCTGGCGGCGCACTCCGGGGTGTCGCTGGGCGCGATGGGCCGCGCGGCGGGCGCGGCGGGGACGCCGCGCTTCCAGCTGCAGGCGATGTGGCGGCGGCCGGTGCGCGGGCTCGGGCTGGTCGAGCCCTGGCTGCTGACCCGGCGGGCGAAGCCGATCCGCTGAAGGCCGGCCGCTGAAGGCCGACCACTGAGGGGCGGCCACTGAGGGGCGGCCCGAGGGGGCCGCAGCGGGACCGGCCGAGGACCCGTCGGTGTGCGCCGGTTCGCGAGGCCGACACCGTATCGGCTCAATCGCGTGGATTTCAGGCATTTCCGGTAAACCGGGCATATCCTCGGCAATCCCTCCTAGTCTGGTCCCGAACGCGGAGTACCGGACCTCAGCGGCAGGGGTGAACGTGGGCGGTGCGCAGGTGATGGCGGAGCTCGGAGGCGCCGATGGCCCCGGCGGTGCGCTCGGGGGCTCGGGGGCGCGGGCCGGTGAGCGGGTCGGCGACCACGCCGAGCAGCTGGACCAGGTGACGGCCACCGGCCTGGACCACCGCCTGCAGGCGGTGGTGGAGCTGGCCCAGGACATGGCGGGCGCGCAGAGCGCCCTGGAGGCGGTGCGGGCCGCCGCCGCCCGGGCCACCGCGGCGCTGGGCGCGACCATGGCGGCCGTCTCGGTCTGGGACCGGGAGTCGGGGCGGCTGCGGGTGCTGGTCAACCACGGTGAGCTGGCGGCCGGCGAGGAGGAGATCCCCGACGACGAGTCCTACCCGGTGGCCGACTTCCCCGAGATCGTCACCTATCTGGACGAGCACTGGAGCACCGGCCGGCTGCCCAGGGCCTGGGTGCAGACGGCGGAGGACCTGGTGCCGCACGCCTCCAGGCCGCACCCGGGCGCCGGCGCGTTCTGCCGGCAGCGCGCCGCCGGGCTGCGCCGGCGCGGGAGGTCCTGCTGCCTGGTCGCGCCGGTCGTGCTGCACGGGCAGGCCTGGGGCGAGCTCTACCTGGCGCGCGGCACCGGGCTGCCGGTCTTCACCGAGGCGGACGCGCAGTACGCGACCCTGCTGGCCGCGCAGATCTCGGCCGGCCTGGCGCAGACCGAGCGGCTGGCCGACCTGCGCCGGCTCGCCTTCACCGACCCGCTCACCGGGCTGGCCAACCGGCGCGCGGTGGACGCCCGGCTGGAGAGCGCGCTGGCCAACCACAACCGGGACAGCACCGTGGTCACGCTGGTGGTCTGCGACGTCAACGGCCTGAAGCGGATCAACGACCTGCACGGCCACGAGATGGGTGACCGGCTGCTGGAGCGCTTCGCCGGACAGCTCTCGATGGCCGGTGCCAAGCTGCCCGGCTCGCTGGCCGCCCGCCTGGGCGGCGACGAGTTCTGCCTGCTGGCGGAGGGCCAGAAGGCCGACGAGGTGGTCGCGGTGGCCGAGGAGCTGTGCGCGAAGGCACTGCAACTGGCCGACGGGGAGGGGGTGGCCTGCGGGATCGCCTCGACCGGTGACTCGATCGGCCCGGTCTCCACCTCCGACCGGCTCTTCCGGCTCGCCGATGCCGCCCAGTACCGGGCCAAGGCGGCGCGGGCGGCCCACCCGGTGGTGGCCGGGCGCAGCCACGGGCCCGGGCTGGCGCCGGATCCGACCGTGCTGCTCGCGGACGCCGCCGATCCGCACCACCGCAGCTCCGACGCGCGCGGGCGCGGGGCGGGCGCGGGGCGCGGTCCGCACGGCGACCGCCGCCGGTTCCGCGGCGCCGCGCACAGTGCCGATCCGGGGCAACTGCTCAGCGTGGTGCTGAACGCGCTGGACCAGGAGACCGGGCCGCGCGCGCACCACCCGGCCGACAGCCTGGGGCGGCTGGCCACCGTCGCCGAGGTGGCGGCCCGGCTGCTGGACGCGGTGGCCTGGTGGATCTCCTACGTGCCGCCCGGCTCCCACCTGATGCACACCGTGCAGCACGCGGTCTACCGGATGACCACCGGGCCCACCCCGCGGGCGGCCGGCGGCGTGTCGCCGGGCGCGGCCCGGCGGGCGGAGAGCATGCGGGCCCGGATCGAGGCCCCGGACGCGGTCTTCGACCTCGACCACTACCCGCTCACCCGCGGCGCGGTCGGCGGCGGCGGCTTCGCGCTGCGCACCGGGGAGGCGGGCAACGACCCGGCGGAGGAGGCGGTGCTGGTGGTCGGCGGCTACCGCGGCATGGTCGCGGCCGGCGGTGCCAACCCGGCGGGGGGCTGGCTGGTCGAGCTCTTCGCCGACGACGCCACGCTGCCGCTGGGCCAGGTCGCCCCGGCGCTGCGGACACTGGTCGCGGTGGCGCTGTCGGGCCCCGCCTCGCCGCCACCCGGCTGAGGGCCGGCGGGCCGGCAGGCGGGGCGGGCGGGAGGGACGGGCGGAATGGGCGGAATGGGCGGACGGGCGGGGCGGACGGGCGGAATGGGCGGACGGGCAGGCGATCAGTCGCCGATCACCCGGTCCGCCCTGGTGTAGACGTTCGCGCTCTCGCCGCGCAGGAACCCCACCAGGGTCAGCCCCAGCTCCTCGGCCAGGTCGGCGGCGAGCGAGGACGGCGCGGAGACCGCGGCGAGCAGCGGCAGCCCGGCCAGCGCCGCCTTCTGGGTCAGCTCGAACGAGGCGCGGCCGCTGACCAGCAGCAGGTGCCCGGTGAGCGGCAGGCGGTCCTCGCGCAGCGCCCAGCCGATCACCTTGTCGACCGCGTTGTGCCGGCCGACGTCCTCACGGGCGCAGAGCAGCTCGCCGGTCGCGCTGAAGAGGCCGGCCGCGTGCAGGCCGCCGGTGGACTCGAAGGTGCGCTGGGCGGCGCGCAGCGCGTCGGGCAGCGCGTAGAGCACCTCGGGCCGCACGGTGAGCGGGTCGTCGGCGGGCTTGAACCGGACGTGGGTGCGCACCGCGTCCACCGTGTCGCGTCCGCACAGTCCGCAGGCGCTGGTGGTCAGCAGGGTGCGGTGGGCGGAGAGCGGCAGGGCGTCCGCGCCGCGCAGGGTGGCGTCGACCACGTTGTAGGTGTTCTGGCCGTCCTGGTCACTGCCCGCGCAGTAGCGCAGCGCCGCCAGCTGCTCGCGCCGGTGCAGCAGCCCCTCGCCGACCAGGAAGCCGGCCACCAGGTCGAAGTCGTGCCCCGGGGTGCGCATGGTGACGGTCAGCGCCTCGCCGCCGATCCGGATCTCCATCGGCTCCTCCGCCGCCAGCGCGTCCGGCTGGGGCGTCCGCTGCGCCCCGCGCAGCCGTACCACGCGCCGTCGCACCGTCGCCCGTGTCATGCTGCCCACGCCCTTCCCGACCCGGCTCCCGCTCACCCCGCTGCTCGGGGCGCACCCCCAGCATGAGGCATCCAGGCTTTTGGGTGGCCACGGTTGTCATATCTTCATTCAGCTGATCTGATGGTGCATATGGATATGCACAGTGCTCCGGCCGCCGACGCGCCGCTTGTTCAGGTCGGCAAGGCCGACGTCACCGCCGAGGACGTGCTCGCCGTGGCGCGCGGCAACGCCCGGGTCGAGATCGGCCCCGACGCGCTGGCCGAGATGGCCACCTCCCGTGCCAGGATCGACGCGCTGGCCGCCGAGCCGCGCCCGGTCTACGGCATCTCCACCGGCTTCGGCGCCCTGGCCGTGCGCCACATCAGCCCCGAGCTGCGGGCCCAGCTGCAGCGCTCGCTGGTCCGCTCGCACGCCGCGGGCATGGGCCCGGTGGTGGAGCGCGAGGTCACCCGTGCGCTGATGTTCCTGCGGATGAAGACCCTCGCCTCCGGCCGCACCGGGGTGCGCCCGCTGGTCGCCGAGACGATGGCCGCGATCCTCAACGCCGGCATCACCCCGGTGGTGCGCGAGTACGGCTCGCTCGGCTGCTCCGGCGACCTGGCCCCGCTCTCGCACTGCGCGCTGGTGCTGATGGGCGAGGGCATCGCCTACGGCCCGGACGGGGCCGAGCACCCGGCCGGCGAGCTGCTCGCCGCCGCCGGCATCGCGCCGGTCGAGCTGCTGGAGAAGGAGGGCCTGGCCCTCATCAACGGCACCGACGGCATGCTCGGCATGCTGGTGATGGCCATCGCCGACCTGTCCCGGCTCTTCACCACCGCCGACATCACCGCCGCGATGTCGCTGGAGGCGCTGCTCGGCACCGAGAAGGTGCTGGCCCCCGAGCTGCACGGCCCGATCCGCCCGCACCCGGGCCAGGCGCTGAGCGCGGCCAACATGCTGGCGGTGCTCCAGGGCTCGGGCCTGACCGGCCACCACCAGGACGACGCGCCGCGGGTCCAGGACGCCTACTCGATCCGCTGCGCCCCGCAGGTGGCCGGCGCCGGCCGCGACACCCTGGCGCACGCCCGCACCGTCGCCGAGCGCGAGCTGGCCGCCTCGGTCGACAACCCGGTGGTGCTGCCGGACGGCCGGGTGGAGTCCAACGGCAACTTCCACGGTGCCCCGGTCGCCTACGTGCTCGACTTCCTGGCCATCGCCGCCGCCGACCTCGGCTCGATCGCCGAGCGCCGCACCGACCGGCTGCTGGACAAGAGCCGCTCGCACGGCCTGCCGGCCTTCCTGGCCGACGACCCGGGCGTGGACTCCGGTCTGATGATCGCTCAGTACACCCAGGCGGCCCTGGTGAGCGAGAACAAGCGGCTGGCCGTCCCGGCCTCGGTGGACTCGATCCCCTCCTCGGCCATGCAGGAGGACCACGTCTCGATGGGCTGGTCCGCCGCCCGCAAGCTGCGCCAGGCCGTGGACAACCTGGGCCGGATCCTGGCGGTCGAGCTGACCGCCGCGGCCCGCGCGCTGGAGATCCGCACCGCCGACGGCACCACCCACCTGGCGCCCGCCACCGCGGCCGCGGTCGCCACCGCTCGCGAGGCCGGCGTCGGCGGGCCCGGCCGGGACCGCTTCCTGGCTCCGGACCTGGCTGCCGCCGAGGCACTGGTCGCCTCCGGCGCGCTGCTCGCGGCCGTGGAGCGGGTCACCGGTCCGCTGGCCTGATCCGCCGGCCCGATCCTGATCCCTCAGCCCGATCCGCCGGCCCGATCCGCCGGCGGGGAGAGCGGGCCGCGTCGCCGGAGCGGGTGGGTCTCAGGCCCACTCGCTCCGGGCGGCGACCCGGCGCCGCTCCTCGCGCTCCTGCTCCCACCGGTTGCCCAGCGCGGCGGCGACGTTGACGCCGACGATGCCGGCCCAGGTGACGAGCATCCCGGTCAGGCCCGAAGCGGACCCGATCCCGGTCAGCGGGATGGCCAGGGCGAGCGAGAAGAACGGCAGCTTGTTGCCGCCGCCCCAACCGCGCCGGCGCTCCCGGTCCGGCCGGCGCTCCCCGTCCCGGAAGCGCTCCGCCGGTCCCAGGTCCGCGAGCCGCTCGGCGACCCGTTGCTCGACCCGGGCGTCCAACCGGGAGTCGACCCGGGAGAGGAAGGAGTCGACCAGGGCCGACTCGTACTCGGCCCCCAGCTCCTTGCGGGTCTGCAGGGCTGCGTCCAGGTCGGCCCGGAGCTCCGAGGTCTGGCTGTCACGGCGAGGATCCATGGCGACAAGACTGCGGCCCGGGAGCGGGCCCGGTAAAGCCGCAACCGCGCCTCTCAGGGGGAAATCAGGGTGACCCTGAGGGCAGCGGGCATCCCGGCGTACGAGACACCCATTGCCCTGGCGTACCGCCTGCTGCACAGTACGTCGAAGCCTGTTGAAAGGGACGCACCATGAGCACCAGCGCCCAGTCGTCCCCCGCGCCGGGCCCGGCCCCGGTCGCCGCCCCCGCGGCCGCCGCCCCCTCCGCCAGGCTCCTCGAACTCTTCGACGGCCACCGGCTCACCCCCACCCAGCGCCGGATCGCGCACGCCCTGGTCCGGCACGCGCCCGAGGCGCCGTTCCTGTCCAGCGTCGAGGTGGCCGAACTGGCCGGGGTCAGCCAGCCCTCGGTGACCCGGTTCGCCGTCGCGCTGGGCTACGACGGCTACCCCGCGCTGCGCAAGCGGCTGCGCGACCTGGGCGTGGGGGAGCCGGCCGCGCCGCCCGAGTCGCCCTCCGAGGTGGTGCGCAACGAGCACCAGCAGGCCGTCCTCGCCGAGATCGCCCACCTGCGCCGGCTGGCCGAGCTGCTGGCCGACCCGGAGCCGATCGTCCGCGCCGCCCGGCTGTTGGCCGCCTCCCGCCCGCTCCCGGTGCTCGGCCTGCGGGCCGCCTCCGCGCAGGCCCGCGGCTTCGCCTACTTCGCGGCCAAGGTGCACCCGGACATCCGGCTGCTCGACGAGGGCGGCTCGATGCTGGCCGACCGGATCGAGCAGGCCGCCGCGGCCGGCGCCTCCGCGCTGCTCTGCTTCGCGCTGCCCCGCTACCCGCGCGAGCTGATGGACGCGCTCACGGTGGCCCGCGACTGCGGCCTGACCGTGCTCACCGTCGCCGACAGCGCCTTCGCCCCGGTGGCGGCCCGCTCGGACCTGCTGCTGCCGGCCGAGGTCGGCACCGGCCTGGTCTTCGACACCGCCTGCGCCCCGATGGTGCTCGGCCGGGTGCTGCTGCAGACCATGTGCGACGAACTTCCGGGCGCCGAGGCCCGGTTGGAGTCGATCGAGCAGTCGGCGGCGTCCCGCGGCCTCTTCCTGGAGTAGCCGCCGGCCGGGCCGCGCCCGCCCGGGGCGCCTTGAGCGGGACTGGACGCAGCCCGCAACCGGCCGATCGATTGGCGCCGCGCGGGAGTAGTACCGCGCGGACCGGGCATCCCCTCCTTGGGACGTAACGGGGGTGTCCGCCATGCGCGTGATCCACGAAATGAGACCGGTCGGCCGCCTCTCCTCCGGCGCGGAGGAGTGGGCCTGCCCCGCCTGCGGCCGTCGGGTGGCCCTGGGCCCGCCCGGGCCGGGTCTGACCATCCTCGAACCGGGTGACGAGAGTGCCGTCCACATCGGCCTGGTCGACCCCGCCCCGCCCCCCGGCACCGCCGCCGAGCGCTACGGCCTGGGCCCGGTGCAGGAGATCCCCCGCCCGCCCTCGCTGCCCATGCTCCCCGCCGAGCCGGCCGGGACCGCCGAGCGCGACCGCCAGTGGCTGGCCGAGATCGGCATCGACTGGGGTGGCGACGAGGCGGCCTGAGCGGGCGTCAGCTCCCGTAGCGGGGGAGTTCGGCGGTGGCCAGCTCGCCCGGCAGCGGCGCAGGCAGCGGGACGGACTCGCCGTAGGTGCCGTGCAGGACGCCCTGGTAGCTCCCGTCGCGCGGGTGGGTGTAGAGCGTCCAGGTGCCGTTGCGGGGGTCGACGGCGAGCAGTACGGCCATTCCGGCGGTGGCATACCAGTCGGTCTTGTCTGCGATGCCCCGGGCGCGCTCGGAGTTCGAGATGACCTCGACCGCCAGTGCCGCATCGCGCGGATCGGCGAGCCAGTCATCGGCATCGGCCCAGGCGGCTGGTAGGACGATCAGGTCCGGTGTCGCGTAGTCGTCCTCGTCGTTGGGCATGGCGACCGAGGACACCTCGTACGTGCGGAGGTCTGGCGGCAGGAGGGACTCGAGTTGCTGCCGCAGCAGCCAGATCGCCCCGGCGTGCTTACCGCGTGGAGTCGGGGACATGACCAGAGATCCTCCGATGATCTGCACGCGCAGGCCGGTGCTTCGCTCGATCTCCTCGGCTGCCTCCCGCAGTCGGCCGGGCCGCACGGTGATTGCTGCTGTCACGGTGTCCTCCACTGTCGACGGGATGCGCCAAGAGCTGGTGTTCGCCAGCTTCAGACTAGCGCCCGGCAGTTGTGAATCCGGGGGCCGATTCAGAGGTGTAGGGCTAGCCGATGGTCAGGTGTTTGGATATATTCAGACTTACAAATCCTGAATGAATCCATCCGCAAGGAGACCGGCAGCATGGCGGAGCAGCAGACGAGCGGTCCGCGCGAGGTGCGCGCGGCGCGGGGTACGAAGCTCAGCACCCAGGGGTGGCAGCAGGAGGCCGCCCTGCGGATGCTGATGAACAACCTCGACCCCGAGGTGGCCGAGCACCCCTCCAAGCTGGTCGTCTACGGCGGCACCGGCAAGGCGGCGCGCGACTGGCGCTCGTACGACGCGATGGTGCGCACGCTGCAGACGCTGAAGCAGGACGAGACCATGCTGGTCCAGTCCGGCCGGCCGGTCGGTGTGATGCAGACGCACGAGTGGGCGCCGCGGGTGCTGATCGCCAACTCCAACCTGGTCGGCGACTGGGCCAACTGGGAGGAGTTCCGCCGGCTGGAGAGCCTGGGGCTCACCATGTACGGGCAGATGACCGCCGGGTCGTGGATCTACATCGGCACCCAGGGCATCCTGCAGGGCACCTACGAGACCTTCGCCGCGGTGGCGAACAAGAAGTTCGACGGGACCCTGGCGGGCACCATCACGCTGACCGCCGGTCTCGGCGGCATGGGCGGCGCCCAGCCGCTGGCCGTCACCATGAACGGCGGCGTGGCGATCTGCGTCGACTGCGACCCTTCCCGGATCGCCCGCCGGATCGAGCACCGCTACCTGGACGTGGAGGCCAAGAACCTGGCCCACGCCCTGGAGCTGGCCACCGCCGCCCGTGACAAGAAGCAGCCGCTCTCCATCGGCCTGCTGGGCAACGCCGCCGAGGTGTTCCCGCAGCTGCTCGCGATGGACGCGCCGATCGACATCGTCACCGACCAGACCAGCGCGCACGACCCGCTGAGCTACCTGCCGATCGGCGTCTCCTTCGAGGACATGGCGACCTACGCCGCCGAGAAGCCGGCCGACTTCACCATCCGCTCGCGCGAGTCGATGGCCAAGCACGTGGAGGCAATGGTCGGCTTCCAGGACGCCGGCGCCGAGGTCTTCGACTACGGCAACTCGATCCGCGGCGAGGCCCAGCTGGCCGGCTACGACCGGGCGTTCGCCTTCCCCGGCTTCGTGCCCGCCTACATCCGCCCGCTCTTCTGCGAGGGCAAGGGCCCGTTCCGCTGGGCCGCGCTCTCCGGTGACGCGCAGGACATCGCGAAGACCGACAAGGCCGTGCTCGACCTCTTCCCGGAGAACGAGTCGCTGCACCGCTGGATCAAGATGGCCCAGGAGAAGGTGCACTTCCAGGGCCTGCCCGCGCGGATCTGCTGGCTCGGCTACGGCGAGCGCGACAAGGCCGGCGAGCGGTTCAACGACATGGTCGCCTCCGGCGAGCTCTCCGCGCCGATCGTGATCGGCCGCGACCACCTGGACTGCGGCTCGGTCGCCTCGCCCTACCGCGAGACCGAGGCGATGCTGGACGGCTCCGACGCGATCGCCGACTGGCCGCTGCTCAACGCCATGGTCAACGTCGCCTCCGGCGCCTCCTGGGTCTCCATCCACCACGGCGGCGGCGTCGGCATCGGCCGCTCGATCCACGCCGGCCAGGTCACGGTGGCCGACGGCACCGCGCTGGCGGGCGAGAAGATCCGCCGGGTGCTCACCAACGACCCGGGCATGGGCGTCATCCGCCACGTGGACGCCGGCTACGACCGCGCCGACGAGGTCGCCGCCGAGCGCGGTGTGCGCATCCCCATGGGTGAGCTGTGACCCTCCCTTCAGGAGCGAGGCCGGCGGGCTTCGAGGAGATGTGGGCGGAGCTGCTCCCCGTGGGCCGCTCCGCCGCTTCCGGCGGCTACCGCCGGCACGCCTGGAACGGCGCCGACGCGGAGTGCCGGGCCTGGTTCGAGGAGCAGGCCCGCGGCCGCGGCCTGACCTACGAGCTGGACCGCAACGGCAACCAGTGGGCCTGGCTGGGCGAGGCGGACGCGCCGGGCGCGATCGTCACCGGCTCGCACCTGGACTCGGTGCCGGACGGTGGCGCCTTCGACGGCCCGCTCGGCGTGGTCTCCTCGTTCGCCGCGCTGGACGCCCTGCGCGAGCGCGGCGCGACGTTCCGGCGGCCGCTGGCGATCGTCAACTTCGGTGACGAGGAGGGCGCCCGGTTCGGCGTGGCCTGCATCGGCTCCCGGCTCAGCGCCGGTCTGCTGACCCGGGAGCAGGCCTACGAGCTCCGCGACGCGGACGGCGTGCGGCTGCCCGACGCGATGGAGCGGGCCGGCTACGACCCGGGCGCGATCGGCGTGGACGAGGAGCGCCTGGCCCGGATCGGCGCCTTCGTCGAGCTGCACGTCGAGCAGGGCCGCTACCTGGGCGAGGACCAGCCGGTCGGGGTGGCCGGGGCGATCTGGCCGCACGGCCGCTGGCGCTTCGACTTCCACGGTGAGGCGAACCACGCGGGCACCACCCGGATCGAGGACCGCCGCGATCCGATGATCACCTACGCCAACACCGTGCTCTCGGCCCGCAAGAAGGCCAGGCTGGCCGGCGCGCTGGCCACCTTCGGCAAGATCGCCGTCGAGCCCAACGGCACCAACGCGATCGCCTCGCTGGTCCGCGGCTGGCTGGACTCCCGGGCGGCCGACGAGGCCACGCTCACCGAGCTGGTCGAGCAGATCCACCAGGCCGCCGCCGAGCGCGGCGAGCGCGACGGCGTCAAGGTCGAGCTGACCCGCGAGTCGTACACGCCGGTGGTCGACTTCGACGTCCCGCTGCGCGACCGGCTGGTCGGCACCCTCGGCGGCGCCCCGGTGCTGCCCACCGGCGCGGGACACGACGCCGGGATCCTGGCATCCGCCGTCCCGACCGCCATGCTGTTCGTGCGGAACCCGAGCGGTGTCTCGCACTCCCCGGCCGAGCGCGCCGAGGTGGCGGACTGCCTCGCGGGAGTGGCGGCACTCGCGGACGTCCTGGAGGACCTGGCATGCCGGCAGTGACGGAGCAGCACGACCGCGGTGACGCGGCGCAGGCCTACTGGGCCGAGCACGCCTGGGTACCGCACGCCAACGGCCCGGTGGTCGAGTCGCAGGTGCTGATCGAGGTGGCGGCCGACGGCCGGATCGCCGCGGTCACCCCGGACAGCGGCCCCTGCCCGCCGCGGGCCGTCAAGCTGGCGGGCCTGACCGTCCCCGGCCAGGCCAACGCCCACTCGCACGCCTTCCACCGAGCCCTGCGCGGCACCGTGCAGGTCGGCTCCGGCACCTTCTGGACCTGGCGCGACACCATGTACCGGTTCGCCGGCGCGCTCGACCCGGACAGCTACCTGGCGCTCGCCACCGCCGTCTACGCCGAGATGGCGCTGGCCGGCATCACCTCGGTCGGCGAGTTCCACTACCTGCACCACGCCCCGGGCGGCGCCCGCTACCAGGACCCCAACGCGATGGGCGAGGCGCTGATCGAGGCCGCCGCCCGGGCCGGGATCCGGATCACCCTGCTCGACACCTGCTACCTCTCCTCCGGCTTCGGCGCCGAGCTGAGCAAGCCCCAACTGCGCTTCGGGGACGGGGACGCCGAGGCCTGGGCCGCCCGGGCGAGCGAGCTCAAGGCGCGCGACCACGCCCGGCTGGGCGCCGCGATCCACTCGGTGCGCGCGGTGCCGGCCGAGCAGTTGGGCACGGTGGCGCGGTGGGCCGCCGAGCGGCAGGCCCCGCTGCACGTGCACCTGTCCGAGCAGACCGCCGAGAACGACGCCTGCCTGACCGCGCACGGCGTCACCCCGACCCGGTTGCTCGCCGACCACGGCGTGCTGGGCCCGCGCACCAGCGCCGTGCACGCGACCCACCTGACCGAGGAGGACATCAAGCTGCTGACCGACTCCTCCACGGTGGTCTGCATGTGCCCCACCACCGAGCGCGACCTGGCCGACGGCATCGGCCCGGCCCGCCGGCTGGCCAGCGGCGGCTGCCCGGTCACCCTGGGCAGCGACAGCCACGCCGTCATCGACCCGTTCGAGGAGGCCCGCGCGCTGGAGCTGAACGAGCGCCTGCGCACCCGCACCAGGGGCCACTGGACGGCGGGCGCGCTGCTGCGAGCCGGCAGCGAGGACGGCCACGCCTCGCTCGGCTGGCCGGAGGCCGGCCGGATCGAGGCCGGGGCGCTGGCCGACTTCACCGTGCTGGCGCTGGACTCGGTCCGCACCGCGGGCCCGCCCGCGCGCCTGGGCGCCGAGACCGCCGTCTTCGCCGCCTCGGCGGCCGATGTCCGGCACGTGGTGGTCGGCGGCCGGCGGGTCGTGGTGGACGGGGTGCACCAGGGCGTCGCCGACGTGCCGTCCGCGCTGCGCACCGCCATCGCCGCGCTGCTCGCCTGATCCGCTCCGGACCACCACCACCTCTGAAGGGCTCATGACCAGCACCCTGATCACCAACATCGGCGCCCTGGTCACCAACGACCCGTCACACCCCGGCCTGCTCGGCCTGATCGAGCAGGCCGCCGTGGTGATCGACGGCTCGGTGGTCATCTGGACCGGGCGGGCCGCCGACGCCCCCGCGGCCGACCAGGTCCACGACGCCCAGGGGCGGGCCCTGCTGCCCGGCTTCGTGGACTCGCACGCCCACCTGGTCTTCGCGGGCGACCGCACCGCCGAGTTCAACGCCAGGATGTCCGGCCAGGCCTACACCGCGGGCGGCATCCGCACCACGGTGGCCGCCACCCGGGCCGCGAGCGACGCCGAACTGGACGCCAACCTGGGCCGGTTCGTCCGCGAGGCGCTGCGCCAGGGCACCACGACCATCGAGTGCAAGTCCGGCTACGGCCTCACCGTCGAGGACGAGGCCCGCGCGCTGCGGATCGCCGCCGCGCACACCCCGGAGACGACCTACCTGGGCGCGCACGTGGTGGCGCCCGAGTACGCGCAGGACCCGGCCGGCTACGTCGACCTGGTCACCGGCGAGATGCTGGACGCCTGCGCCCCGCACGCCCGCTGGGTGGACGTCTTCTGCGAGCAGGGCGCCTTCGACGGCGACCAGGCCCGGGCGATCCTGACGGCGGGGATCGAGCGCGGCCTGACCCCGCGGGTGCACGCCAACCAGCTCTCCTACGGGCCCGGCGTGCAGCTGGCGGTGGAGCTCGGCGCCGCCTCGGCCGACCACTGCACCCACCTGACCGACGCGGACGTGGCGGCGCTGGCCGGCTCCGGCACGGTCGCCACCCTGCTGCCCGGCGCCGAGTTCTCCACCCGCGCCGCCTACCCGGACGCCCGCCGCCTGCTGGACGCCGGGGCCACCGTGGCGCTCTCCACCGACTGCAACCCGGGCTCCAGCTTCACCAGTTCGATGGCCTTCTGCATCGCGGTGGCGGTCCGCGAGATGGGCATGACCCCCGACGAGGCGGTGCACGCCGCCACCGCGGGCGGCGCCCGCGCGCTGCGCCGCACCGATGTCGGCCGGATCGCCCCCGGCGCGCGCGCCGACCTGCTGCTGCTGGACGCCCCCTCCCCGGTCCACCTGGCCTACCGCCCGGGTGTGCCGCTGACGGCGGCCGTCTGGCGGGCGGGGGTGCGGGAGCTGTAGCGGGAACCGCACCCGTCGCGGTAGTGAGCACGCAGGCCCGGTACGGAGTTCCGTACCGGGCCTGCGGTGTCTCAGTTTCGGAGCGGTGTGCGCCTGGTCAGTGCACGTTGCCCATCAGCCTGATGACCTTCTTGCGGGACAGCCACAGCGCGATCCCCGCCAGGATCGCCAGCACGCCCTGCAGCGCGAAGTACCAGGTGCTGCCGGTCGCGTCGCCGACGACGAGCTGGGTGATGGCCGCGACGCAGTCGCCCGCCGTGACGGCCAGGAACCAGACACCCATCATCTGGCTGGCGTACTTCGCCGGGGCCAGCTTGGTGGTGACCGACAGGCCGACCGGGGAGAGGGTCAGCTCGCCGACGGTCTGGACCAGGTAGACCATGGCCAGCCAGAGCGGCGAGACCTTGACGCCGCCGGAGGCGGCGGCCATCGCCAGCATCATCACCAGGAACGAGGCGCCGATCATCAGCAGGCCGATGGCGAACTTCACCGTGGTGCTGGGGTTCTTCGCGCGGCGGGAGAGCCAGACCCAGAGCCAGGCGAAGACCGGGGCCAGCGCCATGATGTAGAGCGGGTTGAGCGACTGGAACCAGCTCGACGGGAAGTTGAAACCGAAGAGCGTCGAGGAGGTGCTGTCGGTCGCGAAGATGCTCAGCGTCGAGCTGGACTGGTCGTAGATCATCCAGAAGACGGCGGCGGCGATGAAGAACCAGATGAATCCGCTCATCTTGGACTGCTCGTCCGGGGCGAGGTCCTTGTCCTTCTTCATCCGGGCGAAGTAGAGCGCCGGGATCGCGATGCCCGCGACCGAGAGCGGCCAGATCACCCAGCTGATCGAGAAGCTGCCGGCGGCGACGATCACGCCGTAGAAGACCGCGGCGGCGGCCAGCCAGAGCAGCGCCTTGCGCAGCACGGCCTTCTTCTCGCCGGGGGTGATCGGCGCGGTCACGATGTTGCTGGTCGGGCTGAGGTGGCGGGTGCCGAGCAGGTACTGACCCAGTCCCAGCGCCATGCCGACACCGGCCAGCGCGAAGCCCAGGTGCCAGTCGACCTTCTGGCCGATCGTGCCGATGACCAGCGGCGCGGCGAAGGCACCGAGGTTGATGCCCATGTAGAAGACGGTGAAGCCGCCGTCGCGCCGCGGGTCGTTCGGCCCGTCGTAGAGGTGGCCGACCATCGTCGAGATGTTGGCCTTGAGCAGGCCGGACCCGACCGCGATGAACGCCAGGCCGACGAAGAACGACACGGTGGCCGGGACGGCCAGCAGGAAGTGGCCGATCATGATGATGCAGCCGCCGACGGCGACGGTCTTGCGCGGGCCCCAGAAGCGGTCCGCGATCCAGCCGCCGGGCAGTGCGGTCAGGTAGACCATCGCGTTGTAGACGCTGACGATCGCGGCGCCGACGGCGGCCTTGTAGCCGAGCCCGCCGTCGTGGGTCGCGGTGACCAGGTAGATCACCAGCAGGGCCCGCATGCCGTAGAAGCTGAACCGCTCCCACATCTCCGTCATGAAGAGCGTGGCCAGTCCTCGGGGGTGCCCGAAGAAGGTCTTGCCGCCAGAAGGGGCGACCGGCTGTACGCCGGCGTCCAAGGTGGAGGGTGACGCCATCAGTAGTTGTTCCTTGCCTGACTGTCTGGGACACCGTCGCGCCACTGTGGTGGGGAGGCGGACGGGTCCGAGCGCCGCGGTGGGCCTGCTCGCTGCTCGGGCAGGCGGGGGATCCGCGGCGCACGACACGGGGACCGGACCACTGTACGTCCAGCTTTTCCACGATATGGACGGACAAAAGCCACTGTTCAATAACGGGATCACGCAGCGTTGTTCAGGTCTGGTCCGCCAATCGATGGTAGAGCAGGATCAGTTCCTTCGAAGCCAAGGTCCAATGGGAGGAACTGCGGTCCCACTCGGTGTTCGCCGCCGTTCCGGCCGTTGCCTGGGTCGGCACGCCGATTACCCGCTGTGAACTAGTTCACAGCGCCCCGCCCGCCCGTCCCGACCGCGCGCTCCCGTGTGGGTCTGATCACGGCCCGTTCGGCGGACTACGATTCGCACCATGACCTGTGTGCTGCTCGCCGAGGACGACCCCGCCATCTCGGAACCGCTGGCCCGCGCCCTGCGCCGCGAGGGGTACGAGGTGCTCGTCCGGGAGGACGGCCCGTCCGCCCTGGAGGCCGGGCTGGAGGAGGAGGTCGACCTGGTCGTGCTCGACCTCGGCCTGCCGCAGATGGACGGGCTGGAGGTCTGCCGCCGGCTGCGCGCGGACGGCAAGAGCTGCCCCGTCCTGGTGCTCACCGCCCGCGCCGACGAGGTGGACACCGTGGTCGGCCTGGACGCCGGCGCCGACGACTACGTCACCAAGCCGTTCCGGCTGGCCGAACTGCTCGCCCGGGTCCGGGCCCTGCTGCGGCGCGGCAACGTGGACTCGCTCTCCACCGGCGCGCACGGTGTGCGGATCGACATCGAGTCCCACCGCGCCTGGGTCGGCGAGGAGGAACTGACCCTCTCCGCCAAGGAGTTCGAGCTGCTTCGGGTGCTGGTCCGGGACGCGGGCCGGGTGGTCACCCGCGAGGACATCATGCGCCAGGTCTGGGACACCACCTGGTGGACCTCCACCAAGACGCTGGACATGCACATCTCCTGGCTGCGCAAGAAGCTCGGCGACGACGCCACCAACCCCCGCTACATCGCCACCGTGCGCGGCGTGGGCTTCCGCTTCGAGAAGAACTAGGGCCGGGGCAGCACCGCGTGAAGCGCAGGATGATCAACTCGCTGCTGGGCGTGGTCCTGGTGGTCGTGGTGGTGTTCTGCGTACCGCTGGCGCTGGTCGAGAAGCAGAGCATCGTCAACAACGCGCAGTCCCGGGTCGACGCGGCCGCGGTGCGGCTGCTCGGCCTGGTGGAGAACCGGCTGGCCGCGCACGAGCCGGTGACCCAGGAGCGGCTCGGCACCCAGGCCATCGAGGGGGACTACGCCGAGATCCGGATCCCGCCGCAGGGCTCGCCGGACCAGCCGCAACTGGTGACCATCGGCGAGGTGCCCAAGGGCGCCGCGCTGCGCGCCAGCGAGTCGGACCAGAGCGGCGTGACGGTGACGGTCGAGCAGTCCCGGGCGGACGTCACCCGTGAGATCGGCGACATGCTGCTGCTCCTGGGCCTGGTGACCCTGCTGGCCGTGCAGACGGCGGTGGCGCTGGCCGTCTGGCAGGCCAGGCGGCTGGCCCGCCCGCTCACCGACCTGGCCGAGACCGCCGAGCGGCTCGGCTCCGGCGACCCGCGTCCGCGCGACCGGCGCTACGGCGTGCCCGAGCTGGACCGGGTGGCCGAGGTGCTGGACGCGAGCGCCGAGCGGATCGGCCGGATGCTCACCGCCGAGCGCCGGCTCGCCGCCGACGCCTCGCACCAGCTGCGCACGCCGCTGACCGCCCTCTCCATGCGACTGGAGGAGATCACCGCGCTGGCCCACCAGCCCGAGACCGTGCGGGAGGAGGCCACCATCGCGCTGGAGCAGGTGGAGCGGCTCACCGACGTGGTCCAGCGCCTGCTCACCAACCAGCGCGACACCCACGGCCCGAGCGCCGGCGGCTTCGAGCTGGACGAGGTGATCCGCCAGCAGCGCGAGGAGTGGGCGGTGCCGATGCGCGGTGCCGGGCGGCGCCTGGTGATCGAAGGACTCGCCGGGGTGGTCGCGCTGGGAACTCCGGGCACCGTCTCCCAGGTGCTGGCCACCCTGATCGAGAACTCGCTGATGCACGGCGCGGGCACGGTCATCCTGCGGGTGCGGCCCTCCGGCAGCTCGGCGGTGGTCGAGGTGCAGGACGAGGGGCCTGGCGTGCCCGCCGAGCTCGGCAACCGGGTCTTCGAGCGGACGGTGAGCGGGCGCAACTCCACCGGCATCGGCCTGGCGGTGGCCCGCGACCTCGCGGAGGCGGACGGCGGGCGGCTGGAGCTGCTCTCGCTCAAGCCGCCGGTCTTCGCGCTCTTCCTGGGGCGCGGCCTCGGCGCCGAAGGGCCCTGAGCCTAAGGACCCCTGAGCCGAAGGGTTCAAGCTACCGGGTGTACTGCGTCCGCTCCTGGGAGGTCAGGATCCGCTCGGCCTGCGCGACCACCGGCTGGGCCGGTACCACCGCCGCGACCGGCTGCTGCTCGTGCTCGTGCTCGGCCAGCTCCGGCATCGCCTTGAAGACCCAGGTGCGGTAGGAGAAGAAGCGGAACAGCGTCGCCACCCCGGTGCCCGCCACCTTCGAGGCGTTGTACGCGAGGGTGCCGGTCAGCCCCAGGCTGTAGGTGGTGAACCAGACCGTGCCGTTCTCGATCAGCAGGCCGATCCCGCTGAAGACCAGGAAGAGCGTGATCTCCCGGCGCCGCGAGGCCGCGTCGCTGTCCCGGTACACCCAGTAGCGGTAGCCGACGTAGTTGACCAGGATCGACACCACGGTGCCGATCAGTGAGCAGCGCACCACGGCCCAGTGGGTGGCGTGGATGGTGGCGTTGGAGACGCCGAAGTTCACTACGATGCCGATCAGCCCGACGACCGCGAACTTCCCCACCTCGCTGGAGGCCCCGCGCAGCCGCTGGGTCAGGGAGGGGCGTCGGTGCGCGCTGTGCTTGGTCATCCGGGAGGTCTCCTGAGCGCCTGGTCGCCGAAGGCCGGAAGTGGCCTGCGGGCGAGGGCACATGATCACGGCAGTGCCCCGTTCGGGTCCGGCCATCCAGGCTACCGGCTCCCACCGGCTCCCACCGGCCCCTCCGGCGGAGGAGCCTGCCCCGGAGCCCGGCGGCAGGGCCCACCGCCGGGCGTGCACCCTGCGGGAGCTGCCCGGATATCCTGGCAGGGTGACTTTTCCGGGCAGCGCAAAATTTCCAACGGTGGGCATGGTCGGCGGCGGGCAGCTGGCGCGCATGGCGCACCAGGCGGGCATCCCGCTGGGCATCCGCTTCAAGCTCCTCGCCGACACCCCGCAGGACTCCGCCTCCCAGGTGGTCGCCGACACCGTGCTCGGCGACTACCGGGACCTGGAGACGCTGCGCCGCTTCGCCGCGGACTGTGACGTGGTCACCTTCGACCACGAGCACGTCCCCACCGAGCACCTGCGGGCCCTGCTGGCCGACGGCGTGGCGGTGCGGCCCGGCCCCGAGGCCCTGGTCAACGCCCAGGACAAGGGCGTGATGCGGGCCAAGCTGGACGAGATCGGCGCCCCCTGCCCGCGGCACCGCCTGGTCGCCGACCCGGCCGACGTCACCGCCTTCGCCCAGGAGGGCGACGGGTACCCGGTGGTGCTGAAGACGGTGCGCGGCGGCTACGACGGCAAGGGCGTCTGGGTGGTCGGCGACGAGGAGGAGGCGCACGCGCCCTTCCTGGCGGGCGTGGCGGTGCTGGCCGAGGAGAAGGTCGACTTCGTCCGCGAGCTGGCCGCCAACGTGGTCCGCTCACCCAGCGGCCAGGCCGTCTCCTACCCGGTGGTGGAGAGCCTGCAGGAGAACGGGGTCTGCGCCGAGGTCACCGCCCCCGCTCCCGACCTGGCGCCGGAGCTGGCCGGCGAGGCCCAGGAGCTGGCCCTGCGGATCGCCGGGGAGCTCGACATCACCGGCCACCTGGCGGTCGAGCTGTTCGAGACCCGCGACGGCCGGATCCTGGTCAACGAGCTGGCGATGCGCCCGCACAACTCCGGCCACTGGTCGATCGACGGCGCGGTCACCTCGCAGTTCGAGAACCACCTGCGGGCCGTCCTCGACCTGCCGCTCGGCGACCCGCGCCCGCGCGCCCGGTGGACCGTGATGGTCAACGTGCTCGGTGGCGACTACCCGGACATGTACCACGCCTTCCTGCACTGCATGGCCCGCGACCCCGGTCTGCGGATCCACATGTACGGCAAGGACGTGAAGCCCGGCCGCAAGGTCGGCCACGTCACCGTCTTCGGGGACGACCTCGAGGACGTGCGCGAGCGCGCCCGCCACGCGGCCGCCTACCTGAGAGGCACGATCACCGAATGACGAACAGCACCACGCCGCTCGTCGGCATCGCCATGGGCTCCGACTCCGACTGGTCCGTGATGGAGGCCGCCGCCCAGGCACTCGACGAGTTCGAGGTGCCCTACGAGGTCAACGTCCTCTCGGCGCACCGGATGCCCCGCGAGATGATCGGCTACGGCGAGCAGGCCCACCACCGCGGCCTGAAGGCGATCATCGCCGGGGCCGGCGGGGCCGCCCACCTGCCGGGCATGCTGGCCTCGGTCACCCCGCTGCCGGTGATCGGCGTGCCGGTGCCGCTGCGCTACCTGGACGGCATGGACAGCCTGCTCTCCATCGTCCAGATGCCGGCCGGCGTGCCGGTGGCCACCGTCTCGGTGGCGGGCGCGCGCAACGCGGGCCTGCTGGCGGTGCGCATGATCGCCGCCTTCGACCCGGAGCTCACCGAGAAGATGAGCGAGTTCCAGGCCGAGCTGAACCACCAGGCCACCGAGAAGGGCAGGAAGCTGCGCGCCAAGGTGGCGGGTTCCGCTTCCTTCGGCTTCAGCCGGTAGGCAGGATGGGGTCCATGACCTCTGATCAGCTGGACCGCGCCCGTACGCTGCTCGCCGCCGCGCCGGTGGTGGACGGTCACAACGACCTGCCGTGGGCGATGCGCAACCAGGCGGGCTACGACCTGGACGCCATCGACCTGGCCGCCGACCAGCGGGGCCGGCTGCACACCGACCTCGACCGGCTGCGGGCCGGCGGGGTCGGTGCGCAGTTCTGGTCGGTCTTCGTCAGCGCGAACCTGTCGGGCGACACGGCGGTCAGCGCGACCCTGGAGCAGATCGACTTCGTGCGCGCGCTGGTCGACCGGTTCCCGGACCGGCTGCGGCTCGCGCTGAGCGCCGACGACATGGAGGCGGCCCGGGCCGAGGGCAGGATCGCCTCGTTGATGGGGGCCGAGGGCGGGCACAGCATCAACTCCTCGCTGGCCACCCTGCGCGCGCTGCACCAGCTGGGTGTGCGGTACATGACGCTCACCCACAACGACAACGTGCCGTGGGCCGACTCCGCCACCGACGAGCCGGCCGCCGGCGGCCTCACCCGCTTCGGCGAGGAGGTGGTGCGGGAGATGAACCGGCTCGGCATGCTGGTCGACCTCTCGCACACCTCGCCCGACACCATGCGGCACGCGCTGCGGGTCACCGAGGCGCCGGTGATCTTCTCGCACTCCTCCGCGCGCGCCGTGCACGACCACCCGCGCAACATCCCCGACGACGTGCTCGCCCTGCTGCCCGCCAACGGGGGCGTGGCGATGGCCACCTTCGTGCCGCAGTTCATCCTGCCCGAGGCCACCGCCTGGATGCTGCGGGCCGCCGCGGCGCTGGAGGCCGACGGCTTCCACCACCAGGCGCACACCCCCGAGGCGATGGCGGTGCTGCACGCGTTCGAGGCCGGCGACCCGCGCCCGATCGCCACCACGGCCACCGTCGCCGACCACCTGGACCACATGCGCGAGGTGGCCGGTGTCGACCACCTCGGCGTCGGCGGCGACTTCGACGGCGTCCCCTTCACCCCGGCCGGCCTCGACGACGTCTCCGGCTACCCCAACCTGGTCGCCGAACTCCTGGACCGGAACTGGTCGGAGGCCGACCTGGCCAAGCTCACCTGGGGCAACGCCGTGCGGGTGCTGCGCGCCGCCGAGGACGTGGCCCGCGCGGCGGGCGCCGCCCGCGGGCCCTCGATCGCCACCCTGGCGCAGCTGGACGGCTGACCGCGCCCGCGGGAGTCACCGGTCGGCGGGGTCCGTCGAACGTCGAACAGCTGCCCGTCGGGCAGCGGATCCTTCAGGAGGCTGGAGATGTACGGAGACGCGGCGACGGTCCGCCGGATCCTGACCGAACTCGGCGGCACCTGGGCGGTGGTGGGCCTGTCCGCCAACCAGCGCCGCGCGGCCTACGGGGTGGCGGACGTGCTCCAGCGCCACGGCAAGCGGGTCGTCCCGGTCCACCCGAAGGCGGAGACGGTGCACGGCGAGCCCGGCTACCCCACCTTGGCCGCGATCCCGTTCCCGGTCGACGTGGTGGACGTCTTCGTGCGCGGTGAGCTGGCCGGCGCCGTGGTCGACGAGGCGATCGGGATCGGCGCCAAGGCGCTCTGGCTGCAGCTCGGCGTCATCGACGAGGCGGCCTACGAGCGGGCCCGGGCCGCGGGGCTGGCCATCGTGATGGACAAGTGCCCGGCGATCGAGCTGCCCCGCCTGGGCTGACCGCCCGCCAGGGCTTACCACCCGGGCGCCGGGCCGAGCCCCGTATCAACCGATCGGTTGATACGGGCTCAGCCGTATCGGCGGCGCGGGCAGCCGGGCGGTCGATGTCCGCACGGTGGCCGGCGCGGGATTCTGGTGGCACAGCGCGAGAGCGGCAAAGGCCACCAGGGGAGAGACGGTCATGGCAGTCATCGAGGTCGAGCACCTTCGGAAGCGGTACGGGCAGGAGACCGTGGTGCACGACGTGTCGTTCCAGGTCGAGGAGGGGGAGATCTTCGGCATCCTCGGCCCGAACGGCGCCGGCAAGACCACGACGGTCGAGTGCCTGGCCGGGTTGCGGCCGATGGACGGCGGGCGGATCTCGGTGCTGGGGCTCGACCCGGGCCGCCGGCGGGAGGAGCTGCGCCAGGTGCTGGGTGTGCAGCTCCAGGAGAGCGGGCTGCCGGACCGGCTGAAGGTCGCCGAGGCGCTCGAACTGTACGCCTCGTTCTACCGGAACCCGGCCGACCCGGTGGAGTTGATGGAGCGGCTCGGGCTGGCGGAGAAGGCGGGCACCCGGTTCAAGAAGCTGTCGGGCGGCCAGAAGCAGCGGCTGGCCATCGCGCTGGCCATGGTGGGCAGCCCGAAGGTGGTGGTGCTCGACGAGCTGACCACCGGGCTGGACCCGCACGCCCGCCGCACCGCCTGGGAGCTGGTGGAGCAGATCCGGGAGGCGGGCGTCACCGTGCTGCTGGTCACCCACTTCATGGAGGAGGCCGAGCGGCTCTGCGACCGGGTCGCGGTGATCGACGGCGGCCGGGTGGTGGCCGTCGACACCCCCGCGGGCCTGACGGCGCGGGCCGGCCGGCGGCAGCTGATGCGGTTCCGGCCCTCCGCCCCGCTGGACGAGGAACTGCTGCGCGCGCTGCCCGAGGTGGTCGAGGTGCGTCGGCAAGGGGCGCAGATCGAGGTCAGCGGCACCGGGAACGTGGTGCAGGCGGTCAGCTCGCTGCTGGCCCGGCGCCAGATCATCGCCGCCGACCTGCGGGTCGAGCAGGCCAGCCTGGACGACGCGTTCATCGCGCTGACCGGCCGCGGCACCGCCGACTGACCGCGCGCCCCGCGCGCCCCCCACCCTCGCTGCCGCTCCCCCTCCCACTCTCGCAAGGATACTGACATGAGCATGTTCGCCATGACGCGCCGCGGCTTCCGGACCCTCACCCTCACCCAGGCCAGGCTGCTGCTGCGCGAACCGGCCGCGCTGATCTGGCTGGGCCTGCCCGTCCTGCTGCTGCTCGTCTTCGGCAGCATCCCCGGCTTCCACACCGCCCAGGCCGCCCTCGGCGGCAAGCGGATGATCGACGTCTACGTGCCGACGCTGGCCGCGATGGTCCCGCTCTTCCTGGCCTTCACCGCGCTGCCGATGACGATGGCCGGCTTCCGCGAGAAGGACGTGCTGCGCCGCCTGTCCGCCAGCCCCGTGCCGGCGGCCGGGATGCTCGCCGCGCTGGTCGTGGTGATCGCCGGCCTCGCCGCGGCGGGCGTCGCGCTGATCGTGGGCATCGGCGTCCTCGCCTTCGGGGTGTCGGCGCCGTCCAACCCGGGCGCCGTCCTCGCCGCCTTCCTGCTCGGCGGCAGCGCGGTGCTCTCGCTGGGCCTGGTGGTCGCGGCCCGGGCCCGCACCGGTGGGGCGGCCAGCGCCCTGGGCGTGCCGCTGATGGTCCTCAACTTCTTCGCCAGCGGCCTCTACTTCCCGATGGCCCAGATGCCCCACCTGCTCCAGCGGATCGCCGAGTTCATCCCGTTCGGCGCGGTGATGGACGCCTGGTCCGGTGAGGGCCTGCTCTGGCAGCACCTGCTCGTGCTGGCCGGCTACACCGTCCTGGGCAGCACGATCGCCGCTCGGACCTTCCGGTGGGAGTGACCCCGGCAGAGCCGGGCCGGGCCAAGATCGTCAGGATGGGGAGCATGAACCAGGATTCCCGGGAGAACCGGATCAGGCGGATCCAGCGGTACGTCCCCTACTGCGGTCTGGCCTTCTCGGCCCTCCTCGCCACCGTGCTCACCGGCACCGCCGCCCACCGGGCGGCGGTGCTCGGGCTCTCCGGGCTCACCGCGCTCTGGCAGTGGCTGATGTGCGTCCCCTTCACCGAGAGCGGGCGCCGGCGGGGCAAGGCGGTGGCCTACTACGCCGGCCTGCTGGTCCTGATCGGCCTGCTGGTGGCGCTGAGCCCGGTCTTCGGATTCTTCGCCTTCACCGGCTACCTCCAGGTGGCCGTGCTGCCCCGCCGGCTGTGGCCGCCCGCCATCGCGGCCACCGCCGCGCTGACGGCGATCGCCCAGGTCGGCGGGGTGGGCAGCCTGCACGGCGACCTGCTGGTGCTGTACGCGGGCCTGACGGTGCTCAACATCGTGATCGCCGGTGCGATCACCTACCAGAGCATCGAGGGCGAGCAGCGCAGCCAGCGCCGGGCCGCGCACATCGACGAACTGGCCGAGGCCAACCGGCGGCTGCGGGAGACCATGGCGGAGAACGCCGGCCTGCACGCGCAGCTGGTGGTGCAGGCCCGCGAGGCCGGGGTGCTGGACGAGCGCCAGCGGATGGCCGGCGAGATCCACGACACCATCGCCCAGGGGCTGACCGGGATCGTCACCCAGCTGGAGGCGGCCGAGCGCTTCGACGGTGACCCCGAGCGCCGCGCCAGGCACCGCGAACTGGCCCGGCGGCTGGCCCGCGAGAGCCTGGCCGAGGCGCGCCGCTCGGTGCAGGCGCTGCGGCCCGGCCCGCTCGCCGAGGCGCACCTGCCGGAGGCCGTCCAGGACCTGGCCGGGCGCTGGTCGCAGACCTCGGGGGTGCCCGCCCGGGTGACGGTCACCGGGACCCCGGTTCCGCTGGCGCCCGCCCTGGAGGTGGCGCTCTTCCGGGCCGCGCAGGAGGGGCTCGCCAACATCGCCAAACACGCCGGCGCCACGCGGGCCGCGCTGACCCTCTCCTACACGCACGAGGTGGTGCTGCTCGACGTGCTGGACGACGGCGCCGGGTTCGAGCCGGGCGGCGCGGACACGGCCCCCGACGGCAAGGACGACGGCAAGGACGACGGCAAGGACGACGGGCAGGACGACGGCAAGGACGACGGCAAGGACGACGGCAAGGACGACGGGCAGGACGACGGCAAGGACGACGGCCAGGGCGAAGGCCAGGACCACGGCGGCTACGGCCTCACCGCGATGCGCCGGCGGCTGCGCCAGGTCGGCGGCACGCTGGAGATCGAGAGCGCCCCGGGGGAGGGCACCGCGATCAGCATCAGCGTGCCCGCCCCGCCGGTCCGCCGTGCCACCACGCCGGTGGAGAATGCGGTGTGACCATTCGCCTGCTGATCGTTGATGACCACCCCATCGTCCGGGACGGCCTGCGCGGCGTCTTCGAGGACGACCCCGCCTTCGAGGTCGCGGGCGAGGCCTCGGACGGGGCCCAGGGCGTGGAGCGGGCGCTGGCACTGCGGGTGGACGTGGTGCTGATGGACCTGCGGATGCCCGGCACCGGCGGTGTCGAGGCGATCCGGCGGCTGCGTGAACTGGCGCCGGACGTGCGGGTCCTGGTGCTGACCACCTACGACACCGACGCCGATGTGCTGCCCGCGGTGGAGGCCGGCGCGACCGGCTACCTGCTCAAGGACGCCCCGCGGGAGGAGTTGGTGCGCGCGGTGCGGGCAGCCCACCAGGGGCAGGCGGTGCTCGCTCCGACGGTGGCGCAGAAGCTGCTGGGCCGGATGCGGGAACCGGCGCCCGCACCCGCCGAGGTGCTGACGGACCGCGAGTTGGAGGTGCTGCGGTTGGTCGCGGCGGGCAGTACGAACAAGGAGTCGGCCAAGCGGCTGCTCATCAGCGAGGCCACCGTCAAGACCCATCTGCTGCACCTGTACGCCAAGTTGGGCGTCCGCGACCGGGCGGCGGCGGTCGCCGCGGGCTACCGGAAGGGCCTGCTCAGCTGAGGCGCGCCCGCCCGGTCGGGGCTCGGCCGCGAGCGCGCCGCCCCAGGCCCGGCCGTCAGCGACCGGCCGTCAGCAGCCGGCGGTCAGCTCGGGCGCCCCATCGCACGGTAGATCCAGCCCGCCGCACGCCAACTCGGCCCGTCCAGCACGTTGCGCCCGTCCAGCAGGCGGCGTTCGGCGACCACCTCGCCCAGTGCCACCGGGTCCAGCTCGCGGAACTCCTGCCACTCCGTCAGGTGCAGCACCACGTGGGCACCCACGGCCGCCTCGGTGGCCGAGACGGCGTAGGAGAGCGAGGGGAACATCTTGCGGGCGTTGTCCATCGCCTTGGGGTCGTAGACGGTGACCTGGGCGCCCTGCAGCTGGATCTGCGCGGCCACGTTGAGCGCGGGCGAGTCGCGGATGTCGTCCGAGTCGGGCTTGAAGGAGGCGCCGAGCACCGCCACCCGCCGGTCCAGGAAGCCGCCGCCGCACTGCTCACGGGCCAGCTCCACCATCCGCGAGCGGCGGCGCATGTTGATCGAGTCGACCTCGCGCAGGAAGGTCAGTGCCTGGTCGGCGCCCAGCTCCCCGGCCCTGGCCATGAAGGCGCGGATGTCCTTGGGAAGGCAGCCGCCGCCGAAGCCGAGCCCGGCGTTGAGGAAGCGGCCGCCGATCCGCTCGTCGAAGGAGAGCGCCTTGGCCAGCAGCGTCACGTCCGCGCCGGCGCTCTCGCAGACCTCGGCCATCGCGTTGATGAAGGAGATCTTGGTGGCCAGGAAGGAGTTGGCGGCGGCCTTCACCAGTTCGGCGGTCGGGTAGTCGGTGACCACCAGCGGCACGCCGTCGCCCAGCGGGGTCGCGTACACCTCGCGCAGCAGCTCCTCGGCCCGGCCGCCCGGCCGCACACCGATCACGATCCGGTCGGGGTGCAGCGTGTCGCCCACCGCGTAGCCCTCGCGCAGGAACTCCGGGTTCCAGGCCAGCTCGACGTCCTCGCCCGCCGGGGCCAGCGCGGCCAGCCGCTCGGCCAGCCGGCTCGCGCTGCCCACCGGGACGGTGGACTTGCCGACCACCAGGGCCGGGCGGGTCAGGTGCGGGGCCAGCTGGTCCACCGCGAGGTCGACCCAGGACATGTCGGCGGCGAACTCGCCCCTCTTCTGCGGCGTGTTCACGCAGATGAAGTGGACGTCGGCGAACTCGGCGACCTCCTGCGAGGAGGAGGTGAAGCGCAGCCGTCCACTCGAACCCGGATGACCCGCGACGTGCTTCAGCAGCAGCTCGGACAAGCCGGGCTCGTACATCGGCACCTGGCCGGCGGTGAGCGCGGCGAGCTTCTCGGGATCGATGTCGAGCCCGATCACCTCGAACCCCAGCTCCGCGAGGCAGGCCGCGTGGGTGGCACCGAGGTAGCCGGTACCGATCACCGAGATTCGCAGGGCCACGGGGCTTCCCCTTCGCGGGCCGCCGGGATAAGACCGGCATGCAGGACAGCAGCGGACAGGACGGAGGTGCAGCCACTGATGGTAGCCGCCGCTCGGTATGTCATCGACGTCACGTCTGGTGATCGCGGCCCGCGGGCCTAGAATGAGCAACTACTTAACGGTAATTAACGTCGTTTCGCAGAGGGGCAGCAGACCATGGCTGGCAACGCCGATTTCGACCTCTTCCGGATCTCGGAGGAGCACGAGATGCTCCGCGAGACGGTCCGCGCGCTCGCCGAGGCCAAGATCGCCCCGTTCGCGGCGGACGTGGACGAGCACGGCCGGTTCCCGCAGGAGGCCCGGGACGCCCTGGAGGCCAACGACCTGCACGCGGTGCACGTCCCCGAGGAGTACGGCGGCGGCGGGGCCGACGCGCTGGCCACCGTCATCGTGATCGAGGAGGTCGCCCGGGTCTGCGCCTCCTCGTCGCTGATCCCGGCCGTCAACAAGCTCGGCTCGCTGCCGGTGCAGCTGTCCGGCTCCGAGGAGCTGAAGGCCAAGTACCTGGGCGCGCTGGCCCGCGGCGAGGGCATGTTCTCCTACTGCCTCTCCGAGCCGGACGCCGGTTCGGACGCGGCGGGCATGAAGACCCGCGCGGTGCGCGACGGCGACTTCTGGGTGCTCAACGGCGTCAAGCGGTGGATCACCAACGCCGGCGTCTCGGAGTTCTACACCGTGATGGCCGTCACCGACCCCGAGAAGCGCTCCAAGGGCATCTCGGCCTTCGTGGTGGAGAAGGGCGACGAGGGCGTCTCCTTCGGCGCCCCGGAGAAGAAGCTCGGTATCAAGGGCTCGCCGACCCGCGAGGTCTACCTGGACAACGTCCGGATCCCGGCCGACCGCATGATCGGCGCCGAGGGCACCGGCTTCGCCACCGCGATGAAGACCCTGGACCACACCCGGATCACCATCGCCGCCCAGGCGCTGGGCATCGCCCAGGGCGCGCTCGACTACGCCGCCGGCTACGTCAAGGAGCGCAAGCAGTTCGGCAAGGCGATCGCCGAGTTCCAGGGCGTCCAGTTCATGCTGGCCGACATGGCGATGAAGCTGGAGGCGGCCCGCCAGCTGACCTACTCCGCCGCCGCGAAGTCGCAGCGCGTTGCCGGTGGGGGGGAGAAGGAGGACCTGACCTTCTTCGGCGCGGCCGCCAAGTGCTTCGCCTCGGACGTCGCGATGGAGATCACCACCGACGCCGTCCAGCTGCTCGGCGGTTACGGCTACACCCGTGACTACCCGGTGGAGCGGATGATGCGCGACGCCAAGATCACCCAGATCTACGAAGGCACGAACCAGGTCCAGCGGATCGTCATGGCGCGCAACCTGCCGGGCTCCTGACCTGCGGTTCCGCTGTCACCTCGACCCCCGCGTCCTGCCCAGGGCGCGGGGGTCGGCGCTTTGTCACGCCTGTTACCGGCGTTACGTGCCTGGGACGGATGAGGGCGAACCGGGCATCGGACGAGTGCGTCGTGAGAGGGGAGGAGAGCGGCGCGTTTTCGAGGGGAGCGGTCATGAGGGTGGGCAAGGCAGTGGCGGTCGCGGTCGGCACGCTGGCACTGGCGTTGGGGGCGGTGGCCTGCAACGACGACGTCCCGTCGACCAGCAGCGCCAATCCGCCGGGCAGCCGCGCACCGGCCGCCGCGCCGCCCGCCGGCGCACCCGCCGGTGCGGCACCCGCCGCATCGCGGTCGGCCGTCGCGGGGGCGGCGAGCAGCCGCTCCGTGGCCCCGGCGGCGGGCGGCAGCGCCGAGCCCGTCTCCTCGACCCGGTGCCACACCGGGGAGTTGAAGGCCGACGTGCAGCTCCAGCCGGACTTCCCCGGCACCGCCATGGTGATGCTGACCAACAAGGGCACCCGCACCTGCACCGTCTACGGCTATCTCGGCTACGGCGGCCTGCTCGCCGACAACAGCCCGGTCACGCTGGGCACCAGCCGGGTCGCCCACCCGGGCCCGCCGGTCGAGGCCACCCTGAAGCCCGGCACCACCGCCTTCTCCGGGCTCAAGTGGGCCTCCTGCGACAAGGGTGACGTGAGCTGCCACGTGCTCGCCGGGGTGACCATCACGCCACCGGACGAGACGACCCAGCTGACCGCGAACGTGCTCGACGCGAACGGCAAGCCGTTGGAGCAGCTGACCGTCTCCGCCGCCGGCTTCACCGTCGGCTCGCTCCAGCCGAGCAACCAGGGCGTGATCTTCGCCTCGTAGCGCAGTGCGCGGTAGCGCACCGGCGCCGCGAAGAAGCGCACCCGCACCACGGAGCCCTCCCGCCCCCTCGACCGGGGCCGGAGGGCTCCGCCATGTCTCCACAGAGGCACCCGGCTACCACTGAGGAGGTGTCGGGGAATGCCTGTGCGATAGCTGCCGTTGAGCCCGGCGAATGCCACCGAAGATCCCGCTCCGGAATATCGGAAGGGGTCCTCGGAAATATGACGTCCTATTCCCCGGAAGATCCGACAGTGCCACCTCGGGCCAGTGGTACCAAGGGTTGCAGGGCATCATATTCCCGGTTCGGATGCCTCCTTCGGGCCATCGGAGGAGTACCGAAGAGGAATTCCGCAAGGAAGCTCCGCCGGATAATCTCGATGACATGAGAAGGGCTCCGGAATTTCCGGGGCCGACCGCTCCGCCCCGTCGAAAGCCTCCCGAAAGGCAGCCAGTCCATGGCGCTCATCCAGAACCAGACGAGCGGAGGCGCGAAGGCCGCCCAGGCCACGCCACCCGCCGCCGGTATCTCCAAGTCCATGGTGACGCTCTTCGCCGCCACCGCCGGCCTCTCGGCCGCCAACACCTACTACGCCCAGCCGCTGCTCACCTCGATCGCCCAGACCTTCCACGTCGGCAGCGGCGCGGCCTCCTGGGTGGTCACCGCCGGCCCGATCGGCTACGCGCTGGGTCTGGCGTTCCTGGTCCCGCTGGGCGACATGGTCAACCGGCGCAAGCTGGTCGTCTCGATGCTCGGCGTGGTGGCGCTCTTCCAACTGCTGGCCGCCGCCGCCCCCTCGCTCGGGGTGCTGATCGTGGCCGAGATCGTCGCGGCGATCGTCTCCACCGTCTCCCCGCTGATGGTCTCCTTCGCGGCCAACCTGGCCGCCCCCGAACAGCGTGGCCGGGTCACCGGCAGCGTGATGAGCGGGGTCCTGCTCGGAGTCCTGCTGGCCCGGACCGCCGGTGGCGTGATCGCCGAGTTCGGCGGCTGGCGCCTGGTCTACGTGGTGGACGCCGTGGTGGTCGCCGCCCTGGCGATCGCGCTGCTGCGGCTGCTGCCCAGCACCCAGGCCGCGGGGGAGAAGCTCGGCTACGGCAAGCTGCTCGGTTCGGCCGTCTCGCTGCTGCGCGAGGAGAAGGTGCTGCGGCTGCGCACCGCCTACGGCTTCTTCTCCCAGGCCGGGTTCCAGGTGCTCTGGACCTCGCTGGCCTTCCTGCTGGCCAAGTCCCCGTACCACTACAACGAGGGTGTGATCGGCCTGTTCGGCTTCGCCGGACTGGTCGGCGCCATCGCCGCCCGACTGGTCGGCCGGCTGGCGGACCGGGGCAAGGAGAGCGTGGCCACCGGCCTGCTGCTCACCTCGGTGCTGGTCAGCTGGGGCCTGATGGTGCTGCACGGCGGCGGCTGGCTGATCGCGGTGCTGGCCGGGATCGTGGTCCTGGACTTCGGCGTCCAGGGCATGCAGGTGATGAACCTGAGCATCATCTACCGGCTGCGCCCCGAGGCCCGCTCCCGCCTCACCACCGCCTACATGACCCTCTACCTGGTCGGCGGCATCGCCGGCTCGGCCGGCTCCGGAGCGGCCTACGCGGCCTACGGCTGGACCGGGGTGAGCGTGATCGGCGCGGTCTTCGCCGGGCTCGCGCTGCTCCTGTGGGTGGCGGCCGAGGCGGCCAGCAAGCAGCGCCGGATCGCCTACAACCCGCCGCAGCAGCTGACCAGCTGACCGCCTGACCAGCTGACCCGCTCCATCCCCAGCGGAAGTCGTCCGGCACCACCCGTCCGGCACCACCCGTCCGGCAACACCCGTCCGGCACCACCCGTCCAGCAGCGCCCGATCAGCACAGTCAGGAGACCCGCGATGCCCACCCCTCACACCGACATCGTCATCGGTGCCGGATCGACCGGCGCGGTGATCGCGGCCCGCCTGTCGGAGCGCGCCGACCGCAACGTCCTGTTGATCGAGGCCGGGCCGGACTACCCCGACCCGGCCGACCTGCCCGCCCCGCTGCGCAACGGCCTCTACCCGGCGATCGGCACCCACGACTGGGGCTACACCGCCGAGGCCGTCCCCGGCCGGACCATCGGCTTCCCGCGCGGCAAGGTGGTCGGCGGCACCTCGGCGATCAACGTCTCGCTGGCGATGCGGCCCGAGCCGCTGGACTTCGAGGCCTGGACCAAGGTCGGCAACGAGGGGTGGACCTGGGACGACGTGCTACCGTACTACGTCAAGCTGGAGGACGACAAGGACTTCGGCGCCCTGCCGCCCGCCGAGGGCGAGCCCCGGCTGCACGGCGCGGGCGGCCCGATCCCGATCTGGCGCTGGCAGGACGCGCAGCTGACGCCGCAGCAGAAGGCACTCCAGGAGGCGGCCAAGCGGCTCGGCTTCCCCGAGGTGCCCGACCACAACGCCCCCGGCGCGCTGGGCGTCGGGCCGCTGCCGCAGAACCTTCTCGACGGGCAGCGGATCTCCACCGCGATCGGCTACCTGACCGAGGCCCGCAAGCGCCCGAACCTGACCATCAGGGCGGACACCACCGTGGACCGGATCCTCTTCGAGGGCACCCGGGCGGTCGGCGTGCGGGTGATCACCGGCGGGGTGGCCGAGGAGCTCTACGCCGAGCGGATCACCCTGTCGGCCGGCACCGTGGCGAGCCCGGCGATCCTGCTCCGCTCGGGGATCGGCGACCCGGCGAAGCTGGCCGACCTCGGGGTCGAGCCGGTGGCCGAACTGCCGGGCGTGGGAGAGAACTTCCTCGATCACTGCACCAACCTGCTCTCGCTGCAGCTGCGTCCGGGGGTCTACGACGAGGCGACCCCGGTGACCCAGATGCTGCTGCAGTACACCGCCCCGGACTCCGAGGAGTTCGCGGACATGCAGCTCTACGTCTTCAGCCACGTGGACCTGAACGGCTACGGCTCCTGGGTCCGCGAGCCGCTCGGCACCGACCAGGCCATGATGTTCTCGGTGGGCCTCGAACTGCCGCGCTCGGTGGGCCGGGTGACCATCGACTCGACCGACCCCGAGGCCAAGCCCGTCGTGGTCGCCAACTACCTGCAGGACCCGGAGGACCTCCGGAAGATGCGCGAGGGCCTGCGGCTCTGCTGGGAGCTGGCCCAGCAGCCGGAGTTCAAACTGCTCACCACCGGAAACATCTGGCCGGGCGCCGACGTCCTGCGAAGTGACGAAGTGCTGGACGAGTTCCTGCAGAAGACCGTCATCACTCACTTCCACCCCGTCGGCACGGCCAAGATGGGACCGGCCGATGATCCGACGGCTGTGGTCGACGACCGGTGCCGCGTGCACGGAGTCCAGGGCCTGCGGGTCGCCGACGCCTCGGTGATGCCCGTGATGGTCCGCTCCAACACCAACCTGACCTGCATCATGATCGGCGAGCGGGTCGCGGACTGGCTTCTGGAAGACCGGAGTTGATGGATCGTCAACTCCCGCGACGCACCAACCGCACCGCCTGGGTACCCACTTCACCATTTCGCACGAATCGCATGAGAGGCATTCCCATGAGCCTGAACGGCAAGCGCGTGGTCCTGATCGGCGGCACCTCCGGGATCGGCTTCGCCGCCGCCAAGCTGGCCGCCGCGGAGGGCGCGAGCGTGGTCGTCGCGTCCAGCAAGCAGGACCGGGTCGACGACGCGGTCAAGCAGCTCGGCGGCGACGCCGAGGGCTACCGCCTGGACGTCACCGACGAGGCCCAGATCAGCGAGTTCTTCACCCGGGTCGGCGAGTTCGACCACCTGGTCTACACCGCCGGCGACGCCCTGCTGATGAAGGCCCTGGCCGAGGTGACCGTGGCCGAGGCCAAGGCCTTCTTCGACATCCGCTACTGGGGCGCCTTCCTGAGCGCCAAGCACGGGGCCCCCGGCATCCGCCCCGGCGGCTCGATCGTGGTCAGCTCCGGCAGCGTGGCCACCCGCCCGGCCCCCGGCACCTCGGTGGCGGCCAGCAGCACCGCCGCCGCCGAGTCGCTGGCCCGTGCGCTCGCGGTCGAGCTCGGCCCGGCCGTGCGGGTCAACGCCGTGCGCCCCGGCCCGGCCAAGACCGCGATGTGGGACGCCAGCGTGCCGAACGCGCAGGACATCTACGACACCTTCGGTCCGCACCTGCTGACCAAGCGCGTCGCCGAGGCCACCGAGGTGGCCGAGGCCTACATCTACCTGCTGAACAACACCTTCACCACCGGCACCGTGCTCACCGTCGACGGCGGTCACGTGCTCGTCTGAGCCCTGCCCGGCTCTGTCCGCGGGCCCGCCCGCACCGCCCCGCACCGCCCCGTACGGCCCGCGCCCCCGGCTCGGGCCGTACGGGCCTGTCCGGGGCCGGACGGGCGGGCGGATCCGGACAGGCCCGTACGGACGCGGGCGGACTCGCGCGACCGTCTGACCAGCCGTCAGAAACTGGGTACCGCGGTGTCGTTCTTGATCGCGTCGAACACCTGCGTGGCCTCGCCCTGGTTCCACTTCACCGCCGACTCGCCGGTGCTGGTGCGGTAGTCGGCGTTCGCGATCGGGATGGTGATGCTCTTGCCGTCCCCGCCGCTGACCGACTTCATCGCCTCGAAGAGCGAGGCCAGGTCGGTCAGTCCGGTGTTCTTGTCGACGATCAGCGTGTCGAGGCCCGAGCCGATCAGCGGGTAGAGGGTGAACGGGTCGAGCAGGGTGCCCGGCGAGGCCGCCTGGTGGGCCAGTGCGGAGAGGAACTTCTGCTGGTTGCGCATCCGGCCCAGGTCCTGGTCGGCCATCTGGTGGCGCTGGCGGACGAAGGCCAGCGACTGGGTACCGTTCAGGGTCTGGCAGCCCGCCTTGAGGTTCAGCCCGGAGTCGGTGTCCTGGATGTTCTGGTCGATGCACATGTTCACCCCGCCCACCGCGTCCACGATGCCGACGAAGCCGGCGAAGCCGACCTCCGCGTAGTGGTCGACGTGGATGCCGGTGTTCTGCTCGACGGTCTGCACCAGCAGCGGGCCGCCGCCGTTGTCGAAGGCAGAGTTGATCTTCGAAGTGGTGGCCTTGATGGTCTTCCCGCTGCCCGAGCTGTCCAGGTGCGCCGGGATCGGTACCCAGGAGTCGCGCGGGATGCTCATCAGCGTGTTCCCGTGGGCGCCGATGTGCAGGATCATCATCGAGTCGCTGCGCTTGCCGTCGTCCGAGCCGGTGTGCAGGTCCTGCTTCTGCGTGGCCGACAGGCCGTCGCGGCTGTCCGAGCCGACGATCAGCCAGTTCGTCCCCTTGCCGGCCGCGGGGCGGCTGCCGTAGTCGGCCAGCACGTCCTGGTGATGCAGCTTGGAGTCGGCCCAGAAGTAGGTGCCGACGCCGGTGGCCAGCAGCGCGCCGACCAGGCCGAGCGCCACGTAGCCGACCACCCGGCGCCGACGGCGCTTGCGGCCCTGCGGCGGAGCCCCGGGGCCACCGGGACCGCCCGGCCTGCCCGGGCCGGCCGGGCCACCGGGCCGCAGCGGCCCGCCCGGCTGCTGGCTCGGGACCCCGGGCCCCGGCGCCGCCCCGGGCGCCGGGCGCTGCAGCGGCGGCCGCTGCCCACCCGGCGCCCCCGCCCCGCGCGGCCCGCGCGGGCTGAGCCCCGGCGGCAGCGGCGGCTCGGCGCCGCCGGCCGCACCGCCGGACCCGCCGTACCCGCCCCGGGCCCCCGGTCGGGGGTCACCACCGTCACCGCCGCTCGAGCGGCCCTGCTGCCACGTGTTCATGTCCCCGAGGATGCCCGATCCGGACCCCGGACAGTCCGGTCCGCACGGGTGAGCGGGCGCTTGTAGCAGAGCTGAAGCAGAGGTGCGATGGTTTCGGCGCATCGTCACCGCCGTCCGACCGCCGTCCAACCGCCGTCAGACCGCCGTCAGACCGCCGTCCAACCGCCGTCCGACCGCAGTCCACCGCCATCCAGGGGCTGAAACGATTCTTGACCGCCCGGAACGGCGCGTGTTTGCATGAGAACCATGGAACAGCGCCCGAGTCTCACGCGTCGGCGGCACGTCGACCTGCAGCGTGTCTCCGGTTCGCTCTGTTGTCCGGGTATCCGCGGCTGACCACCCGCCGCCGCTCCGCACCGGTTGGACCTTCTCGCGGCCGTCCCCGCCGGCCGCCTCTCCCGCTGCCCCGAGGCAGCGTCCTCCGCCTGCCCCGAGGTGAACCCATGGCCACTGTCCTCGCTGTCTCCGGCTCCCCGTCCCCGACCTCCCGCACCACCCGCCTGCTGCGCCACGTCGGCGCCCGCTTGGCCGCGCAAGGCCACCAGGTGCTCCCGCTCGACGTCCGCGAGCTGCCCGCCGCGCCGCTGCTGGCCGGGGACACCCGGCACCCCGAGATAGCCCGCGCCCTGGAGCTGGTCGCCCAGGTGGACGGCCTGGTGATCGGCACCCCCGTCTACAAGGCCGCCTACTCGGGTCTGCTGAAGGCCCTGCTCGACGTGCTGCCGCAGTACGCGCTGGCCGGCAAGACCGTGCTGCCGCTGGCCACCGGCGGCTCCACCGCCCACGTGCTGGCGGTTGACTACGCGCTGCGCCCGGTGCTCTCCTCGATGGGGGCCTCACACATCACCCAGGGCTGGTTCGTGCTGGACCGTCACATCTCGGTGCGCGAGGACGGCCTGACGGTGGTCGAGCGCGAGACGGACGTGCTGCTCCAGCCGGTCGTCGACGCCTTCGCCGCGGCCCTGCGGCCGCGCTCCGAACCCGCGCTGGCCGCGTGCCCCTGAGGGCGGGCCCCGCATCCCCTAAGGGACGGTGCTCTGGGACCCGTACTCCTGCCGTCACCTCGGGTCCTCCCGCCGGATGACGAGGTGTCGGACCGCACCCTCTAGGTTGGTGGTATCGACTCGGCCCCGGTTGTCAAGGGGGCCGAGTTCCGGGGGAACACCGACCTAGGAGCGAGACGTGACGACGGCATCCGCAGCCGTGCAGACTTCCGAGAACCCTGGCGGCCCGTCCGCCAGTGCCGCCGCCGCTCGGCAGGTGACCAAGGCGTACGGCTCGGGCGAGACCCGGGTGACAGCGCTGAACGCCGTCGACGTCGACATCCAGCGTGGCCGGTTCACCGCGATCATGGGTCCGTCGGGGTCGGGCAAGTCGACCCTGATGCACTGCCTGGCCGGGCTGGACACGGTCTCCGAGGGTCGGATCTGGATCGGCGACACCGAGATCACCGGGCTGAGGGACAAGCAGCTCACCCGGCTCCGGCGGGACAAGATCGGCTTCATCTTCCAGGCCTTCAACCTGCTCCCGACGCTGAACGCGCTGGAGAACATCACGCTGCCGATGGACATAGCCGGCCGCAAGGCCGACCAGGGCTGGCTGGACCAGGTGGTCGAGACCGTCGGTCTGGCCGATCGGCTCAAGCACCGCCCCACCCAGCTCTCCGGCGGCCAGCAGCAGCGGGTCGCCGTGGCCCGCGCGCTGGCGGCCCGGCCGGAGATCATCTTCGGCGACGAGCCCACCGGCAACCTCGACTCCCGCTCCGGCGCCGAGGTGCTGACCTTCCTGCGCCGCTCGGTGGACGAACTGGCGCAGACCATCGTGATGGTGACCCACGACCCGGTGGCGGCGAGCTACGCGGACCGGGTGCTGTTCCTGGCCGACGGCGTGATCGTGGACGAGATGCACGGCCCGACCGCGGACTCCGTCCTTGAGCGCATGCGCCGTTTCGACGGCAAGCGCACCAGCTGAGACGGGGCGGGACAACACGACCATGCTGCTCAAAACCTCACTCCGCAGCTTCTTCGCCCACAAGGGCCGGATGGTGCTGTCGCTGATCGCCGTGGTGCTCTCGGTGGCCTTCGTCTCCGGCACCCTGGTCTTCTCCAACACCGCGACCAGCACCTTCGACAAGCTCTTCGCCTCCACCGCCTCCGACGTGGCGATCAGCCCGGCGCCGGCCAAGGGCGGCGCCGACGCGACCGACAACGGGGGCAAGACCCTCACCATCCCGGCCGCCACGGTGGCCCAGCTCGCCGCCCAGCCCGGCGTCAAGACCGCCGACGGCCAGGTCTCGGTGGAGAGCGCCACCCTGGTCAACCCCAAGACCAACAAGGCGGCCGGCCCCACCGGCGGCGCCCCGACCATCGTCGGCGCCTGGGTCCCCGGGCCGCGCAGCCCGATGACGATCACCTCCGGCAGCGCCCCGTCCGGGCCGAAGCAGCTGATGATCGACGCGGACACCGCCAAGCACGCGAAACTGCACCTGGGCGACCCGATCCGGATCATCGGCGACCAGGGCACCTTCGACTTCACCATCGCCGGGATCGCCACCTTCACCGGCACCAACCCCGGTGCGGCGCTGGCCTTCACCGACGTCCCCACCGCCCAGCAGGACCTGCTCGGCGCCACCGGCAGCTACACCTCGATCGACCTCTACGGTGACGGCAGCAGGACCGACGACCAGCTCAAGACCCAGGTCACCGCGCTCCTCGGCGGCGACTACCAGGTCAAGACGGGCGCCGAGCAGAAGGCCGACAACCAGAAGAGCGTCGGCTCCTTCCTCAACTTCATGAAGTACGTGATGCTCGGCTTCGCCGGCATCTCGCTGCTGGTCGGGGCCTTCCTGATCATCAACACCTTCTCCATGCTGGTGGCCCAGCGCACCCGCGAGATCGGCCTGCTGCGGGCGCTCGGCGGCAGCCGCCGCCAGGTCAACCGCTCGGTGCTGATCGAGGCGCTGCTGCTCGGCGTGATCGGCTCCACCCTGGGCATGGTCGCGGGCCTGGTCATCGCGCTGCTGCTGATCCAGCTGATGAAGCTGGCCGGGATGAACCTCTCCAGCTCGCTGGACATCGGCGCCAGCGTGCCGATCGCCTCCTACCTGGTGGGCGTGGTGATCACCGTGCTGGCCGCCTGGATCCCGGCCCGCCGGGCCGGCAAGGTCTCCCCGATGGCCGCGCTGCGCGACCACGGCACCCCGAGCGAGGGCGCCGCCAACAAGATCCGGTTGGTCCTCGGCCTGCTGGTCACCGCCGGGGGCGGTGCGCTGCTCGCGGGGGCCGCGACCTCCAAGCAGCTCGGCACCGGGGGCGGTGACCTGGCGCTCGGCCTGGTGCTCACGCTGATCGGCTTCGTGGTGCTCGGCCCGGTGCTGGCCGGCGTGGTGATCCGGGTGCTCGGTGCGGCGCTGCCCGCGCTCTTCGGCCCGGCCGGCCGGCTGGCCCAGCGCAACGCGCTGCGCAACCCGCGCCGCACCGGTGCCACGGCGGCCGCGCTGATGATCGGCCTGGCGCTGGTCACCGGCGCCTCGGTGGTCACCAACTCGATGGTCAGCTCGACCAGCGCGCAGATCGACAAGTCGGTCGGCGCGGACTACATCATCACGGTCAACCACGGCGGCCTGACCGCCCCCATGGTCGCCGCGGCCAAGGGCACCGCGGGCATCGCCCACATCACCGAGCAGCGCGAGCTGCCCGCCACCTTCACCCTGCCGGGTGGCAAGAGCATGGACGAGCTGGTCTCGGCCGTCTCGCCCAGCTTCACCCAGGACTTCTCGCTGCCGGTCAGCTCCGGCAGCGCGGACGGCCTGGCGAGCGGCGGGATCACCGTCGACGCCAACTTCGCCAAGGACAACAACCTCAAGGTCGGCGACAAGCTCGGCATCGACTACGGCAAGGGCCGCACCCAGAGCCTGCCGATCGCGCTGGTCACCACCACCGGCAACCAGATCTTCGACCGGCACTTCTACGCCACCATCGACACCGTGGCCCAGGCGGTCCCGGCCGCCCAGCAGCCCACCGACGTGGCCGTCTTCGGCAAGGCGGCGTCCGGGGCGGACGTCGAGAAGACCCTGACCGCGCTGCAGGACTCGCTCAACGCCTACCCGCAGCTCTCGGTGCAGGACCAGGCCGGCTACAAGAAGATCGTCCAGCAGAGCGTGGACACCCTGCTCTACCTGGTCTACGGCCTGCTCGCGCTGGCGATCATGGTCGCGGTGCTCGGCGTGGTCAACACGCTCGCCCTGTCGGTGGTCGAGCGGACCAGGGAGATCGGCCTGCTGCGGGCGATCGGCCTGTCGCGGCGTCAGCTGCGCCGGATGATCCGCCTGGAGTCGGTGGTGATCGCGGTCTTCGGTGCCCTGCTCGGTACCGGCCTCGGCCTGGCCTGGGGTGTCACCACCCAGCGGGTGCTGCGCAACTCGGGTCTGAACGAGCTGGCGGTCCCGGTCACCACCATCGTGGTGGTGCTGCTGCTCTCGGCGGTGGTCGGCCTGCTGGCCGCGCTGCTGCCGGCCTTCCGGGCCGGCCGGATGAACGTCCTGGCGGCCATCGCCACGGACTGAGTCGGGCCGCGGTTCCCAGCTGGTTCCCAGCTGACTTTCCGTCAGCTCACCGGGTCGGGCGCTCCCACAGGGGAGGAGCGCCCGGCCCGGCGCGTTCATGCCGGTCCGGTAACGTTGGGCGTGATGAACACCATGGCTGCTGAGGAGCTGCCGGCGGTCTCCGTGATCATGCCGGTGCTCAACGAGGAACGACACCTTCGCACCGCCGTGCGGCGCATCCTGGAGCAGGAGTACTCCGGGGCCATGGAGGTGGTGATCGCCCTTGGTCCTTCCACCGACCGGACCGACGCGATCGCCGCCGAGCTGGTCGCCGAGGACCCCCGGGTGCGGACCGTGCCGAACCCCAGTGGCCGCACCCCCGCCGGGCTGAACGCCGCGATCCGTGCCTCCGTTCACCCGATCGTGGTCCGGGTCGACGGCCACGGCCTGCTCACGCCCGGTTACATCGCCACCGCGGTGCGGCTGCTCGGCGAGATGGAGGCGGCCAACGTCGGCGGCATCATGCACGCCGAGGGCGAGACCGAGTGGGAGAAGGCGGTCGCCGTCGCGATGACCGCCAAGATCGGCGTGGGCAACGCCGCGTTCCACACCGGCGGCCTGGCCGGCCCCGCGGAGACCGTCTACCTCGGGGTCTTCCGCCGCGAGGTGCTGGAGCGGCTCGGCGGTTACAACGAGGAGTTCGTCCGCGCCCAGGACTGGGAGCTGAACTACCGCATCCGCCAGGACGGCGGCCTGATCTGGTTCACCCCGCAGCTTCGGGTCACCTACCGCCCGCGCCCCAGCGTGCGCGCGCTGGCCAAGCAGTACAAGGACTACGGTCGCTGGCGCCGGGTGGTGACCCGCTACCACCGCGGTTCGGTCAACCTGCGCTACCTGGCCCCGCCGACCGCGGTGCTCGCGGTGCTGCTCGGCCTGGTGCTGGGCGCCGCGGTGCACCCGGCCTTCCTCGTGGTGCCGGGCGGCTACGCGGTCGGGATCCTCGGCGGCTCGCTGCTCGAAGGGCGCGGCCTGTCCGCGCGGGCCCGGCTGCAGTTGCCGCTGGCGCTGGCCACCATGCACTTCAGCTGGGGGTTCGGCTTCCTCACCTCGCCGCGCCGACTGGCGGCCAGGGTGATCGCCAGCACCACGCCCAGCGGGGCGGTCGGTACCTCGCCGGTCCCGGAACGTACCGGCTGAGCGCGATTGCCGCTACCGTCAGTGGTATGACGGAGGCGGTGCGTATCGAGGCCAGCGCGGATGTCGATCCGCGGGCGCGGATCGGCGCGGGGAGCGCGGTGTGGCACCTCGCCCAGATCCGCGAGGACGCCGTGATCGGCGCCGAGTGCGTGATCGGGCGCGGTGCGTACCTCGGTCCCGGGGTGCGGCTCGGCGACCGCGTCAACGTGCAGAACCACGCCCTGCTCTACGAGCCGGCCGTGGTCGAGGACGGTGTCTTCATCGGGCCGGCCGCGGTGCTGACCAACGACCTCTACCCCCGTTCCGTCGCGGTCGACGGCCGGCTCAAGGGCGTGGACGACTGGCTGGCCCGGGGGGTGACCCTGCGTCAGGGCTGCTCGATCGGCGCCCGCGCGGTGCTGGTCGCCGGGGTCACCGTCGGGCGCTGGGCGCTGGTGGCCGCCGGTGCGGTGGTGCACCGGGACGTGCCGGACTTCGCGCTGGTCGCCGGGGTCCCGGCGCGCCGCACCGCGTGGGTCGGGCGGGCCGGGGAGCCGTTGCGCCGGCTCGGGGTGGACCGCTGGCGCTGCCCGCGCACCGGCGAGGCCTACGCGGAGGCCAACGGCCTGCTGGGGCTCATCTCCTGACGGGTCGCCACCGCTGCCGCCGTCCCGGCCGCGGCGGTCACGGCAGGCGCAGGGTGACCCGCTCGGCCTCGACCCGGGCCGCCCACTGCTCCTCGGTCAGCTGCGCCGAGTTGCGGCAGAGCACCACCGAGGCGCCGGCCGCGAGCGGGGCCAGCAGCCCGGCCTCCAGTCCGGCCCAGCTGTCGAAGGACTCCGTGCTGAGCACCCGCGCGCCGCGCTCCAGGCCCAGCCGCCCCGCGCCTTCGCGGGCCAGCGCCACGGTCTGCTCGCCGGTCAGCTTGAGCGGCAGCCCGTCCACCGAGGTCTCCAGTGCGGGCGCCTGCGGATCCACCGGTGAGTAGGGCGCGAAGCGGTCGCCCTGGCCGGGCACCTCGGCCGCGTAGTCGAGGAACCCGTCGGGCCGCTGCGGGAACCGGCCGCCCAGCGGGCGCAGCGCCAGGGCCACCCGTTCGCCGGAACAGGCCTGCGCGGCCTGAAGGCCGTCCGGGCCGCTGACCACGAGCGCGGCCTCGGCCGGGTCGCCGCCGGGCACCGCCGTGACGCCCACCGACCAGCAGGCCAGCAGCCAGACCGCGGTCTGCCAGTGCGCGGGCAGCAGCAGCGCGGCGCGGTCCTCGGGGCCCGCGTTCAGCTCGTCCTGGAGCAGGTTGGCGGTCTTGGCGACCCAGTTGTCGAAGGTCTTGACGGAGAGTTCGACCCGCTCGCCGGAGAGGTCGTCGTAGAACGTGACCAGGGGACGGGCGGAGTCCTCGCCGAGGGCGGCTCGCAGCAGCTCGGCGGGGGTACGGGCGTCGGCAGCGAAAGGCGCAGTCATGGTGCGTCCCAGCCTAAGGCCTGCTGTGGACCGGAGGGGAGGGGGTCCGGGGTCCGTCGGGGTGTGGCGGCGGAGCGCATCGGAGTGGTTGTCGAATAACCGTCAGATCGCTTCGGCGGAGCGGGTGGCGGGCGCGGACATATACCCGCATCATCCCTTTTATGCGGATCTCCATTGCCTCCCTGCTCGGACTCGGCTGCGCCGCCGCCCTGCTCGCCCCGGCGACCACCGCCACCGCGACACCGGCCGCAGCGCCCGCCTCCCGGGCCAGCACCGTGACGCTCCCGCTCGCCCCGCTCCCGGCCGGCCGCGCGGGCGGTGCGGCGGCCCGCGGACTGAGGGCGCGCGGCACCGCCGGCTACTCGCTGCTCGGGGTCAGCTGGGACGATCCGGCGGCCGCGCTCGACGGCACCGTCGAAGTCCGCACCCACCCCGCCGCAGGCGGCGGCCGGTCGCGGGCCTGGACCGGCTGGCGCGCCCTGACCGCCGACTCCGAGGACCGCCCCGACCTGGACTCCGCCGACCTGCGCGGCCCGCACGCCCGCGGCGCCACCGCGCCGCTCTGGGTCGGGCCCAGCGACGGGGTCGAGGTCCGGGTGACCGGGGGCGGGGCGCTGCCGGACGGACTGCGGGTGGACCTGGTGGACCCGGGCACCGGGGCCGCCGCCGATACTTCACCGGCCGATACTTCACCGGCCGGTACTTCACCGGCCGACGCACCCTCGGCCGACGCACCCACTGGTGAGGCGCTCGCGCCCGGTGCGCCGGCAGCGCAGGAGGCCGCGCCGCGCCTGCTGCCCATGGCACCCCACCAGGCCCCGCGGCCCGGCATCGTGACCCGCGCCGGGTGGGGCGCCGACGAGAGCCTGCGCGCGCCGGGATTCGTCTACACCGGTGACGTCAAGGTGGTCTTCGTCCACCACACCGACACCGGCAACGAGTACAGCTGCTCGGACAGTCCCAAGGTGATCCGTTCGATCTACCAGTACCACGTGCGCACCAACGGCTGGCGCGACATCGGCTACAACTTCCTGGTCGACCGCTGCGGCACGATCTACGAGGGCCGGGCCGGCGGCGTCTCCCGCGCGGTGCTGGGGGCCCACACGCTGGGCTTCAACACCGACTCCTCCGGTGTCGCGGCGCTCGGCAGCTACGACTCCGCCGCGCCCCCGCAGGCCCAGGTGGACGGGATCGCCAAGATCGCCGCCTGGAAGCTCGGCTTGACCGGGCGCGACGCCGGCGGCAGCGCCACCCTCACCTCCGCCAGCGACGGCAGCCGTTACGCCGAGGGCACGGCGCACACCTTCGAGGCGATCTCCGGCCACCGCGACGCCTTCAACACCGACTGCCCGGGTGACACCCTGTACGACCGCCTCGGTGACATCCGCAGCTGGGCCGTCCACCTGCAGGGCCGCTGAGCCCTGCCGCCGCCGCGGGCCCGGCGCCGCCCCCCAACCGGGGCCGGCGCACCGGGCCCGCTGCCGTGCGCCCGCGCCCGGCGCGCCGGGCTGTCACCGCGGCGCGCCAGACTGGACCCGTGAACGACGCCCCGTTCGAGCGGCACTGGCTCCCCGGCGACCCGCTCGACCTGCTCCGCACCCTGGCGCCGCTGCGCCGCGGCCCCGGTGATCCGGCCTGCCGGATCACCGGTGACGGCGCGATCTGGCGGGCCTCGCGCACCCCGGCCGGGCCCGGCACGCTACGGGTCCTGGAGCGCTCCGGCGCGATCGAGGCGCGGGCCTGGGGGCCGGGCGCGCCCTGGCTGCTGGAGCGGCTGCCGGTGCTGCTCGGCGCGGCCGACAACCCGGCGGAGCTGGCGCCGCTGCCGCCCGGACCGCTGCGCGAGGCGCGGCGCGCCCACCCGGGGCTGCGGCTCTGCCGGACCGGTCTGGTGCTGGAGTCGCTGGTGCCGGCGGTCCTGGAGCAGAAGGTCACCTCCGACGAGGCCTACCGCGCCTGGCGGCTGCTGCTGCGCGACTTCGGCACCCCGGCGCCCGGCCCGGCCGAGGGCATGCGGGTGCCGCCGTCCGCCCGGGAGTGGGCGCTGATCCCGTCCTGGCATTGGCACCGCGTGGGGGTGGACCCCAAGCGCTCGGCCACCATCCAGCGCGCGGTCCGCCTCGCGCCCCGGCTGGAGCAGGCGGCCGGCATGGCGCACACCGAGGCGTTCGCCCGCCTCACCGCCGTGCCCGGGATCGGCGAGTGGACGGCCGCCGAGACGCTCCAGCGCAGCAACGGCGACCCGGACGCGGTCTCGGTCGGCGACTTCCACCTGCCGAACATCGTCGGCTGGGCGCTGGCCGGTCGCCCCCGCTCCGACGACGGCGAACTCCTCGCCCTGCTCGCCCCTTACGCCCCGCACCGCCACCGCGTCTGCCGCCTGATCGCCCTCACCGGCCTGCGCCCACCGCGCTACGGCCCCCGCCTGGCGCCGAGCGACCACCGGCTGCGATGACCTGCGGACTTGGGGGGCGGACCCCTGTGCGGAGGGGGTCGATGTGAAGAGGCTCAGTGGGCATCAGGGCCTCTACCGCCTGCGGGTCGGCGACCACCGGGTGGTCTACGAGGTGCACGGTGAGGTCCTGGTCGTCCTGGTCGTCCTGGTGGTCCAGGCCGGTCACCGTCACCGGGACGCCGCGGTGACCCGGTAGAAGGCGCTGTGCCGACTTGACGGGGAAGACCACCGCGCGCTGATCCGGTGCCCGACGTGCGGACTCCCGGGGACCGGATCCTCGGCCCCCGGGAGTCCGCCCTCGCCCGTCGGGTCAGCGAGAGAGGCCGACGGCGCCCAGGATCTGGTGCGAGTGGCCGTCCAGCAGCTCCAGGTTGCAGTAGCCCTTGGAGCCCACCGCGAAGGTGTACGACTTGTCGTCGCCGGGGAACGCGTAGAAAGAGCCGCCGTCCCCGTACGTGATGCCGCACTGCAGGTTGAAGTCCAGGTACTGGGTGGTACCGCCATTGGTGAACTCGGCCCCGTAGCCCCGCGGGTCGGTCGAGATGCAGAGCCAGCCGCCGGCCGCGCCGGTGCACTGCGAGGCCGCCTGCGCCGAGGAGGCGAAGGCCACCGCGCCGGTGGCGAGAAGGGCTGACGACGCACCGATGGCCATGGCCCGCTTCAGGAAACTCATTGATCCCCCACACTTCTGGACGGTCCGTCACGGACCGGCGACAGGTCGGCCGGGCGGACCCGCCCTGGCCGGAACGGGACGCTAACAGTTTGCGTTCGAACGGCAGCCGGATTTCGGGCACCGTGGTCGATTACCGGCCGGTTCCCCGGTCGACCGGGACGTCGTGGCCGATGACGAACCGCAACCGACCGACCGGGCCGCCCGAACGCACCAGAGGGCTCATCAGTCACGCTGCGACCTCCGGTCCCGGAGCGACCTGACGCAGTGTCACGGTCCAGGCCCGTGCGGCCTGCCCGCGACGGCCGGGCGAATGGCCGGAACGGGCCGTACTCCCGGGCTCAGGCCCCGCTCGCCGCGGGCAGGCCGAACAGGTCCAGGCAGGGGGCCAGGCCGGTCACCGTCACCGGGACGCCGCGGTGCGCCTGCCAGCGCTCGCGCGACAGCCGCAGCCGCTCGCTGGTCAGGCGCTCGCCGCGGACCAGGTAGCGCTCCAGGCCGTCCGGCTCGTAGCCGAGCTTCGCGGAGACGGCCCGTGAGGCGGTGCTGCTCTCGAACGCGGACGAGACGGCCTCCTCCGCGCCCAGGCCGGCGAACGCCAGGTGCAGTACGGCGGCCCGCATCTCGGTGCCCACGCCCTGCCCCTGGTGGCGGGCGCCGAGCCAGGAGCCGCTGTTCACCTCGCGCACGGTCGCGAAGTCGCGGGCCGCGAGGGTCTGCAGGCCCAGCACCTCACCGTCCCGGAAGACCGCCAGGTTCAGCTGCCAGTTGTCGGGGGCCCAGCTGCCGCGCCGCAGCCAGTGGTGCTGGACCACGGACCGGGCGCGCTCGGCCGGAGGCCGGTCGGTCCACGGCACCGTGAAGGGCATCCGGTCGGGTTCGTGGATGGGCTCGACGACCAGCTCGGCCAGCGAGCCCAGCTCCTCGTCGGTGGGCAGCCGCAGCTCCAGGCGGGGAGTGGTCAGGCGCAGGCCCAGCAGCGGCCAGTGATCGATCAGCATGCGTCATTCTCGGACCGCGCCGTCCACCGGGTCACCCGGTTTTCGCGTGGCTCAGCGCACCGCGATGAACGGCTCCACCGCGCGCGCCGCCCGGTCCGGCGCCGCCGCGGCCGGCCGGCCCACCGCCACCGCGCCCATCGGGTCCCAGTGCGCCGGCAGTGCCAGGGTCTCGCGCACCACGTCCCGGCAGAACATGGTGGAGGAGACCCAGGCCGTCCCGTACCCCTCGCCCGCGAGCGTGACCAGCAGGTTCTGCACCGCCGCACCGATCGCCACGGTGAACATCTCCCGTTCGGCCGCCGCGCGCCGGGCATCGGGATACGCGTGCGAGCCCTCCGCCACCAGGCAGGGCACCACCAGGTAGGGCGCCTTGCGCAGCACGTCCCCCCGGGCGGTGCGGCGGGCGATCTTCGCCTCGTCCCAGCCGTCCAGCTCCCGCAGGTCGGTCCGCCAGGCCGCCAGCATCGCGTCCAGCAGCGCCGTCCGTGCCCGCTCCGACTCCAGCAGCACGAACCGCCACGGCGTCGTGTGGTGCGGGGCGGGCGCGGTCACCGCCGCCGCCACCGCGCGGCGGACCGCCTCGGGGTGCACCGGCTCGTCGCTGAACTCCCGCACCGTGCGCCGCTGGGTGACGGCCTCCCGCACCGCCTCCGAGGTGCCGAGCCGGAACATGTCGTCCTCGATCGGCCGGATCAGCGGGCGGATGCCCTCGCCGTCCGCCGCGGTGACCAGGGCGCCCAGGCCGCGCACCACCGCGACCGGGGTGCCGGTGGCCTTGCCCTTGACCAGGTCCCCGGCGGCCGCGAGCTCGTCGGCGACGGCGGTCACGGTCAGGCCCAGCGTGTTGCCGTGGCTGTCCACCCGCCCCCGGTGGTCCTCCAGCACCGCCAGGCCGGCCGCGCCGATCGCCACGTCGGTGAGCCCGTTGCGCCAGGGGCGGCCGAAGGTGTCGGTGAGCAGGACGGCCACCTGGCGGCCGGTCAGTTCGTGGATCCGGGCGCGGATCTCGCGCGCCGAGCCGTCCGGGTCGGCCGGCAGCAGCAGCACCGTCCCGGGGGCGGTGTTGGAGGCGTCGACGCCCGCCGCCGCCATCACCAGGCCCTGGCGGTTCTGCACGATCCGGGTGCGCCCGCGCCGGGCCACCACCCGCACCGCCTCGGCGTCGATCGCGGCCTCGCGGTCGTCGGCCCGGACCAGCCGCCCCTCCGCCTTGCTGACGACCTTCGAGGTGACCAGCACGATGTCACCGGGCCGCAGCTCGACAGCCTTGGCGATCAACGCGCCGAGATCGGCGCCCTGCTCGATCTCGGGCAGACCGGTGACGGGGAGGACCTGGAGCGCCGTGGGGCTCACCGGCGCACCTGCTCGGCCAGCTCCAGCGCCGCCCGGGCCATCGCCGCGGTCGCCGCGGGGTCGCTCATCAGCAGCGGGACGGCGCGGCAGGTGATCCCGGCCGCCGCCACCAGCGGCACCGCCGCGGCGTCGGCCTCGTCCACCAGCCAGCCGTCGAGCAGCTCGGCGCCGTAGTGCGCCGCCACCGCCTCGGCCGAGGCGGCCACCCCGACCGCCGCCAGCACCTTGTCCGCCATCCCGCGCACCGGCGCGCCGCCGATGATCGGCGAGAGTCCGACCACCGGCGCGGCCGCGTCGGCCACCGCCTGCCGGATGCCGGGCACCGCCAGGATGGTGCCGATGCTCACCACCGGGTTGGACGGCGGGAAGAGGATCACGTCGGCCGCGCTGATCGCCTCCAGCACCCCGGGCGCCGGCTTCGCGGTCTCCGCGCCGACCGGGATGATCGCCTCGGCGGTCACGGCGGCGTGCAGTCGGACCCAGTACTCCTGGAAGTGGACCGCCCTGGTGCCCTGCTCGTCGGTGATCCGGACGTGGGTCTCCACCCGGTCGTCGCTCATCGGCAGCAGCCGCACCCCGGGCTGCCAGCGGTGGCAGAGCGCCTCGGTGACGGCGCTCAGCGGGAAGCCGGCGCCGAGCATCTGGGTGCGCACGATGTGGGTGGCGAAGTCCTTGTCGCCCAGCCCGAACCAGGACGGGCCGACGCCGTAGGCGGCCAGCTCCTCCTTGACCGCGAAGCTCTCCTCGGCCCGGCCCCAGCCCTGTTCCTCGTGGATCCCGCCGCCGAGGGTGTACATCACGGTGTCCAGGTCGGGGCAGACCTTGAGCCCGAAGAGGTGGATGTCGTCCCCGGTGTTGCCGATGACGGTGATCTCGTCCCCGGGCGCCACCACGTCCTTGAGGCCGCGCAGGAAGCGCGCCCCGCCGATCCCGCCCGCCAGTGCCACGATACGCATGCGCCCATCCTGCCAAACGCTCAGGGCAGTTCGGGCGCCAACTCCGGCACGGCCGCGTCGTACTGGTTCATCTCGGTCAGCCCGGGGGAGTAGAGGTGGATGCTGACGGCCGGCTCCAGGGTCGCGTTGACCACCTCGTGCAGGTAGCCGGCGGAGAAGACACGGTGCCCCCCGGGGCGCAGCGTGCGGACGCCCTCGCCGCCGGGTGCGCCCGCGGCGGCCGGCTGGGCGAGGTTGAACGAGCGCTCCACCAGCTCGCCCTGGACGACCGTCAGCACGCCGGAGGAGTCGCCGTGGTCGTGCAGTCCGCTGCTCTGCCCGGGCAGCCAGCTGAGCAGCCAGACCTCGTAGCCGGGGCCGGTCTCCAGCCGGGCGTACCAGCGGGTCAGCGCGTCGTAGCGCACCAGCGGGGCCCAGCGGTCGCGGTCGGCGGCGATCTCGCGGACCAGTTGGGCGTAGCCGGCCACGGTGGTGGGGTGGCCCGGCAGGTCGGTGCGGGCCAGATGGGGGAAGGCCAGCGGGTCGCCGGCGATGCTCACGTCGCTGAGCCCGTCGGCCCAGCCCGCGGCCGGCGGTGCGGGCGGCCGCGGGGCCTGGGTGGCCGGCGCGGCGGCGGCCGCCCGGCGGGCGAGCTTGTTGCGGTCGCGGTTGCGCTTGCGGGGACGGAGTCGGGTGCGCATCGGCGGAGTCCTCGGCGGCTGGTCGGTAAGGAGGGGATCAGCCGGATCCGCGGAGCAGGGTGCCAGGTACGCGGGCGGCCTCGGTGGTCCTGGTGCGGCGCGCCGAGGCTGGTGAACCGTTCACAGCGGAACGGTGGGGAGAGCCGACGCGCCTATCGACAACAGGAGCAGCGAGGGCAACACAGAGCGCTCGCGGCACGCTGGAGCGCGATGTGGCGGCTCCGCGGGGCGATGGGCTCTGACATGCGTTACAGGAGACAGGTTCGCCGGGCTTCGTGTCAAGTCGCCCGTACGGCCATCAGAGGGGCATTCGGGGCGAACCACTTGATCGGGTGATAAGTCCCACTCGTGGTTTTGATCCGCAGATAGCCGGGAAGGCAGGCGGTTGACCGGGTTGCTCCCGCGGCTGTCGGCGCCGGGCCCGCTGCCGGATCCGCTCCCCGCCTCCGGTGCCACGGGAGACGCCGTCGGCAACCGGATCGGTTCGGCGCACGTCCCCGTTGGCGGGGGATGTGCGGTGCTCGGGCAGGGTGCCGCGGCCGTCAGCTGCGCAAAGTCCATTCTGTCCGAATATGTACACTATTTGTAGCGCCTTGGTTCCGGGGAGTGAATTCACGACCCAATACCAGAGCTCGGCTTGACTGAGCCAGAGTGACGCACATGTAATTTCAGTCGTGTCGTTCGGCCGAACCGGGGCAGATGTCGGTGGCCGCGGCACATACGCACGGGGACGCCAAGAGGGGCAGAGGAGGCGCGCCAATGAGCGAGCTCTTTGAGCTGTTGATCGGTGAGGACATCGAGGAGGAAGAGGAGCTCGGCTGGCAGGAGCGCGCGCTGTGCGCCCAGACCGATCCTGAGTCCTTCTTCCCGGAGAAGGGTGGATCCACCCGCGAGGCCAAGAAGGTCTGCCTGGCCTGCGAGGTGCGGTCCGAATGCCTGGAGTACGCCCTCGCCAACGACGAGCGATTCGGAATCTGGGGAGGCCTGTCCGAACGCGAACGCCGGCGGCTCAAGAAGAGCGCGGTCTGACGTGCGATAGCGGTGCCGAACAGCTGTCCGATTACCTGGACGGTCGGCCCGCTTTACCCTTCGCAGAATCTGCGCAGTATCCACCGCGGTTGTGCAAGCGCCTCGCCGGGACGGCGGGGCGCTTTTGCATTTCCCCACGCTCCTCGGGCCGCCCGCCGCCACCGCGCCGCCCCTGACCGGGCCGGTGCCCTCGCAGCCCGCGACCGGGTGGGCGGCACGCTCAGCCGAAGCCGTTAGTGTGGTGCGCCACCTGCCGTCCACCGGAACCGGGGCCCGCGCACTCGATGACTGCCTACAGCCAGCAGCACGGCTACCCAGACCAGCCGCCCGCCGGCCACCAGCCGCCCGCGGGGTCCAGCCGCGGCTGGCCGGGGAGCGCCCGCCCGCCCGCGTACCCGCGCCACCTGGTGACCGCCGTCGTCGTCAGCCACGACGGCGCCCGCTGGCTGCCCCAGGCGCTGGCCGGCCTGCTCGGCCAGGACCGCCAGGTGCAGCGCATCCTCGCGGTGGACACCGGCAGCACCGACACCTCCCCGCAACTGCTGAGCGAGACCCTGGGCGACTGGCTGCCCGAGTCGGGCCCCACCGTGCTGGGCCGCCGGGCCGGCTTCGGCACCGCGGTGGCCGAGGCCGTCGCGAGCTGCGCGCCGCTGCGTCCCGAAGACCTCCCGTACAGCCTGGACCCCTCCGGCTACGACCCGGTCACCGGCGGCTGGGACGACTTCGGCGACCCGCTCTCCTCCGAGGACGACCTCGACTCCGGCGGCCCGCGCGAGACCCAGCCGGTCGAGTGGCTCTGGCTGCTGCACGACGACTGCGAGCCGCAGACCGACGCGCTGCGCCGGCTGCTCCAGGTCGCCGACACCACCCCGTCCGCCGCCGTGATCGGCCCCAAGCTGCGCAGCTGGTACGACCAGCGGCAGCTGCTGGAGGTCGGCGTCACCATCGCCCGCTCCGGCCGCCGCTGGACCGGCCTGGACCGGCGCGAACAGGACCAGGGCCAGCACGATCAGGTCCGCCCGGTGCTCGCGGTCTCCACCGCCGGCATGCTGGTGCGCCGCGACGTCTTCGAGCAGCTCGGCGGCTTCGACAAGGCGCTGCCGCTGATGCGCGACGACACCGACTTCTGCTGGCGGGTCAATGCCGCCGGCCACCGGGTCGTGGTGGCCCCGGACGCGGTGCTGCGGCACGCGGAGGCCGCCAGTCGCGAACGCCGCGCGATCGACTGCGGCGCCGCCCACCCGCACCGGGTCGACAAGGCCGGCGCCGTCTACACGCTGCTCGCCAACTCCCGGCGCCTGGTCTTCCCCTATGTCCTGCTCCGCCTGGTGCTCGGCACCCTGCTGCGGGTGCTGGCCAACCTGGTCGGCAAGGACCCCCGCCAGGCGCTGGACGAGGTGGCGGGCCTGGGCCACGAACTCGTCCGGCTGCCCCGGCTGCTGCTCGCCCGCAAGCGCCGGGCCGCCACCCGCTCGCTGGACGCGCTGGACGAGCGCGGCCTCTTCCCACCGCCCGGCGCCACCGCGCGCCTGGCCATCGAGGGCGCGATCAGCTCGCTCGGCATCGGCGGCGGTGACGACAACACGATCGGCCGGCACGGCTCGGTCGAGGCCACCGGCGGCGACGAGGACAGCGAGGTGCTCGAGGTCGAGCAGTTCGCGCTGATCAAGCGCCTGGCCCGGCGCCCGGCCCCGGTGCTCTTCGCCGGGCTGCTGGTCTTCGCGCTGCTCGCCGCCCGCAACCTGCTCGGCTCCGGCGCGCTGCAGGGCGGCGCGCTGCTGCCCGCCGCCGACGGCGCGTCAGGCCTGTGGCACATGTACGCGAGCGGCTGGCACCCGGTCGGCACCGGCTCCACCGCGACCGCGCCGCCCTACCTCGCCGTCCTGTCGGTGCTCTCCTGGGTGCTCTTCGACCACGCCAACCTGGCGATCACCCTGCTGCTGGTGCTCTCCGTCCCGCTCGCGGCGGTCAGCGCCTACCTCGTCTCCCGACCGCTGCTCGGCTCCAAGCTGGTCCGGGCCTGGGCGGCGGCCACCTACGCGCTGCTGCCCGCCGCCACCGGCGCCATCGCCCAGGGCCGGCTGGGCACCGCCGTGCTCGCCGTGCTGCTGCCGCCGCTGGCCCGCGCCGCGGCCGTCTCGGCCGGCCTCGGCATCCGCACCGAGACCGCCGCCCGCGGCCTGCGCCCGGGCTGGCGGTCCACCTGGATGACCGTCCTGCTGCTCACCCTGTGCACCGCCTTCGTGCCGCTGACCTGGGCGATCGCCGTACCGCTGGCGTTCAGCGCGCTGGTCGCCGCGGTGCTGCGCGGCGGCGCCTACGGCCGCGGGGCGGGCGCGCTGCGGCTGCTGGGGCCCCGCGTCGCGGCGATCCTGGGCCTGCCCGTGCTGATCCTGGCGCCCTGGTTCCCGCAGGTCCTCTCGCACCCCTCGCGGCTGCTGCTGGAGGCCGGTCTGCCCGGCTTCAGCGGGCACCGGGCCGGTCCGCTCGGCCTGCTGCTGGTCAACCCCGGCGGCGCGGGCGTGCCGCCGTTCTGGCTCTCGGCGGGCGTCATACTCGCCGCCCTCGCCGCGCTGCTGCGCGCCGACCGCCGGCGCGCCGTGCTGGTGGCCTGGGCCGCGGCCGGTGCCGGGCTGGTCTTCGCGGTCGCGGTGGCCGGTACCAGCGTCACCCCGGCCGCCGGCGGACTGCCGGTGGCCGCCTGGGCCGGGCCGGCCACCCTGCTGGGCGGCATCGCGCTGCTGGCCGCGGCGGCGATCGGCGCCGACGGCGCCAACGCCCGCGTGGCCGGCATCGCCTTCGGCTGGCGCCAGCCGGTGGCCGCCCTGGTGGTGGCCGCCGCCCTGCTGGCACCGCTGGGCACCGGCCTCTGGTGGGCCGTCAGCGGCGCCGACGGCCCGCTGCACCGCAGCGGCGACGGCCAGGTGCCCGCCTTCATCGCGGAGGAGGCCGGCACCACCGACCGCTCCAACACCCTGGTGCTCACCGGGGACGCGCAGGCGAGCTCGGTGCGCTTCGTCGTGGTCCGTGGCGCCGGCCTGACGCTCGGTCAGGCGGAGGGCACCGTGGACCCCGGCGGCGACACCAAGGCCCCGCTGACCAAGCTGGTCGGCAGCCTGCTGGCCGGCTCCGGTGCCGACCAGGCCGCCGCGCTGGCCGGCTTCGGCGTGGCCTACGTGGTGGTCCAGGGCCCGCTGGCCGGCAAGGTCGAGAACGTGCTGGACACCACCCCCGGCCTGATCGCGCTCAGCCAGGCCAACGGCGCCGCCCTCTGGCAGGTCAACGGCGTCCCGGCGACCCGGGTGGTGATCACCGCGCCGAACACCGCGCCGGTGCCGGTGCCCTCGGGCGCCGAGTCGGTCCAGGCCACCATCCCGGCCGGACCGGCCGGGCGGGTGCTGCACCTGGCCGAGCAGGCCGACCCCGGCTGGCAGGCCACGCTGAACGGCACCGCGCTCAAGCCGGTCACCCTGAACGGCTGGGCGCAGGGCTTCCAGTTGCCGGCCGGCGGCGGCAAGCTCTCCGTCACCCGGACCACCCCGCTGCTGCACACCGGCTGGATCTGGCTGCAACTGCTGCTCGGGGCGACCGTGCTGGTGCTCGCGCTGCCGGGCCGGCGCAGCACCAAGGACGACGACCTGCCCGAGGAGGTGGTGGCCGCCGCCGCGGTCGCCGCCGCCCAGGCCCCGCCCGTCCCCGGCAGCCGCCGGGCGCGCCGGATGGCCGAACGCGGTGAGGGCGAGACCGAGCCGGCCGAGACCGAACTCGGCGTCTACGGCGCCGCCCTCGGGCAGGTCAACGGCGTCCCGGCGCAGCCCGCGGCCGAGCCCGGCCGGCCCGAGCAGCCGGCGGTCCACCCCGACCCGTACGCGCAGCAGCCGTACCAGCAGGGCGGCTACGGCGAGGAGGACTTCCGGCAGGCCGATCCGTACGGCTACGACCCGTACGCGGCCCAGCAGCCCTACCAGCCGGAGTACGCCGCACAGCCCCGGTACGCGGACGAGCAGTCCCTCGCCGACCCGTACGCGCAGCAGCCGTACCAGGGGGAGCAGTACCCCGCCGAGCAGCCGTACGACCCCTACGCCGACCCCAACCACCAGGCCGACCCGTACGCGGCCCAGCAGCCCTACCCGCCGGCCTACGGCTACGGCGGCTACGACCAGCAGGGCTACCAGGGCGGCGAGCCGCAGGCCTGGCTGCCCGGACCCGGCCACCCCTACGACCCGGACGACCCCTCCTCCTACGGCGGCCACCCGCACCACGACGGAGCTGACCCGCGATGAAACTCCCTGTCCCCTCCCCGGGCCGCACCGGTGACGGCGCGCCGGGCGGCAGCCGCACCACGCTGTCGCTGCTGGCCTGCGTCGCGGTGCTCGCCCTGGTCCTCGGCGTCGCCGAGCTGCGCCCGCCGGCCCCTCCCACCACCGCGCCGACCGGGCAGCCGGTGGGCGCGCAGGTCGAGCGGACCGCGCTGGTCTGCCCGCAGCCGATCCAGGGCGTGACCGGCACCACCCAGATCACCGCGCTCACCCCGGGCACCGGCGGGCCGGCCGCCGGCGGCAGCGCGACGGTCGGCGACGTGGCGCCGCCGGCCGCCGCCGCGCCGTCCGGTTCGCCCGCGCCGTCGGGTTCGCCCGCGCCGGCCGCCGCGCCGAGCCAGGCCCCGCCCCAGGGCCAGGGTCAGCCGGGCAACGCCCTGGTCACCCTGGCCAAGCCGGGCGTCCCGGTGAGCGGCCAGGCCGACAACGGCGACCAGGCGGTGGGCACCTCCGCGGTCGCCACCGGCTCCTACGCCCCCGGCTTCACGGTCACCCAGACCACCACCGCGACCGACCCGCACGGCCAGGGCCTGTCCGGCGTCACCTGCGAGCCCTCCGGCACCCATTTCTGGTTCGCCGGGGCCAGTACCGCCGGCGACCGCAAGGACTACGTCAGCCTGACCAACGTGGACACCACCGCGGCCGTGGTCGACCTGCAGCTGTACGGCGACAAGGGCCCGATCGACAGCGACTCCGGCACCGGCCTCACCGTCCCGCCCGGCAGCTCGCTGGCCGTGCTGCTGACCACGGTGATCCCCGACCAGGTCAGCGACCTCGCGGTGCAGGTGACCGTCCGCAGCGGCCGGGTCGGCGCCTTCCTGCACGCGGCCGACGGCTCGGCCGGCGCCGACTGGATCCCCGCCTCGGTCGACCCGGCCCCCAGCGTGGTGCTGCCCGGGCTGCCCTCCGACCTCTCCGCGGCCCGGCTGATCGTGGCGGCTCCCGGCGGTGACGACGACGCCGACCTGAACATCCAGCTCTCCGGCCCCAACGGGTGGTTCACCCCGGCCGGGCACGAGACGATCCACGTCAAGGCGGGCATGGTGAGCGCGGTCGACCTCGGCGGCCAGATCACCCGCCAGCAGGCCTCCGCGCTGCGGCTGACCCCGACCGACAAGACCCACCCGACCCCGGTGGTGGCCGCACTGCGGATCGACCGCTCGGCGGGCGGCAAGAGCGACTCGGCCTGGCTGACCGGCAGTGCCCCGGTGGGGAAGCGGGCCAGCGTGGCCGACACCCGCGGCGGTGGCACGTCCACCCTGCTGATCACCTCGACGGGTGAAGCCGCCACGGTCCGGGTGACGGCCTCGGCGGGCACCGGTGGCGGCACCCCGAGCAGCAAGGACGTGCAGGTCCCGGCGGGTGCCACCGTCTCCATGGGAGCCCCCGAACCCACCGGTGGCAGCGGCTCGTTCGGCATCACGATCGAGACCACCGCCGGTGGACCGGTGACGGCCGCCCGGGTGCTGGCGGTGACCACCGGCAACGTGCCGATGTTCACCATCCAAGCCCTGCAGGACGACCACAGCTACGTCCAGATCCCCCAAGTCGCCCAGGACCCGGGCGTGCTGATCCACTGACGGCCCGCGACGAGGACCGGGCGCCGCTCAGTCCTCGTCGTAGCGCGGGTCGATGGCGTCCGGCGAGAGCCCGAGCAACTCGGCGACCTGCTCGATCAGGATCTCGTGCACCAGGGCCGCCCGGTCCTCGCGCGACTTGGCCCGGATCTCCACCGGGCGGCGGTAGATGACGATCCGGCTCTTGCGGCCCGGCCCGGCGCTCTCCACCTTGCCCAGCGGCACGCCGACCTCGGCCTGGTCGGCCGGCTCGTCGGAAAGCGCCTCGGGCACCTCGTCGACCTCGAACTCGACGTCGATCAACTGCGGCCAGCGGCGCTCCAGCCGCTCCACCGACTCGCGGATGTAGTCCTCGAACAGCTCGGAGCGGCTCAGCGAGATCGGGACCTGCGGCGGTGCCAGCGGTCCGCGCAGGCCGCGGCCGTGCCGGTCGCGGCGCCGAGGTCGCGCGGGCCCGGCGGCGGGCTGGGGAGCGGGCGGTGGCGGTGCGGAGCTGTCCATATCGGTAACGAGCCTAGTCCTTGGAGGCCAGGAAATGGACCACGCGAGCAGCGATCCGAGCGCGCCGGGTCGCGACACGAACCACCTCGCGGGCCCGGGTCTTAGCCAGCCGGGCGCGGGTGCGGTACCGTCCACCCTCGTGAGCCCTGTACGTCGTTGTTCGCGGACCGCGTGCGGCCGACCGGCCGTGGCGACCCTGACGTACGTGTACGCCGACTCCACGGCGGTCCTGGGCCCGCTCGCCACCTACGCCGAACCGCACTGCTACGACCTGTGCGCCGAGCACGCCGAGCGCCTGACCGCCCCGCGCGGCTGGGAGGTGGTCCGCCTCGCCACCGGTGGCGGACCGATGCGCCGCAGCAGCGACGACCTGGAGGCGCTGGCCAACGCCGTGCGCGAGGCCGCCCGTCCGCAGGACCGCGGCCCCCGACCGGTGCGCCGCGCCGAGGGTGACCCGGCCGAGGTCGGCCGCCGCGGCCATCTGAGAGTGCTGCGCTCGCCCGACAGCTGAGTTTCCTTCAGCGCCACCACCACCCGGTACGCTGCTCCCCTGCCCGGGCACGCCGTGCTGTGCCCGGGGCGCGACGTATCGTGACCGTGGGCCGACCGGGCCCGTCTCCAGCAGACAGCCCGTCTTCAACAGACAGCCCGTCTCCAACAGACAGTCCGTTCCAGCAGATATGACAAGGGTGGAGCCGCAGTGCGCGACCTCAAGCAGCTCGTCAAGGCGTACGACGTGCGGGGCGTCGTCCCGGACCAGTGGGACGAGAACCTCTCCCGGGCCTTCGGTGCCGCATTCGTGCAGGTCACCGGCGCGAACGCGATCGTTGTCGGGCACGACATGCGCCCCTCCTCGCCGAGCCTGAGCCGGGCCTTCGCCGAGGGCGCGGCCGGTTACGGTGCGGACGTCACCGAGATCGGCCTCTGCTCCACCGACCAGCTCTACTACGCGAGCGGCAAGCTGGACCTGCCCGGCGCGATGTTCACCGCCAGCCACAACCCGGCGCAGTACAACGGCATCAAGATGTGCCGCAAGGGCGCCGCCCCGGTCGGCGAGGACACCGGCCTGGCCGAGATCCGCGAGCTGGTGCAGAGCTGGATCGCCGCTGACGACACGGTGACCGTCCCGGCCGCGCCCGCCGGTACCGAGCAGGGTGTGCTGACCCAGCAGGACACCCTGCGCGGCTACGCCGACCACCTGCTCGGCCTGGTCGACCTCACCTCGATCCGCCCGCTCAAGGTCGTGGTGGACGCGGGCAACGGCATGGGCGGCCACACCGTGCCGACCGTGCTGGCCGGCCTGCCGCTGGACGTCGTCCCGATGTACTTCGAGCTGGACGGCACCTTCCCGAACCACGAGGCCAACCCGCTCGACCCGAAGAACCTGGTCGACCTGCAGGCCAAGGTCCGGGAGGTCGGCGCCGACATCGGCCTGGCCTTCGACGGCGACGCCGACCGCTGCTTCGTCATCGACGAGCGCGGCGAGCCGGTCTCCCCGTCCGCCATCACCGCGCTGGTCGCGGTGCGCGAGCTGGCCCGCGCCCGGGCGGCCGGCGAGGAGGGCGCGACGATCATCCACAACCTGATCACCTCCTGGTCCGTGCCCGAGGTGGTCGCCGAGCACGGCGGCAAGGCGGTGCGCACCCGGGTCGGCCACTCCTTCATCAAGCAGCGGATGGCCGAGACCGACGCGATCTTCGGCGGCGAGCACTCGGCGCACTACTACTTCCGCGACTTCTGGCGCGCCGACACCGGCATGCTGGCCGCGCTGCACGTGCTCGCCGCGCTGGGCGGCCAGGACGGCACGCTCTCCGCGCTGACCGCCGAGTACGACCGCTACGCCGCCTCCGGTGAGATCAACAGCGAGGTCGCCGACCAGGCGGGCAAGACCGCCGAGGTGCGTGCCGCGTACGCCTCGCAGGAGGGCGTCAGCATCGACGAGCTGGACGGTCTGACCATCGCCGGCGCCGACTGGTGGTTCAACCTGCGCGCCTCCAACACCGAGCCGCTGCTGCGCCTGAACGTCGAGGCCAAGGAGGCCGCGAAGGTGGCCGAGCTGCGCGACGCGGTGCTCGCGATCGTCCGCGGCTGACCAGGTCACCCGGATCACCTTCAGGGGATGCCCCGGCCGGTAGGGTGGACGTACCGGCCGGGGCGCCCGGCGTTCCGCCCGCCCTTCTCGAAACGGAGCAGCACCGACCATGACGCTCGAACCCTTCCTGCTGGAGATCCTGGTCTGCCCGAGCTGCCACGCCGCGCTGCGCGAGAGCGCCGCGGCCGACCAGCCCGAGCTGGCCTGCACCGGCACCGACTGCGGCCTGGCCTACCCGGTCCGCGACGGCATCCCGGTGCTGCTCGTGGACGAGGCACGCCGCCCCGCCTGAGCCCCCGTCACCACCGGAGCTGACCCGGAGGTCCAGCCGCATGCTCGACGACAGCCTGCTCGACGACCCGGCCGCCCTCCAGCGCGCCGACCGGGACCACGCCCTGCTCGCCCTCGCGGGTGCCGGCGCCCGGATCCGTACCGCGCTGCGCCAGGCCCGGGCCGCCGGCCTGGCCGAGCTGCGGCCCGACGGTCGCCCGCGCGGCATCCTGGTGGCCGGCCACGGCAGCGCGCTGACGGCCGGTCAGGCCCTGGCCGCGCTGGCCGGCACCGGCACCCTGGTCCAGCCGCTGCCCCCGGTGGACGCGCTGTCCGCGGCGCTCTTCAGTGACGGTCTGAGCTGGCAGCTGCCCGGCTGGGCCGGCCCGCTCGACCTGGTGGTGCTGGCCTCGGCCGACGGCACCGAGACAGGTCTGATCAGCCTGGCCGAGCAGGCCTACGCGCGCGGCTGCGCGATCGCCGTGATCGCCCCCGAGGGGCGCCCGCTGGCCGAGGCCGCGCTCCAGGTGCGCGGGCTGCCGCTGCCCTACGTCCCGTCGGCCACCGCCGAGGATGAGGCGGAGCAGCCGGCCGGGGCCGCCGAACCCGATCTGCCCTCCGAGGACTTCGGCGCGTTCTGGGCGCACCTGACCCCGCTGCTCGCCCTCGCCGACCGGATCGGCGTGCTGGCCGCCCCGGCCCGGGAGCTGGAGGCCACCGCCGACCTGCTGGACGAGCTCGCGGTGCGGCACCGGCCGGACGCGGCCGCCTACCGCAACCCCGCCAAGGACCTGGCCGCCCAGCTCGCCGGCACCGTGCCGCTGCTGTGGAGCGAGGGTCCGGTGGCGGCGGTGGCCGCCGAGCGGTTCACCGCGATGCTGGCGGACCGCGCCGGCCGGCCGGCCGTCGCCGGACAGCTGCCCGAGGTGCTCAGCGCCCACCGCGGCATGATCACCGGGCGGCTCGGCGCGGGCGCCGACGCCGGGGACTTCTTCCGCGACCGGGTCGACGAGCCCGACCCGCTCGCCGTGCAGGTCCTGCTGCTGCGCCACACCCCGCCGGAGGAGGGCACCGCCGACGGCGGCGCCGAGGGCACCGGCAACCCCGCCGAGCCGCCGTCCGCCCCCGAGCCCGGCCCGGCGACCCCGACGGTGCGCCGCGCCCGCCGGCTGGCCGCCGACCACGAGGTCCGGTTGACCGAGCTGGCCGGTACCCGCACCCTGCCGCTGCACGCGCTGGCCGAGCTGATCGCTCTGACCGACTTCGCCGCCGCCTACCTCGGGTTGGCCGAGCAGCACTGATCCGAACCCCGGCGGGCCGGGGCCGCACCACGCCACACCAGCACATGCCAGTCGAATCAAGGAGCAGGGCCGCCAGATGGATCGCCTCGCCAACACCGTCCGCCCGTATGCCTGGGGTTCGACCACCGCGATCCCGGCCCTGCTCGGCGAGCAGCCCACCGGCGGGCCGCAGGCCGAGCTCTGGCTCGGCGCCCACCCGGGCGACCCTTCCCGGGTGGACCGCGGCGAGGGCCCGCGGCCGCTGGACACGGTGATCGCCGCCGACCCGGTCGGCGAGCTGGGCGCGCAGGCGGTGGCGAAGTTCGGCCCGACGCTGCCCTTCCTGCTCAAGGTGCTGGCCGCCGAGATCCCGCTCTCCCTCCAGGTGCACCCGGACCTGGCCCAGGCCCGGGCCGGCTTCGCCGCCGAGCAGGCCGCCGGCATCCCGGTCGCGGCCGGTCACCGCAACTACAAGGACGCCAACCACAAGCCCGAGCTGTGCTGTGCGCTGGAGGAGTTCGAGGGCTTCTGCGGCTTCCGCGATCCGCTGGCCACGGCCGACCTGATGGAGGAACTGGCCGTCCCCGGCCTGCTCCCGCTGATCGACCTGCTGCGCACCAAGCCCGCCGCGCGGGCGCTGCGCGAGGCCCTCGCCACCCTGCTCTCCCTCGACCCGGTCGTGGTCGCGGCCACCGTGACCGAGGTGACCGGGGCGCTGGACCGGCTGCTGACCGCCGAGCCGCAGTCGCCCTGGGCCCCCGCCTGGGCGGGCTACGCCTACGCCGCCAAGCACTTCCCGGGCGACGCGGGGGTGCTGGCCGCGCTGCTGCTCAACCACTTCCGGCTGCGACCGGGCGAGGCCGTCTACCTGGGGGCGGGCGTACCGCACGCCTACCTCCGGGGCACCTGCGTGGAGATCCTCGCCAACTCCGACAACGTGCTGCGCTGCGGGCTGACGCCCAAGCACGTCGACGTCCCCGAACTGCTCAAGGTCGTCGTCTTCGAGCCGGGCGACCCGGGTGTGCGCGGCCCCGTGGCGATCGGCGACGGCGAGGAGCTGTTCCCCGTCCCGATCGACGAGTTCCGCCTCTCCCGCTTCACCCTGGCACCCGGCCTGCGGTGCGAGGTGGACGGCCGGGCCGTGCAGATCCTGCTCTGCACCGAGGGCTCGGTCACCCTGACCGACGGCGCGGGGCAGGCCCTGGAGCTGACCCGGGGTCAGTCCGCCTACCTGCCGGCCACCGGCACCGCCACCGTGCTCACCGGCGCGGGCGTGCTGTTCCGCGCCACGGTGACCCTGTAGGGGTACCCCGCACTTCCCGTCGGAGCGCGCCGCACCCGGCGTGATCCGGTGGATCCGCCCCCGGTCGCGCCGGCCCTCGGTGTAGATTCGTCACCAGTGCCAAACGTCGCTGCTGATGGCGGTCGATCCGGGTTCGTCCCGGGTCGAGGGAGAGAGGTCCTCCGACGGATTGTGCCGCGCAGCGGAGCGGTGCCCTGAGAGTGCCGCCGCCCCGCCGTTGAGCACACCCGTACGCATAGGCCCACGCAGCGAGGAGTTTCCGCATGTCCGACACCACCACTGGTGACTTCAAGGTCGCCGACCTCTCCCTGGCCCCGTTCGGCCGCAAGGAGATCCAGCTCGCCGAGCACGAGATGCCCGGTCTGATGTCGATCCGCAAGGAGTTCGCCGCCAGCCGGCCGCTGGCCGGCGCGCGGGTCACCGGCTCGCTGCACATGACCGTGCAGACCGCCGTGCTGATCGAGACCCTCACCGCGCTCGGCGCCGAGGTCCGCTGGTGTTCCTGCAACATCTTCTCCACCCAGGACCACGCCGCCGCCGCGATCGCCGTCGGCCCCGAGGGCACCGTCGAGAACCCCGCCGGCGTCCCGGTCTTCGCCTGGAAGGGCGAGACCCTGGAGGAGTACTGGTGGTGCACCGAGCAGGCGCTGACCTGGCCGAACGGCCAGACCCCCAACATGATCCTGGACGACGGCGGTGACGCCACCCTGCTGATCCACAAGGGCGTCGAGTTCGAGAAGGCCGGCGCCGCGCCGGACCCGGCCACCGCCGACAACGACGAGTTCCGGATCATCCTGGAGCTGCTCAACCGCACCCTGACCGAGTCCCCGCGCAAGTGGACCGAGGCCGCCGCCAGCATCAAGGGCGTCACCGAGGAGACCACCACCGGCGTGCACCGCCTGTACGAGATGCACCGGGACGGCCAGCTGCTCTTCCCGGCGATCAACGTCAACGACTCGGTCACCAAGTCGAAGTTCGACAACAAGTACGGCTGCCGCCACTCGCTGATCGACGGCATCAACCGCGCCACCGACGTGCTGATCGGCGGCAAGGTCGCGGTCGTCTGCGGCTACGGCGACGTGGGCAAGGGCTGCGCCGAGTCGCTGCGCGGCCAGGGCGCCCGGGTCATCGTCACCGAGATCGACCCGATCTGCGCGCTGCAGGCGGCGATGGACGGCTACCAGGTCACCACCCTGGACGAGGTCATCTCGACCGGTGACATCTTCATCACCACCACGGGCAACAAGGACATCATCCTCGCCTCGGACATGGTGAAGATGAAGCACCAGGCCATCGTCGGCAACATCGGCCACTTCGACAACGAGCTCGACATGGCCGGCCTGGCCAAGCTCCCGGGCATCGTGAAGACCGAGGTCAAGCCGCAGGTCCACGAGTGGCGCTTCGAGGACGGCCACACCATCATCGTGCTCTCCGAGGGCCGCCTGCTGAACCTGGGCAACGCGACCGGCCACCCGTCCTTCGTGATGTCCAACTCCTTCGCGAACCAGACCATCGCGCAGATCGAGCTGTTCACCAAGACCGAGCAGTACCCGATCGGCGTCTACGTGCTCCCCAAGCACCTGGACGAGAAGGTCGCCCGTCTCCACCTGGACGCGCTGGGCGTCAAGCTCACCGTCCTGACCAAGGACCAGGCCGACTACATCGGCGTCCCGGTCGAGGGCCCGTACAAGGCTGAGCAGTACCGCTACTGATACGCCCTCAGGCCCCTGCCCCCGGAGCTCCGGGGACAGGGGCCTGAGTCGTTCCGTCACTTGCCGAGCACCTGCGCGGTCCAGGCCTTCTCGTTGGTGCCGAGCAGGGTGAACCGGTTCAGGAAGGCCTGCTCGCCGCCGACCGCGTCGAAGGCGGACGAGCCCTGCGGGGAGGTGGCGCAGGCCTTCAGCCCGTGCGAGACGACACAGAGGAGGCTGGGGTCGGGCTGGACCGGGAACCCCGCCACGGCGACCTGACTGCCCGGATCGGCGGAACCCTCGGGCTCGACGGTGACCACCAGGTGGTCCTTCGTCCCCGCCACGTTGTAGTTGACGCCGGCGGCCCAGGACCCCGGGGTCGCGACCGAATCGTGGTCCAGGGTCGCCGCGGACAGCCGCAGGTTGTCCGGCAGGCCGTTGATCCGGAACGGCAGCGGCACGGCGCGCTCATCCACGGAGACCCCCGCGGCGATCCGGGGCAGGTCGGCGACGACCTTGACGAAGTCGGACTGTGCCGACGCCGCCGTCAGCTCCGCGTCCACCCCGACCCAGCGCCCGTCGGCGAGCTGCCAGCACAGCTCGTGCGGCCCCGGCGTGCCGTCCTGCGACGCGAGGAAGTACGCGGGATGCCCGTGCACCGGCGGGCTGGCGACCAAGTGCTGCGCCGGTCCCTCACGGCTGTCCGTGGACCTCAGCGGCGGCGTCGCGCCCTTGCCGTAGACCGTCAGCCACAGGAGCATCGTGGTGAAACCATCATCGCCGTGCTTCCCGTTCGCCCGGGTGAACTGGGGCGTATCACCGGTCGGATTCGCCGGACTCGCCTGGTAGCTGAGGCCCGCGAACTGGGTCGGCAGCCAGCCGAACTCCGCGTGCGAGACGAGTGGATCACTGGCGATGTCGCCGGCGGCCTGGACTGTCGTCCCGCCGGCGGCGGAGCCTGTCACCGTGCCGTGCCGCGGCTCGGGCAGAGCGGTCACCAGACCCGTCGCGGCGACCGCCACCGCGGTGACCGCACCGACCGCCGACAGCCGCCGCCGTACCCGGCGTGAGCGGCCCATCCGGATCGCCGCGCCTGCGCTCACCGTGCTGTGGGGCGCCTCCCCGTCGGCCAACCGGGCCAGCCTGACCGTCAGTTCTTCCTCTGTGCCGCTCATCGGACGATCCCCTCGGGAGAAGCGACGGCCAGCGGGCCGCCGAGCTTGTTGCGCAGCGCACCCAGGCCGCGCGAGGTCTGACTCTTGACGTTCCCGACGGAGCAGCCGAGCGCCTCGGCCGTCTGCTCCACCGACAGGTCGCAGTGGTAGCGGAGCACCACCGCCGCCCGCTGCCTGGGCGGCAGCGCGGACAGTGCCTGCCGCAGGTCCAGCGCGGCCTCCAGGTCCGGTACGGAGGCGGGCCGCTCCAGTGAGGGCTCCGGCTCGCCGCGCAGCCGGGCGACCCACCGCCCCCACCCGGAGCGCTGCTCGGCCAGGAAAATGTTCACCAGCACCCGCCGCGCGTAGCCGTCCATGTTGTCGGCCCGGGAGACCCGGCCCCAGGACGTGTACAGCTTGGTGATGGTCTCCTGCACCAGGTCGTCCGCCCGGTGCCAGTCCCCGCACAGCAGGTAGGCCACTTTTCGTAACCACCCCGCCCGTGCGGCCACGAAGTTGGTGAACTCCGCGTCCCGTGCGTCTTCGGCCATCGACGGCCACCTCTCTCCCCGACGCGCTCCCCGCGCCGTCCGCCCCCCTGATGCGGCCGGCCCGCGATTAGGTTGCACGTAGGCTTCGGGCCATGCCCAACGGCCGCTACTCCCTCCACGACCCGCACGACGGCACACCCCTCGGCGAGGAGCGGTTCAGCTGCGCGCCCGGCCCGGCGGGCTGGCGCTACGTCGGCAAGTCCTACGCGCCAGACGGCACTCCACTGGGCACCGTCGACCTCACGCTCGACTCCCGGGCCCGGCCACTGCGGCTGGAACTGCGCTCCGGCGGCTGGCAGGTGCGCGGGGGAGCGGTGGACGGCGTGGCCTGGGTGCGCACCGACCCGGCGGATCCGACCGGCGACTCGGCCACCGAAGGACACGACCGGGCGCACGGCTTCGCCGGTGACTCGCCCGCCTTCCTGATCGCCACCGCCCGGCTGCTGCGGCTGGCCGAGGGCGCGAGCGCGCGGGTGCGGCTGGTCGCCTTCGGCGGCTCAGCGTTGGCGCCGCGGACCTTCGACCAGGGCTGGACCCTGGGCGGCCTGGAGCAGCACCCCACCGACAGCGGACCGCTGCTGGTGGAGCGCTACCAGGTGGCCGACCTGGAGACGGGCGAGCAGCGGGAGGTGCACCTCGCGGGAGACGTCCTGCTCGCGGCTCCGGGCATCGAGCTGGAGGAGCTGGAGAACCCGCCGAACCCGTGGCCCGATCGGGACTGACTCAGCCGGGCAGGGTGAACCCACCGCCGCCGGACGCTGGCGGCGGGGGCGGGGCCACGGGGCCGGCCGGCGCGGAGAAGGCGGCCGGCGGTGGCCACGCCCCGGTGGGCGGCTGCGGAGCCGCGAGCGGCTGAGGTCCAGCGGGCACGGCGCTCTGACCGCTCGTACGCTGCCACTCCCGCCGCTGCCGCTCGGTCAGCACCGCGCCCAGGTAGAGCGCCGGGTGCAGCCCGGCCGGGACCGGCCAGCCGGTCCGCGCCGCCACGTCGCCGGCCAGCCGCTGCGCCATCCCGAATGCCACCTGGTCGTCCAACTGGCCTGACCGGCCCAGTAGCTGACGGATCGCCAGCCAGAGGCCGGTGGGCACGGCCGACAGGTCGAGCCGGACCAGGTCCGGCCCCAGCGCGTGCAGCACCTGCGGCGGCGGCGCGACGGGCAGCCCGGGCGCGGCCGTCTCCGGCACCCGCTCCCGCACCACCAGGGTGCCCGCGAAGAGGTCGCCCAGCCGGCGTCCGTCGGAGGAGACCAGTGAGGTGATCGCGGCGGGCACACCGGTCAGCAGGATGATCTCGAAGACCCCCACCAGAGCCCGCACCAGCGCGTGCCGGAAGCCCGCGGGGCCGCCGTCGACCCGCACCACCCGCAGTCCCAGCGCGGCCTTGCCGAGCGACTGCCCCCGGGAGAGCGTCTCGACCAGCACGGGGACCGCGACCAGGAAGAACACCATGAGGCAGATCACCAACGCCGCTGCCGCCGCACCGTCCAGGTCGGTCAGCAGCGTCAGCAGCAGCAGGGAGACCAGGAAGAACGCCGCGAACTGCACCACCAGGTCGAGCAGGACGGCCAGGGCCCGACTCGGCAGCTTCGCCGCCCGCAGCCCGAGGACGACGGCCTCCCCCGTCACCAGGTCGCTCACCGCATCAGCCCGTTCCACTCGATCCGATGTCACGGAGCAGGGCGAGCGCCCGACCCCCGATCTTCTTCGGGCCCAACATACGGGGCGTCCCGAAAGCCAGGGAAGGGCGGGCGGAGGGCAGGGAAGGGCCGTTCCGCCCCGGACCGGCTCTGGCAAGCTGACCCCAGTCGTTGCCCCGCGCCGCCGCAGCCACCTTGGAGTGACCCGCATGGATCTGGACGTCTTCGTCGCCGCCCACCAGGCGGAGTGGGCGCGCCTGGAGACCCTGAGCAAGCGGCGCAGGCTCACCGGCGAGGAGGCCGACGAGCTGGTCGCCCGCTACCAGCGGGTCACCGGCCACCTGGCCAGGGTCCAGGCCACGGCTCCCGACCCGGCCCTGGTCGGCCGGCTGACCACTCTGGTGGCCCGGGCCCGCAACGCCGTCACCGGCCGCCGAGCCACGGGCTGGCGCGAGGTGGGCCGCTACTTCGCGGTCAGCTTCCCCGCGGCCCTGTACCGCTCCCGCCGCTGGTGGCTCCCCATCGCCCTGGTCTCGCTGCTCGGTGCCGCGCTGATCGCCTGGTGGGTGGCCAGCCACCCGGAGGTCCGCGACAGTCTGGCCACCCCCGCCCAACTGCGCGAGATGACCCGCCCCGGCGGCGCCTACCAGGCCTACTACTCCGACCGCCCGGCCAGTTCCTTCGCCGCTCAGGTCTGGACGAACAACGCCTGGGTCGCCACCCAGTGCCTGGTCTTCGGCGTCTTCCTGGGCCTGCCGGTGCTCTACGTGCTGGCCCAGAACATCCTCAACCTCGGCATCGGCATCGGGCTGATGGCCTCCGCGGGCCGGCTCGACCTATTCCTCGGCCTGCTCCTGCCGCACGGCCTGCTCGAACTCACCGCCGTCTTCGTCGCCGCCGGCCTCGGCCTGCGCCTGGGCTGGACCGTGATCGACCCCGGCCCGCGCCCGCGCGGCGTGGCCCTGGCTGAGCAGGGTCGCGCCACCATCGGCATGGCCATGGGCCTGACCGCGGTCCTCTTCGTCAGCGGCCTGCTCGAAGCCTTCGTCACTCCCTCCGGCCTCCCCACCTGGGCCCGGGTCGCCATCGGTGCCACCGCCGAGACGCTCTTCCTGCTCTACGCCCTGGTGCTCGGCCGCCGCGCCGCCGCCACGGGCGAGACCGGCGACGTCGCCGCGTCCGACCGCGCCGACCTCCAACCGGTGGCGGCCTGACCCCCGCTGACCTGGTAGTCTTCTCCACATGCCGCAAGAACCGTTGACACGGGTCGGACCGGCTAGTAGATTAGAACGGTTAGCTCGGACTGGACATCAGACCTGAACGAGCGCTAGTGTCTACGACACGGCATGCCGAGGCGAAGCGTCCATGGATGCGGCCCGGCAAGTCAAACTCCCGAGGTAAAACCACTGCAGAGGCTTTGATAAGCTCTTCCGGTAAGCCGAAGGAAATCCCCTCAGTGGGAATTCGGAGAAGAAAGCGGCCGGTAAAACGGTGCGAATCGGATCTGATAGGCTGAGAACACGAAAGAACGCAGTAACTGAAACGAATGCCCGGAGAGCTTGCGAGAGCGGCTTGAAGGAAGTGTCCGTTCCTTGAGAACTCAACAGCGTGCCAAAAGTCAACGCCAGATATGTTGACATCCCCGGCCTTCACCGTTTGGTGGGGGTTGGAGATTCCTTTTGAAGTAAGACACAGCGAGGACGCAGTGCACGGGGCCGCCCTATTCCGGTGGTTGTCGTGCCGCTCAACGCGGGTGTGAACCGGCTCTGTTGATGACGGGGCCGGGTAATCATTCACGGAGAGTTTGATCCTGGCTCAGGACGAACGCTGGCGGCGTGCTTAACACATGCAAGTCGAACGGTGAAGCCCTTCGGGGTGGATCAGTGGCGAACGGGTGAGTAACACGTGGGCAATCTGCCCTGCACTCTGGGACAAGCCCTGGAAACGGGGTCTAATACCGGATATGACCTTCCTCCGCATGGGGGTTGGTGTAAAGCTCCGGCGGTGCAGGATGAGCCCGCGGCCTATCAGCTTGTTGGTGGGGTAATGGCCTACCAAGGCGACGACGGGTAGCCGGCCTGAGAGGGCGACCGGCCACACTGGGACTGAGACACGGCCCAGACTCCTACGGGAGGCAGCAGTGGGGAATATTGCACAATGGGCGAAAGCCTGATGCAGCGACGCCGCGTGAGGGATGACGGCCTTCGGGTTGTAAACCTCTTTCAGCAGGGAAGAAGCGCAAGTGACGGTACCTGCAGAAGAAGCACCGGCTAACTACGTGCCAGCAGCCGCGGTAATACGTAGGGTGCGAGCGTTGTCCGGAATTATTGGGCGTAAAGAGCTCGTAGGCGGCCTGTCGCGTCGGATGTGAAAGCCCGGGGCTTAACCCCGGGTCTGCATTCGATACGGGCAGGCTAGAGTGTGGTAGGGGAGATCGGAATTCCTGGTGTAGCGGTGAAATGCGCAGATATCAGGAGGAACACCGGTGGCGAAGGCGGATCTCTGGGCCATTACTGACGCTGAGGAGCGAAAGCGTGGGGAGCGAACAGGATTAGATACCCTGGTAGTCCACGCCGTAAACGTTGGGAACTAGGTGTTGGCGACATTCCACGTCGTCGGTGCCGCAGCTAACGCATTAAGTTCCCCGCCTGGGGAGTACGGCCGCAAGGCTAAAACTCAAAGGAATTGACGGGGGCCCGCACAAGCAGCGGAGCATGTGGCTTAATTCGACGCAACGCGAAGAACCTTACCAAGGCTTGACATATGCCGGAAACGTCCAGAGATGGGCGCCCCCTTGTGGTCGGTATACAGGTGGTGCATGGTTGTCGTCAGCTCGTGTCGTGAGATGTTGGGTTAAGTCCCGCAACGAGCGCAACCCTTGTTCTGTGTTGCCAGCATGCCTTTCGGGGTGATGGGGACTCACAGGAGACTGCCGGGGTCAACTCGGAGGAAGGTGGGGACGACGTCAAATCATCATGCCCCTTATGTCTTGGGCTGCACACGTGCTACAATGGTCGGTACAAAGGGCTGCGATACCGTGAGGTGGAGCGAATCCCAAAAAGCCGGCCTCAGTTCGGATTGGGGTCTGCAACTCGACCCCATGAAGTTGGAGTTGCTAGTAATCGCAGATCAGCATGCTGCGGTGAATACGTTCCCGGGCCTTGTACACACCGCCCGTCACGTCACGAAAGTCGGTAACACCCGAAGCCGGTGGCCTAACCCTTGGGAGGGAGCCGTCGAAGGTGGGACCAGCGATTGGGACGAAGTCGTAACAAGGTAGCCGTACCGGAAGGTGCGGCTGGATCACCTCCTTTCTAAGGAGCACATGGCCAGATCCGAGCGAATGCCTCGGATTGGTTGCTCATGGGTGGAACGTTGACTATTCGGCACACTGGGTGATGGTTCGTGAGTACTGCTTCGGCGTGGAAAGCGTAACTGTGAGTCTGGTGTGTCGGGCACGTTGTTGGGTCCTGAGGGAATGGGTTTCCGTTGTCTCAGTGCCGGTCCTACTTGAGATGCCTTCGGGTGTTGAGGGTGGGTGTCTGGTCGTTGTTTGAGAACTGCACAGTGGACGCGAGCATCTGTGGCCAAGTTTTTAAGGGCGCACGGTGGATGCCTTGGCACCAGGAACCGATGAAGGACGTGGGAGGCCGCGATAGGCCCCGGGGAGCTGTCAACCGAGCTTTGATCCGGGGGTGTCCGAATGGGGAAACCCGGCAGTCGTCATGGGCTGTCACCCATACCTGAACACATAGGGTATGTGGAGGGAACGCGGGGAAGTGAAACATCTCAGTACCCGCAGGAAGAGAAAACAACCGTGATTCCGGGAGTAGTGGCGAGCGAAACCGGATGAGGCTAAACCGTAGTGGTGTGAGACCCGGCAGGGGTTGCCACTTCGGGGTCGTGGGAGAGTTCTTCAGTCGTCTGCCGGCGGCTGGGTGAGTCAGAAACCGTATGGATAGTCGAAGGACATGCGAAAGGTCCGGCGTAGAGGGTAAGACCCCCGTAGACGAAATCTGTGCGGCTCACTTGAGCTTTTCCCAAGTAGCACGGAGCCCGAGAAATTCCGTGTGAATCTGGCGGGACCACCCGCTAAGCCTAAATATTCCCTGGTGACCGATAGCGGATAGTACCGTGAGGGAATGGTGAAAAGTACCGCGGGAGCGGAGTGAAATAGTACCTGAAACCGTGTGCCTACAAGCCGTGGGAGCGTCGTTCGTCGAGTTTTCTCGGCGGGCCGTGACTGCGTGCCTTTTGAAGAATGAGCCTGCGAGTTTGCGGTGTGTAGCGAGGTTAACCCGTGTGGGGTAGCCGTAGCGAAAGCGAGTCCGAATAGGGCGTTTGAGTTGCATGCCCAAGACCCGAAGCGGAGTGATCTAGCCATGGGCAGGTTGAAGCGCGGGTAAGACCGCGTGGAGGACCGAACCCACCAGGGTTGAAAACCTGGGGGATGACCTGTGGTTAGGGGTGAAAGGCCAATCAAACTCCGTGATAGCTGGTTCTCCCCGAAATGCATTTAGGTGCAGCGTCACGTGTTTCTTGCCGGAGGTAGAGCACTGGATAGGCGATGGGCCTCACCGGGTTACTGACCTTAGCCAAACTCCGAATGCCGGTAAGTGAGAGCGTGGCAGTGAGACTGTGGGGGATAAGCTCCATGGTCGAGAGGGAAACAGCCCAGAACACCGACTAAGGTCCCTAAGCGTGTGCTAAGTGGGAAAGGATGTGGAGTCGCAGAGACAACCAGGAGGTTGGCTTAGAAGCAGCCACCCTTGAAAGAGTGCGTAATAGCTCACTGGTCAAGTGATTCCGCGCCGACAATGTAGCGGGGCTCAAGCACACCACCGAAGTCGTGTCATTCACAGAATACGTCCAACGGCGCTGTGGATGGGTAGGGGAGCGTCGTGTTCCGGGTGAAGCGGCCGAGGAATCGAGTCGTGGACGGGATACGAGTGAGAATGCAGGCATGAGTAGCGATACAAGAGTGGGAAACTCTTGCGCCGATTGACCAAGGGTTCCTGGGTCAAGCTGATCTGCCCAGGGTAAGTCGGGACCTAAGGCGAGGCCGACAGGCGTAGTCGATGGACAACGGGTTGATATTCCCGTACCCGCTTTGAAGCGCCAACGTCGAACCTCTGGATGCTAAAGCCGTGAAGCCGGCCTGGAGTCTTCGGACGAAGGGACGTGGTGGAGCCGCTGATCCAACAGGGTAGTAGGTGAGCGATGGGGTGACGCAGGAAGGTAGTCCAGCCCGGGCGGTGGTAGTCCCGGGGTAAGGGTGTAGGGCGTTGTGTAGGCAAATCCGCACAACTATAGCCTGAGACCTGATGCCGAGCCGATTGTGGTGAAGTGGATGATCCTATGCTGTCGAGAAAAGCCTCTAGCGAGTTTCATGGCGGCCCGTACCCCAAACCGACTCAGGTGGTCAGGTAGAGAATACCGAGGCGTTCGGGTGAACTATGGTTAAGGAACTCGGCAAAATGCCCCCGTAACTTCGGGAGAAGGGGGGCCATGTCTGGTGAGGAGACTTGCTCTCTGAGCTGGGTGTGGCCGCAGAGACCAGCGAGAAGCGACTGTTTACTAAAAACACAGGTCCGTGCGAAGCCGTAAGGCGATGTATACGGACTGACGCCTGCCCGGTGCTGGAACGTTAAGGGGACCGGTTAGCTTGGTTTCGACCAGGCGAAGCTGAGAACTTAAGCGCCAGTAAACGGCGGTGGTAACTATAACCATCCTAAGGTAGCGAAATTCCTTGTCGGGTAAGTTCCGACCTGCACGAATGGCGTAACGACTTCTCGACTGTCTCAACCATAGGCCCGGTGAAATTGCATTACGAGTAAAGATGCTCGTTTCGCGCAGCAGGACGGAAAGACCCCGGGACCTTTACTATAGCTTGATATTGGTGTTCGGTTCGGCTTGTGTAGGATAGGTGGGAGACTTTGAAGCGGCAACGCCAGTTGTCGTGGAGTCGACGTTGAAATACCACTCTGGTCGTGCTGGATGTCTAACCTGGGTCCGTGATCCGGATCAGGGACAGTGTCTGGTGGGTAGTTTAACTGGGGCGGTTGCCTCCTAAAGAGTAACGGAGGCGCCCAAAGGTTCCCTCAGCCTGGTTGGCAATCAGGTGTTGAGTGTAAGTGCACAAGGGAGCTTGACTGTGAGACCGACGGGTCGAGCAGGTGCGAAAGCAGGGACTAGTGATCCGGCGGTGGCTTGTGGAAGCGCCGTCGCTCAACGGATAAAAGGTACCCCGGGGATAACAGGCTGATCTTCCCCAAGAGTCCATATCGACGGGATGGTTTGGCACCTCGATGTCGGCTCGTCGCATCCTGGGGCTGGAGTAGGTCCCAAGGGTTGGGCTGTTCGCCCATTAAAGCGGTACGCGAGCTGGGTTTAGAACGTCGTGAGACAGTTCGGTCCCTATCCGCTGTGCGCGTAGGAGTGTTGAGAAGGGCTGTCCCTAGTACGAGAGGACCGGGACGGACGAACCTCTGGTGTGCCAGTTGTCCTGCCAAGGGCATGGCTGGTTGGCTACGTTCGGGAGGGATAACCGCTGAAAGCATCTAAGCGGGAAGCCTGCTTCGAGATGAGCACTCCCACCTCCTTGAGAGGGTAAGGCTCCCAGTAGACGACTGGGTTGATAGGCCGGATGTGGAAGCCCAGTAATGGGTGGAGCTGACCGGTACTAATAGGCCGAGGGCTTGTCCTCAGTTGCTCGCGTCCACTGTGTTGTTCTGAAACAACGACCCCACACCGTTGGTCACGGGTGTGGTGCGGCCGATAGTTTCATAGTGTTTCGGTGGTCATAGCGTGAGGGAAACGCCCGGTTACATTCCGAACCCGGAAGCTAAGCCTTACAGCGCCGATGGTACTGCAGGGGGGACCCTGTGGGAGAGTAGGACGCCGCCGAACAATCATTCAGGAGAAGCCCCCAGCCTTTCGGCTGGGGGCTTCTTCGCGTTCACGGCCTGGTCGGGGGCGACGGTATCGGCCGTTACGATCGACCTATGGCACGCCCCGGCCCCAAGGCCCGCCCCGAACCCCAACCGCGTCCCGAGCCGTTCGGCTTGGCCACCGACCCCTTCACCATGGAGACCTCGCACGAGGTCGCCGCGATGTACCTGGCGCCACCCGAGCGGGTACTGGTGCTGCGGGTGGACGCGGACACGATGCTCCGTCCCAAGCTCCGTGAGGAGCTGCGGGAGCGGAGCGAGGAGCCGCTGCCGGCGTCCGTCGAGGGGCTGCTCGCGAGCCTGGGGAGCACCCGTGAGCAGGTGCTCGGCACGCTGCACCGGCGGCGGCGCGGGGTGGAGTTCCGCCGCTTCCTGTCACAGCTGGAGCGGGATCTGCCGGAGAGCGGCGAGCTGCACCTGATCTGCGACAACTACTTCACCCACAAGTCCCCGACGGTGGTGAACTGGCTGCGCGCCCACCCGCGGGTGACGATGCACTTCGCGCCCAGCGAGGAAGCCTGGCTGGCTCATGTCGAGCGGTGGTTCGCCTACCAGGCGGCGCGCGAGGCGTTCCACGGGGACAAGTCGTCCGCGACCGCGCTCTCGCAGGGGATCACGGAGTGGCTGACGGCGGTGGCGGAGCTGACCGAGGAGAGCGACGCGGCGACCGCGCACGTCTGGGTCAAGCCGCAGCACGACTGATCCGCACCGGCACCAGCAGTACGGGTGCCTGCGGGAGCCTGGCCGGCCTGGGCTAGAGCAGCCCGGCCGCCTTCAGGGCCAGGTAGGCGTCGGCGAGTGCCGGAGGCAGCGCGGTCGGCGGGGCGTCGAGGACGGTGGCACCGAGCCGGGTGAGCCGGTCGGCGACCGCGCGGCGGTCGGCCCGGGTCTGCTCGGCGGCCGCCGCGCCGTAGACGGCGGGCAGGGTGCCGCGGCCCGCGGCCAGCTCGGTCAGCCGCGGATCGGCCACGGCGGCGATCACCACCTGGTGCCGCTTGGTGAGTTGGGGCAGCAGTGGCAGCAGGCTGTCCTCGGCGGGACCGGCGTCCAGGCCGGTGAGCAGGACGATCAGTGAGCGGCGCGGGGCGAGCCGCAGGACTGTCGCGGTGAGCGCCCGCAGGTCGGTCTCGACCAGGGCCGGTTCCAGCAGAGCCATCGCGTGGGTGACGGCGGGCAGTACGTCGGTGGCGGATCGGCCCAGCACCGTGCCGCGCGGTCGCAGGTCGTGGGCGAGCAGGTCCACGCGGTCGCCGGCCTTGGTGGCCAGCGCGGTGAGCAGCAGCGCCGCGTCCAGGGCGGCGTCCAGCCGAGGGGCGTCGCCGACCCGGCCGGCCGAGGTGCGGCCGGTGTCGAGCACGATCAGGATGTGCCGGTCGCGCTCGGGCCGCCAGGTGCGCACGGCGACCGTGTTGCGGCGCGCGCTGGCCCGCCAGTCGATCGAGCGCACGTCGTCGCCCGGCAGGTACTCGCGCAGGCTGTCGAACTCGGTGCCCTGGCCGCGGGTCAGTAGCGAGGTACGGCCGTCCAGTTCGCGCAGCCGGGCCAGCCGCGAGGGCAGGTGCTTGCGGCTGGTGAAGGGCGGCAGCGCGCGCAGGGTCCACGGGACCTGGCGCGAGCCCTGACGCCCCGCCAGGCCGAGCGGGCCGTGCGAGCGGACCGTCACCCGGTGGGCCTGGTGGTCACCGCGCCGGGTGGGGCGCAGTTCGGTGGTGATCCTGCGGCGTTCGCCGGGTGGCACGCGCAGGGTGTGCCGGGAGGCCGCCAGCTCGGTGCCCGGCTGGAAGGCGGAGGGTGGCCAGGCGTCCCGCAGTCCGGCCCGCAGCGACCGGCCGGACGGATTGACGACGGTCAGCGTGATGGTGGCGGGCTCGCCGAGGCGCACCGAGCTGTCGCCCGCGCGTTCCAGCCGCAGGCGGCGGACGGGGGCGGCGAGCAGCAGGTCGACCAGGACCCCGAGCAGCAGGGCGCCGCTGACGGCAGCGATCCCGGTCCACGAGGGCAGCAGGAGCCCGACCACCAGGCTGCCGAGGGCGGCGAGGAGGGCGGTACGGCCGGTGAGGGCCACGGTGGACTCCTAAAGGACGCGGTGGATCTGGCGGCGGCGGGACCGGGCGCGGTCTCGCCGCGCTTCCCGGCCTGGGTTCAGCGGGGAGCCGGCGTCTGGGCGAGTACGGCCTGGATGACCGTGTCGGCGGTGACCCCCTCCATCTCGGCCTCGGCACGCAGCTGGACCCGGTGCCGCAGGGTCGGCAGGGCCAGCGCCTTCACGTCGTCCGGGGTGACGTAGTCGCGTCCGGCCAGCCAGGCCCAGGCCCGGGAGGTGTTGAGCAGGGCGGTCGCGCCTCGCGGGGAGACGCCCAGCGAGAGCGAGGGCGACTGCCGGGTGGCCCGGCAGAGGTCGACGATGTAGGCGAGCACCTCGGGGGAGACGGTGAGCCGGGCGATCGCGGCGCGGGCGGCGGCCAGGTCGGCGGGGCCGGCCACCGGGCGCACCCCGGCCGCGTGCAGGTCGCGCGGGTCGAACCCGGCGGCGTGCCGGCTGAGGACCTGGAACTCCTGCTCGCGGTCGGGCAGCGGCAGCACCAGCTTCAGCAGGAAGCGGTCGAGCTGGGCCTCGGGCAGCGGGTAGGTGCCCTCGTACTCCAGCGGGTTCTGGGTCGCGGCGACGAGGAAC